>JBDTON010000168.1:0-4700 GCA_039933195.1 Sphingomicrobium sp. | reverse complement strand
TAGAAGCGCAGGAAATCGACCGCCTCGCGCACTTCGAGCACCGCATCGACCAGAGTCTTTCCGCCCTCACGGATGCACAGCGAGAAAAGCTCCTCGCAATGCTCTTCGTAGAGGTCCGCGGTGCGCTCGAGCAGGCGAGCCCTCGCTTCACCGCCGAGCGCATCCCAGGCCACCTGGGCGGCGTGGGCGGCGCCGGCCATCCGGTCGACATCATCCGCGCTGGCCTCAAAGACGCTGCCCACCTCGCGGCGGCGGTCGTGGGGCGAAGTGATGGTCCGGCCTTGGCCCGCTCCGAGCGTCGGCTTTGCGGTCCAGCTGCGGCTCTCGAGCGCAGCGAGACGCTCGAGCAACGGCTCGCGGACCAGCGGATCGGACAAGTCGACGCCGGCGCTGTTGCGCCGATTGGGTCCGAACACGTCGCGCGGGAGAACGATCTTCGGATTGCGCTTGGGCTCGAGCGCGTCGAGCTCGGCAATTGGGTCCCTGACCAACTCGTCGAGCGAGATTTGCTCATCGGCGATGCGGTTGACGAAGGACGAATTGGCCCCGTTCTCCAGCAACCGGCGGACCAGATACGCCAGCAGCTCCTGATGGCTGCCGACGGGTGCGTAGATGCGCACCGGCGTGCGCGGATCGCCAATGCCGTCCTCGAGCCTGGCCAACTCATCATAGAGCGCCTCGCCCATGCCGTGGAGCCGCTGAAACTCGAACGGACGCCCGGCGGCGAGCGCCTTCACCTGGCCGATGGTGTTCGCATTGTGCGTGGCGAAGGCGGGGTAGATGACATCGCTCGCCGCCAACAGCTTCTTGGCGCAGGCGAGGTAGGACACGTCGGTCGCAATCTTGCGCGTGAACACGGGATAGTCCGGCAGCCCGGTCACCTGTGCGGCCTTGACCTCCGTGTCCCAGTAAGCGCCCTTCACCAGCCGGACCATCAGCCGGCGGCCATGCGCCCTC
The DNA here is from genome assembly GCA_039933195.1 of Sphingomicrobium sp. Lineage (GTDB taxonomy): Bacteria > Pseudomonadota > Alphaproteobacteria > Sphingomonadales > Sphingomonadaceae > Sphingomicrobium. The sequence continues at coordinate 3,743 of JBDTON010000168.1, read as the reverse complement.
GCCGCCTCGGCAACCCAGTCGCACAGAGGCGCGGCGCGTTTCTGATAGGCCTGGATCGCGATGCCGAACCCGCCCCAGCCGTTGGCAAAGAGGGCGTCATCCGCGAGCAAGGCCTCGAACACGTCGAGCTGGAGCTCGAGCCGGTCGGCTTCCTCCGCATCGATCGTCAGGTGGACATCGGCCTCGGCCGCCTTGAGCGCGAGCTCGCGCATGACCGGCAGGATCGCGGCCACGGCTTCAGAAGCGTGGGCATATTCGAAGCGCGGGTGAAGCGCGGTCAGCTTGACCGAGATTCCGGGCGACTGCCGAAAGCCGCCTTTCGCTTCCTTGGCGATTCGGTCGAGCGCCTTGCGATAAGCTTCGGCGTAACGCTCGGCATCCTTATAAGTCCGTGCCGCTTCGCCGAGCATGTCGAAGCTGTGGCTTAGACCCTGCCGCCGCTCTGGCTCGGCGCGTTTCAGCGCCTCGTCCATGGTTCTGCCGAACACGAAATTGCGGCCGAGGATCTTCATCGCCTCGCGCACCGCGGTGCGTACGACCGGTTCGCCGAGCCGGCCTACTGCCCGTCCGAGCGCCGCTTTCCAATTGTCCGAGCGGTCCTGCGCGCCTTCGAGCACCTTGCCGGTCAGGAGCAGCGAAAAGGTCGCAGCGTTGACAAAGGACGATTCAGAGGCGCCGAGCTTCTCCGACCAGTCGGGTCCTCCAAGCTTGTCCGCGATCAGCTCGTCCGCGGTGTGGGCATCAGGGATCCGCAGCAAGGCCTCGGCAAGGCACATCATCGCGATGCCCTCATCCGAGCCGAGATCGTACGTGTGCAGGAAAGCGTCGATCCCGGACGGCTTCTGCGCCCGCACGCCCTTGACGAGCGTCCTCGCGGTTGCCGTGGCTTCACCCAGCACATTAGGCTCCAGCCGCGCCTCGTGGAGGCGCTCGGCAGCGACCTGTTCCTCGTCGGGCCGGTAGGCGCGCCGCAGCTGCGTCCGGTCTGTAACGACCGGTGTCGAAGCTATGCGAGCTGCCCGTGGCAATGCTTGTACTTCTTGCCCGAGCCGCACGGGCACGGCGCATTGCGGCTGATCGGCGCTTCGACCACTCCCCCCTGCGGCTCACGCAGAGGAAGCGGCGGCTGCGGAATGTTGAGCGGCGGAAGGTTGGACAGCACGGCGCTGGTAGACGCGTCGATGTCGGCCGTGTCGTCGTCGCCCGAGAACGGGTCGAGGTGCTGGGTGATGAAGTCGGGCAAAACCGGCGGCGGCGCGTCCTCGAGGCGGAATTGCGCGCGCATCAGCGTCCGGGTGACTTCCTCGCGAATGGCCACAAGCAGCCGCTCGAACAGCAGGAAAGCCTCCTGCTTATATTCGTCGATCGGCTTCTTCTGCGCGTAGCTCCTCAAGTGGATAACCTGGCGGAGCGCGTCGAGGGTCGCGAGATGCTCCTTCCAGTGATGGTCGAGAGTCTGCAGAAGGATCTGCTTCTCGACCTGCTTCAGTCCTTCCGGGTCGAGCTGCGCCGTCTTTTCGGCCATCGTTGAATCGGCAAGCTCCTGCAACCGCTCGATGATCAGCTCGGGTTCAACCGCTTCTTCCTCCAGCCATTCCTCGACCGGCGGATGAAGCGCGAAGACGAGATCCAGGCTTTCCTTGAGGCCGGCGACATCCCACTGCTCGGGATAGGTGCCCGGCGGGCAGTGCACCGCGACGATCGACGCAGCCGTTTCGGCGCGCATGTCGTTGATGACATCCGTGACGGTCTCGGCATCCATGATGTCGGCGCGCTGCTCGTAAATGACCTTGCGCTGGTCGTTCATCACGTCGTCGAATTCGACGACCTGCTTGCGGATGTCGTAATTGCGCGCCTCGACCTTCTTCTGAGCGGTTTCGATCGCCTTTGATATCCACGGGGAGACGATCGCCTCGCCGTCCTCGAGATTCTTGTTCATCAGCCGCGAGAACATGGTCTGCGGGCCGAAGATGCGCAGCAAATCGTCATCCAGGCTGAGGTAAAATCGCGAGAGGCCGGGATCGCCCTGGCGGCCGGAACGCCCGCGCAGCTGATTGTCGATGCGGCGGCTCTCATGGCGCTCGGTGCCGAGCACGTAAAGCCCGCCGGCTTCGAGCACGCGCTGCTTCTCCGCAATGATCTCTTCCCGGATCTTCTCCGCCTGCGCCTCATATTCCGGCGTGCCCTGGACGAGATCCCGAAATTCATCCTGCATCCGGAATTCGAGGTTGCCGCCAAGCTGAATGTCGGTGCCGCGGCCGGCCATATTGGTGGCGATGGTGACCGCGCCCATGCGCCCGGCCTGGGCAACGATATGGGCTTCCTGCTCGTGGAAGCGGGCATTCAGGACCGAGTGCTTGACGCCTTCCTTCTCCAGGTGTTCGGACAGCATCTCGGATTTTTCGATCGACACCGTGCCAACCAAGACCGGCTGGCCGAGCTCTTGCTTGGTTTTCAGCTCCTCGGCGATCGCAGCAAACTTCTCCGGCAGCGATTTATAGAAGACGTCGTCCTCATCGATGCGGCAGACCTGGACGTTGGTGGGGATCGAAACCACGTTCATCTTGTAGATGTCGAAGAATTCCGGAGCCTCGGTCATGGCAGTGCCAGTCATTCCGGCGAGCTTCGGGTACATCCGGAAATAGTTCTGGAAGGTGATCGAAGCGAGCGTCTGGTTCTCCGGCTCGATCTGCACGCCCTCCTTGGCCTCGACCGCCTGATGGAGCCCGTCCGACCAGCGCCGCCCTTCCATCATCCGGCCGGTGAATTCGTCGATAATGACGACCTTCCCGTCCTTGACGATGTAGTCGATGTCCTTCTTGAACAGGACGTTGGCCTTCAGCGCCTCGTTCAAGTGGTGGACGACCTGGGTGTTGGCGATTGCGTAAAGATTGCGGCCCTCGATTACGCCCGCTTCCTCGAGCATCCGCTCGGTCTTCTCGGTCCCGTCCTCCGTGAGCACCACGCTGCGCTGCTTCTCGTCCTTCTCGTAATCCAACGGCAGCAGCAGTTTCACGAGCTGATCGACCTTCATGTAGAGATCGGACTTGTCGTCGGTCGGTCCGGAGATGATCAACGGAGTTCGCGCCTCGTCGATCAGGATCGAGTCCACTTCGTCGACGATGGCGTAGTTAAAGGGCCGCTGGACCATCTGCTCGCGCGTGAATTTCATGTTGTCGCGAAGGTAATCGAACCCGAGCTCGTTGTTCGTCGCGTACGTGATGTCGCTGTTATAGGCCTGGCGCCGTTCCTCGTCGGTGAGGTTCGGGACAATGACTCCGACCGACATCCCGAGGAAGCGGTAGATCTGACCCATCCAGTCGGCGTCGCGGCGGGCGAGATAATCGTTCACCGTGACGACATGGACGCCCTTTCCCTCAAGCGCGTTGAGATAGACGGCGAGCGTGGCCACCAGCGTCTTGCCTTCGCCAGTCTTCATCTCGGCGATTTCGCCGCGATGGAGCGCAATTCCGCCGATCAGCTGGACGTCGTAATGACGCTGCCCGAGCGTTCGGATCGCCGCTTCGCGAACCGTCGCGAATGCCTCGGGAAGCAGATCGTCGGGCTTCTCGCCCCCGGCGAGCTGCTGGCGGAACCGCTCGGTCTGTCCGCGCAGCTCCTCGTCCGAGAGAGCGGAGACATTCGCCTCCAGAGCGTTGATCGCCTCGACATATTTGCCGAGGCCGCGGACGTACCGATCGTTGGCCGATCCGAAGATGCTTTTTGCCACTGCGGCGAACATG
>JBDTON010000167.1:0-15105 GCA_039933195.1 Sphingomicrobium sp. | reverse complement strand
GAGCTGTACGTGAAGGGCGGACTGACTCCGGCCGAAGCGCTGGCCACGGCGACCATTGCTCCGGCCCGCAACGTCAAGGCGGACAAGCGCACCGGCTCGATCGCGGTGGGGAAAGAGGCCGACCTCCTGCTGGTCGATGGCGATCCTTCGCAGCGCATCGGCGACCTGCGGCACGTCGACAAGGTCATGAGCGACGGAGTCCTGATGGACGGCGATGCCCTTCGGACTGAAGCGGGCTTCAGCGGGCGGCCGAAGTAGCGCTTACGGCTTGCGCAATGCGTCCCTGATCTCGGTCAGCAGCTCGACCTCGGTCGGGCCGGAGGACGCTTCCTCGCGCTTGCGCATGAGCTTCGTTGCCCAGCGCACCATCAGGAAGATGATGAAGGCGAGAATGACGAAGCTCACGACCTCGGTCAGGAACGCGCCCCAGCCGAGCACCGGTGCGCCGGCCTTCTTGAGCGCCGCATAGTCGGTCATCGAGCCCTGATAGCCGGCGGGAATCGGGCCAAGCAGCAGGAAATGGCTTGAGAAGTCGAGCCCGCCGAAAACCTTGCCGACGATCGGCATGATGATGTCGTCGGTCAGGCTGGTGACGATCTTGCCGAAGGCGGCGCCGATGATCACGGCGACGGCGAGGTCGAGTACGTTGCCCTTGGCGATGAATGCGCGAAAGTCGTTCAGCATGGCACCCCTCCTGTTTCGACCCGCATACAGCAGCTGCTCGGGCCGCGCAGCAGCTGTGTTGCTGCCGTAAAACAGCATATTGAAGTCGAACAACTGCGTGTCTACCTATGCGCCGACGTCGACCCAAAGGGGACAGAAGATGAACGTGTTTCGTCGTTTCGGCTTGCTTGCGCCGCTCGCCGCGCTGAGCCTTGCTGGGTGCGGGCTCAACAGCGTTCCCACCGCGGAGGAGCAGGTCAATGCCGCCTGGGGCAATTTGCAGGCGGACTATCAGCGCCGCGCGGACCTGATCCCCAACCTTGTCGCGACCGTGAAAGGCTATGCGCAGCAGGAGAAGTCCGTCCTGATTGAGGTGACCAACGCGCGCGCCAATGCCACGCGAGTCCAGCTCAATGCCAGCGACCTCAGTGACCCTGCCAAAGTGCAGGCTTTCAACGACGCACAGGGTCGGCTGACCCAGGCGATCATCCCGCTGCAGCGGCTGCAGGAAGCCTATCCGGATCTCAAGTCGAACCAGAACTTCCTCGCGCTTCAGGACCAGCTGGAGGGCACGGAAAACCGCATCAACGCGTCGCGGCGAGACTATAATACGGCGGTGCAGGCTTATAACACGCGCATCCGCACCTTCCCCGACGCGATCGGAGCGAAGATCTTCTATGGCTCCAAGCCCAAGGTGCCGTTTGAAGCCGCGGCGGCCGCGCAGACCGCGCCGGCCGTGAACTTCAACGCGAGCTGAGGTGAAGCAGCTCCTTGCCGTCGTGTGGCTGGCGCTGATCGCGCTGGCCGCACCGGTTGCGGCGCAGACGTTCCCGCAGCTGACCGGGCGGGTGGTCGACCAGGCACATCTGCTGACGGCGGCGCAGGTGGCCGACATCACCAGCAAGTCTCAAGCGCTCGAGGCGCAGTCTGGCCGCCAGTTCGTCGTGGCGACCGTCAACAGCCTCGAAGGCCATGAGATCGAGGACTATGCCTACCGCCTCGGCCGCTATTGGAAAATTGGCAGCACGAAGGAGAATGACGGCGTCCTCCTCCTCGTCGCGCCCAGGGAGCACAAGGTCTGGATTGCCACCGGCTATGGCGCAGGCGGCTTCCTGACGGACGCGATGGCCGGCGTGATCACCCGTGAAGCGATCCTTCCGCGGTTCAAGGCGGGGGACATGGGCGGCGGCATCCAGGCCGGCGCCGACGCGATCATCAAGCAGATGAGCCTGCCGCCCGAACAGGCGCAGACGAATGTCGCGGCTGCCGAGCAGGCGCAGAAGCAGCGACAGCACTCGGGCGGCAACCCGCTTCCCGTGATCTTTTGGTTCCTGGTGATCGGCTTTGTGATCCTGTCCCATTTCCGGCGGGGCGCGGGTCGACGCTATCGCACGCGCGGCGGCGGCATTAGCCCGTGGGTCGTGCTGTGGGGCCTCAACGCTTTGTCGAACTCCGGGCGTCGCAGCGGATGGGGCGGTGGCTCCTCTTGGGGCGGCGGCGGAAGCAGCTGGGGCGGTGGCGGCGGCGGGGGCTTTGGCGGTTTCTCGGGCGGAGGCGGTTCCTTCGGTGGCGGCGGAGCCGGAGGAAGCTGGTGATCGAGCTCTCCGACGCCGACCGCGAAAAGGTGTCGGCAGCGATCACCGCGGCGGAAGCGAAGAGCAACGGCGAGATCGTCGCGGTCGCGACCCCGATCAGCGATGCCTACCACGATGTAGCCTTGCACTGGGCGCTGGTGCCCTTGTTCGCAGTGCTCGCCTGGGCGGCGTGGCGGCCGACCGCTCTGGTGTGGTGGTACGATTTCCTGTTCGGCGGATGGCAACCGGATCCGACGCTGAGCCAACTGTTCACGATGCTGATGGTGTTCGCCGCGCTCAAGTTTACGGTCGCGCTGCTGATCCTCAAGTGGATGCCGCTGCGCCTAGCCCTGACTCCCGCCGCGACCAAGCACCGCCGGGTGCGCCGCCGCGCGGTCTCGATCTTCAAGGCGGCGGCCGAGCGGCGCACCGCGGAACGCACGGGCGTGCTCATCTACCTTTCGGTGGCCGAGCGGCGGGCGGAGATCATCGCCGACGAGGCGCTGCTCAAGGTTGCCGACGAGCATGTCTGGGGCGAAGCCATGACGGCGCTCATCGGCGCCGTTCGTGAGGGCCGCGCCGGGGACGGCATTTGCGCGGCGATCGAGCGGGTCGGAGCGGTGCTGGAAGTGCATTTCCCGCGTTCAGCAGGCGACGAAAACGAGATTCCGGACAAGCTGATCGAACTATGAACCTCGACGATTTGCCGCCGGCCGAAGTGATGTGCGAGGGCAAGTACGTCCGCTTGCTGAAGCGCGACAAATGGGAATTTGCCAGCCGCTCGAACAATATCAACGCCGTCGTGGTGCTTGCCGAATATGAAGGCAAAATGATCCTGGTCGACCAGCCGCGCGTGGCGCCGGGCTGCCGTTGCGTCGAGCTTCCTGCCGGTCTGGTGGGCGACGAGGATCGGAACGCCACTCCCGAAACGACCGCGATCAAGGAATTGGAAGAGGAAGCGGGCTTCACCGCCGAGCGCGTCGAGCGGTTGGGCGACTTCTACGCATCGCCTGGCATGCTGTCGGAGAGCTTCACTTTGGTTCGCGCCCACGGAGTGCGCCGGATCGGCGAGGGCGGCGGCGATGAGAATGAGGATATCAACGTCCACCTCGTCGCCCGCGAGGACATTCCCAATTTCGTCGAGCAGAAGCGCGCCGAGGGCTTTGGAATCGACGTGAAGCTGCTCATCTTTATGAACTTCTGAATTCCTCCCCGGGACGGGGAGGGGGACCGCTCGGCGAAGCTGAGGGGTGGAGGGGGCGTGGTGCAGGGCTCCAACCCCCCTCCGTCAGTCCTTCGGACTGCCACCTCCCCGGGACGGGGAGGAGTTTTGAAACAAGTTTAGCAAGACGTGGTTAGAGTCCCATGGCTCGCCTGGTCCATCTTTCCGACCTGCACTTCGGCGCGCATGATGAGGATCTCGTCGAAGCGGTCGGGCGCAAGGCGGACGAACTCAAGCCCGACCTGATTGTTGTCAGCGGGGATTTCACCCAGCGCGCCCGGACCGAGCAGTTCAAGGACGCCTGCCGCTTCCTCGAGCAATTGCGCGAGGCGGGTCACGAGGTGGTCGGCGTTCCCGGCAATCATGATATTCCGCTCTACGACGTGCTCCGGCGATTCCTCTCGCCGCTGACGCGGTACCGGCGCTTCATCGACGAGACTCTCTGTCCGTTCGTGGAGTTGCAGGGGGTCGCCGTCCTCGGCATCAACACCGCACGCTCATTCACGTTCAAGGACGGGCGTCTGAGCGAAGGGCAGGTCGAGTTCATCCGCGAGTCCTTTGCGAGGACTGACACTGGCGCGGTTCGGGTGCTGGTCACGCACCATCCTTTGTTCGCTGTTCCCATCGGCGAGCAGGTCGAGCGGGCGGTGGGCCGCCACGAGCTGGCGCTCGATGCAATCGAGGAAGCGGGAGTTGACCTGCTGCTCGCAGGCCATGCGCATCACGCGTCGGTTCATAGCGCGGCGGACCTGGTCACGCGCGCCGGCGGAGCGCTCGTGATCCAGGCCGGAACGGCGACATCGACCCGCGTGCGTGAGCAGAGCCAGAGCTTCAACGTGATCGATATTGAGGCTGGCAACGTGACTCTGACGGTCGAATGCTGGTGCGGCACCGGGTTCGAGCCCAGGGACGCGCAGAAATTTGCGGTTCACGAGGGACGCTGGCGCATCCTTGAGGCGGAGCAGCCAGCCCATTAGACGCGGCTGAATGCCGCTTCCCGCCAATTTCGATCTGATGGACTTTATCAGCCGCGTGCTCGCCGAGGATCTCGGGCGTGGCGGCGATGTGACTTCGAATTCGACGATCGATGCCGACGCGCGCTTCAGTGCGGAAATGAACGCGCGTCAGAAAATGGTCGTCGCCGGGCTGGACATTGCTGCTGCTTTCTTCCGCCGGCTCGATGCGAATGCTCGGATCGATCAGCTGGCGAACGACGGCGACAGGGTCGCGGCGGACACCACTCTGATGCGGATCGAGAGCAATGCCCGGGCGATGCTCGCAGCCGAGCGGTCGGCGCTGAACACGCTTCAGCATTTGTCCGGGATCGCGACGCTGACTGGGCGCTATGTCGATGCGATTTCCGGAACCGGCGCGGTTCTGCTCGATACGCGCAAGACGTTGCCCGGTCTGCGGGTGCTCGAGAAATACGCCGCGCGCATGGGTGGAGCGCAGAACCATCGCATGCGCCTCGATGACGGCGTTCTGATTAAGGACAATCATATCGCCGTCGCCCGCGGGGTCGCTGAGGCTGTGCGCCGCGCGAAGTCGGCGAATAAAGGCCTTCAGGTACAGGTGGAGGTCGACCGCATCGACCAGATCGAACCCGCGCTCGCCGCAGGCGCCGACCGGCTGCTTCTCGACAACATGCCGCCGCCAGTGCTGCGGGAGGCGGTGACACGGGTCGCGGGACGCGTGCCGCTCGAGGCGTCCGGGGGCGTCAACCTCGAAACAATTCGCGCCATCGCGGAAACAGGCGTCGACTATATCTCGGTGGGGCGGATCACCCAATCAGCGCCTGCCGTCGATGTCGGGCTCGATTATTCAGTCGAATCGTTGAGCAGGTGAAACGGCGTTAAGCTGCGGGACAGCTTTGAAAGAGCACCAGCGAGAGAGAGTCGGCAGCGCGTTGATGCAGCCGAACCCTTCAGATCGAGGAGTATTTCGATGAGAAAATTAATCGCCCTCGCGCTCGCTTCAGCAGCACTTGCCACCGTGGCCAGCGCCGCCGATGCACGTTCCCGTTATTACGGCGGCTACGGTTCTTACGGTTACGGTTATCCCTCAAACGGCTACGGAACTTACGGCGGGTACAACGGCTATAACGGCAGTGGCTATGGCTATTCAGGCTATGGATACGGGTACGGCAATAGCTATCCGTCGTACGGCTATGGCTACGGCAATCCTGGTTACGGCTACGGCTATTCGCCCAATTATTACGGCGGTTACGGCTACAACGGCGGATACGGCTACAACGGCGGTTACGGGTACAACGGCGGTTACGGGTACAACGGCTACCAGTGCGGCAATACGGCCGCGGGCGCGGTCGCCGGAGGCATCGCCGGCGCCGCTTTGGGGGCAGCGGTCGGAAGCGGCGGCCATCGTTACTACAGCCGCCGATATGATCGCCGCCGGTGGAATGGCGGCAACCGCGGAACCACCGCCGTGATCGGCGGCGTGCTCGGCGCCGTCGTCGGAAGCGCCATCGCGCAAAACCGCTGCTAGGCGATCCTCCCCCAGGCGGCGAGGCGGCACCGCGAGGGCCGGTCGGATCACGTCACTTTTTTTTCGGGCTTTGCCGCCAAAGCGCTCCTATATGGACGCCTTGAGGGCGTCGGTGCCCGGGGAGACGTGTGTTGTTCAAGGGGCTCGAGCCTATCCTCTATGGCGGGCGCGAAGTCTGGCCGCTGATCGAAGGCGGTAAGGGCGTCTCCGCGACCAATCACGCGAGCTCGGGCGCCTGGGCTGCGGCGGGCGGCATCGGCACGGTCAGCGCGGTCAACGCCGACAGCTACGATCCCGAAGGCCGGATCATCCCCCAGATATATGATGGCCTGACCCGCCGCGAGCGCCACGAAGAGCTCATCAAATACGCCATCGACGGCGCCGTCGCGCAGGTGCAGCGCGCCTACGAGATTGCGTCCGGCAAGGGGGCGATCAACATCAACGTGTTGTGGGAGATGGGCGGCGCCCAGCGCGTTCTCCACGGCGTGCTCGAGCGAACCAAGGGCCTGGTCACCGGAGTCACTTGCGGCGCCGGAATGCCGTACAAGCTCAGCGAAATCGCCGCGTCCTATGGCGTCAGCTACCTGCCGATCATCAGCTCTGCGCGCGCGTTCAGCGCGTTGTGGAAGCGCGCCTATCACAAGGCCGCCGAATGGCTGGCGGCGGTCGTCTATGAAGATCCGTGGCTTGCCGGCGGGCACAACGGCCTCTCGAACGCCGAGGATCCGCGCAAGCCGCAGGATCCCTATCCGCGGGTCAAGGCGCTGCGCGACACGATGCGCGAGCAGGGCATCGCCGACAGCGTGCCGATCGTCATGGCCGGCGGCGTGTGGCGGCTCGACGAATGGGACCACTGGATCGGCAACCCCGAACTCGGCCAAATTGTCTTCCAGTTCGGAACCCGCCCGCTGCTTACCCAGGAAAGCCCGATCCCGCCCGAGTGGAAGGCGAGGCTGATGACGCTTGAGGAAGGCGACATCCTGCTGCACCGCTTCTCGCCGACCGGCTTCTATTCGTCCGCGGTGCGTAATCCGTTCCTGCGTAACCTCGAGGCGCGCAGCGAACGCCAGGTCGCTTACACCAAGGACCCGATCGGCGATCACCACTTCGAGCTCGACGTCGGCATCGGCACCAAAAAGAATTATTGGGTGACCAAGGGTGACCTGACCCACGCCCGCGAGTGGTACGCGCGCGGGTTCACGCAAGCGATGAAGACGCCCGACGACACGCTGATCTTTGTCACTCCCGAGGAAGAGAAGCACATCCGCAAGGACCAGGCCGAGTGTATGGGCTGCCTCAGCCAATGCGCTTTCTCGTCCTGGGCCGACAACGAAAAGAACTCGACCGGGCGCCTGGCCGATCCGCGCAGCTTCTGCATCCAGAAGACGCTCCAGGACATCGCCCATGGCGGACCCGTCGAGCAGAACCTCATGTTCGCCGGTCATTCGGCCTTCCGCTTCAAGAGCGACCCATTTTATTCGAACGGCTTCGTCCCGACGGTGAAGCAGCTCGTGGACAGGATACTGACCGGCGCGTGATGTTCTTTCGGGGGCTGTTTACCGCATTCCTGATTGCCGCGGTCGCAGCTTCCGCTGCGGCGCAGGAGAAGCAGCCGCCCTACTGGGCGTCGATTGCCAGCGGGCAGGCGCTGACCCACACCGGCCCGGGCAAGAACTATCCCAACGTCTGGCTCTATCAGCGTCGCGACCTGCCGGTCCGCGTGGTCAAGAAATATGGGACATGGCGGCTGATCCAGGATCCGGACGGGGCACAGGGCTGGATGCTGGTCACTCTGCTCAGCGACCGCCGTACCGCCATCGTCAAACCGGGCGACCCGCGCCCGGTCCGGGCCGATCCGAATGACGGCGCGAAAATGCGCTACAAGGCCGAGCACGGGGTGGTCGGCCGAATTAGCAAATGCCACGACGGCTGGTGCCGGATCGGGATCGGCAATCGCACAGGCTATATGCGCACGTCGGATATCTGGGGCGTGAGTGACGGCGAGGTCGTGGATTAACCAGAGGGGAGGGACGCAAATGAGACTTCTCGCACTCGCATTCGCAACTGGACTTCTCGGCTTGACGGGCGCCGCCGCCGCAGCCCCTCCGCGCCCCGCTGTCGAACACCTCGGAAGGCCGCTGCTCAATGGTCAGGCTCTTCCGTTCTCCGACGCGGTTCGAGTCGGGGACACGCTCTATCTCTCAGGCCAGCTCGGAATCGGCCCCGACAACAAACTCCCCGACGGCATCGAAGCGCAGACCAGGCAGGCGCTGGAGAATGTCGGCGCGATCCTGAAGCGCGCGGGGCTTGGTTACGGCGACGTCTTCCACTGCACCGCGATGCTCGCCGACATGAAGCTGTGGCCGGACTTCAACAAGGTCTATGTGACCTACTTCCCCGAAGGGATGCGGCCAGCACGCAGCGCGTTCGGCGCAAGCGGCCTCGCGCTGGGCGGACTGATCGAGCTCGAATGCCAGGCCTACGCCGGCAAGTAGGACGCCGGTTCGAGCCTTACTTCGGCATCGACAGCGGCGTGTACTTGACGCGGGTCACCTTCAGCTTGCGGCCCTTGTCGTTTGTCGTGACCATCGAGTGGCCGATCTTCACCGGCCCCGTCGTCCAGCACATTTCGCCTTCCTTGGTCATCGCGCTGGTGAAGCACGCCTTTGCGCCCTTCATAACCGCCGTGCCATGATCGATATGTTTGCCGCCGATCGTCTGCGCAATGTAATTGCCGTCGGCGTCGACTGACTCTTTCAGCTTGCCGTCTTTTTTGTCGGTGAACGTCCAGGTCGTCTCGTTGAGCTGGAACGCCGCGGGCTTGGCGGTCTTGGCGATGACCGGCGTTGAGCCCGTGCAAAGAACGGCGGCGGCGGCGGCAAGGCAGATGGTCAGACGCATCGTCTTTCTCCCCTTTTGAGGGGGCGCCCTTTACCATTCGCGCACCGCCACGGCGAGTCCGGCGCCTAGATCAACTCCACCGCGATCGCGGTCGCTTCGCCGCCGCCGATGCACAAGGTCGCGACTCCGCGTTTCAGCCCGCGGTCCTGAAGCGCGGCGATCAGCGTCGTCGTGATGCGCGCGCCGCTCGCGCCGATCGGATGGCCGAGCGCGGTCGCTCCGCCGTTCACGTTGATCTTCTCGTGCGGGATTCCGAGATCGCGCATGGCGATCATGGCGACGCAGGCGAACGCTTCGTTGACCTCGTAAAGGTCGACGTCGTCGACGCTCCAACCCGCTTTCTCGAGCACCTTGTGCAGCGCCGGTACTGGCGCCGAGGTGAACTTGGCCGGCTCCTGCGCGTGTGCGGCGTGCGCGACCACCCGCGCGACCGGAGTCTTGCCGAGCTTGTCGGCGACGCTTTGCCGAGTAAGCACCAAGGCCGCCGCGCCATCGCTGATCGAGGATGAAGTCGCCGCGGTGATCCGCCCGTCCTTGGCGAAAGCCGCGCGCAATTGCGGGATCTTCTCGGGATTTCCTTTGCTCGGCTGCTCGTCCACGTCGACGGTGACCTCGCCCTTGCGGCTGACGACGGTGACCGGCGTGATCTCTTTGGCGAACTTGCCGTCTTTGATCGCCGCGTTGGCGCGGCGCAGGCTTTCGATCGCGTAGGAGTCCATGTCCTCGCGAGTGAACTGATATTCCTGCGCGGCTTCCTCGGCGAAGGTGCCCATCGCCCGGCCCGGCTCGTAGGCGTCCTCGAGCCCGTCGAGCATCATGTGATCGTAGATCGTGTCATGGCCGATGCGCGCTCCGGATCGGTACTTCTTTGACAGGTACGGCGCGTTCGACATGCTCTCCATCCCGCCGGCAACGATCACGTCGGCCGAGCCCGCGGTGAGCATGTCGTGGGCGAAGATCGCCGCCTGCATGCCCGACCCGCAAACCTTGTTGACGGTCACGGCTTCGGCCGAGCGCGGAAGACCGGCGCCGAGCGCCGCCTGGCGGGCCGGCGCCTGGCCAAGGCCCGCGGGCAGCACGTTGCCCATGAACACCTTGTCGACTTGCTCGCCCTTGAGGCCGGCGCGTTCGACGGCCGCCTTGACGGCCGTGGCGCCGAGCTCGGTCGCGCTGACGCCCGACAAAGCCCCCTGGAAGCTGCCCATCGGCGTGCGCGCGTAGGAGAGGATGACGATCGGGTCGGTAGTGGTGGCCATGTGATGCTCCGTTTTTAGATCCTCCCCGGCACGGGGAGGGGGACCGCCGAAGGCGGTGGAGGGGGCCCGCAGAGGTTGCAGCGCTCGACGGTGGGCCCCCACCACCACTTCGCTACGCTCATGGTCCCCTCCCCGTTTCGGGGAGGAATTGTTGCAGCGCACATAGTCACCGCCGCGCGCTTCTTCAAATGCCGCCGCGGCATGGAGTTCATGATTCCGCTCTGCTAGCGGCACGGGGAATAGGAGAGCCTTCAATGTCCGATGCCGGACTGGACTTCGAACTCGGCGAAATGGCCGATACGATCCGCGAAACAACCGAGCGCTTCGCGCGCGAGAAGATTGCGCCGATCGCCGCCGAGATCGACGAAACCGATGAATTTCCCAAGACCCTCTGGCCGCAGATGGGCGCGCTGGGCTTGCATGGAATTACCGTCGAGGAGGAATGGGGCGGACTCGGGCTCGGCTATCTCGAGCATGTCGTCGCGCAGGAGGAAGTTGCGCGCGCGTCCGCCTCGGTGGGCCTGAGCTATGGCGCCCACTCGAATCTGTGCGTGAATCAGATCCGCCGCTGGGGCAATGACGACCAGAAGCGCAAATATCTGCCGGGCCTGATCAGCGGCGAGCACGTCGGAGCGCTGGCCATGAGCGAGGCTGGCGCCGGCAGCGACGTCGTCGGAATGAAGCTCAAGGCCGAGCGCAGCGGCAACGGCTACCGCCTCAACGGCACCAAGTTCTGGATCACCAACGGCGGCCACGCCGACACCCTCGTGGTCTACGCCAGGACCGATGAGGGCAGCCGCGGGATCACTGCATTCATGATCGAGAAGGGCATGGAGGGTTTTTCGATCGGCCAGAAAATGGACAAGCTCGGGATGCGCGGCTCGCCGACCAACGAGCTGGTGTTCGACGATTGCTTCGTCCCGCCCGAGAACATCCTCGGCGAAGAGAATAAGGGCGTCGAGGTGCTGATGAGCGGGCTCGACTATGAGCGCACGGTGCTTGCCGGGATTCAAATCGGCATCATGCAGGCGTGCCTCGACTGCGTCCTGCCTTATGTCCGCGAGCGCAAGCAGTTCGGAAAACCGATCGGCAGCTTCCAGCTAATGCAGGCCAAAATCGCCGACATGTATGTCGCGCTGAACTCGGCCCGCGCCTACGTCTACCAGGTCGCGCGGGCCTGCGACGCGGGCAAGACCACGCGGTTCGACGCCGCCGGCGCGATTCTGCTGGCGAGCGAGAACGCCGTGCGCGTCGCCAACGAGGCAGTCCAGGCGCTGGGCGGGGCCGGCTACACCAAGGACTGGCCTGTCGAGCGCTATTACCGCGATGCCAAATTGCTCGACATCGGCGCCGGCACCAACGAGATCCGCAGGATGCTCATCGGCCGCGAGGTCATCGGCATTTAGAAGCCCGCGATTCTGAGCCCGCCCCATGCGCACAGCGCGACCCCCGCGGCGCGGCCGAACCAGTCTCCCCGCGGTAGCAACTTCTCGAGCGTGACGATCAACGTCAGCGCGACGATCCACACCAGATTCATCACCCCGCCGACGAACAGCAGCGCCATCAACAACCAACAGCAGCCCACGCAATGCCATCCGTGCAGCACACCGAGCCGAACGGCGCCGGCGACGCCAGGGCGCCAGTGGCGGCTGAGGAACTGGGCGGGCGAGCGGCACCGGGCGAGGCATGCCTTCTTGAGCAGCGAGAGCTGGTAGAGGCCCGCGGCGACCAACAGCGCACCTTCGGCAAAGCGGTTCTCGAGGGCCATTGACGGGCTCGCGAGCAGGCTTTGCATGGCAGCGGCCATGAGGGAGAAGAGCAGCCAAACTGCCAAATATCCGGCGAGGAAGATCCAGCTTCGAGCGATCGCGGAATCGCCGCCGCGGACTTCGCGCACGCGGCCATAGAGCAGGATCGCCGGCGCCGCCGACGGGAGCATCATCGCCACCATCATCAGCCACCACATCAGGACGAGCGCGCCGAACGGCGGCTCCATCGCGGCCATTCCGGCGCCGCTCGCAACGAACCACCAGCTGAGCCCCACGAGTAGCGCGATGCCGGCGGCGACGATCAGCCGCTCGTGCCGCAGGACTCGGCTTGTCAGGTCAACCGCGGACGACACCATGGCTGCTGAGATGGAGGTGCGCGAACTGAGCGTAGCTGTTGCTGAGCTCGATCGGTACCGGACCGGAGCCTTGGCTGGACGCGCTGCCGATATCGGCGACCTCATATTCGAAGCCGTCGGGCAGGCGGATCTGGGCGCGGACCTCGACACCGGTGACATTGTTGCGCAGCGGCTCCCCGGTCATGGTTACGTGTCCAGGGATCGTGAGCGTCCCTCTGCGGGCATCGACGTCGACCTCGAAGTCCATTCGCGTGAACACCGGCTCGTGCATCGTCTCGATGGTCGAAGCGAAGACCGCGAACATGGTCGCGAAGGGGTCCGTGTCCTGGCCCGTCATGATCTTGAGCAGGGCCTCGCGCTGTTGAGGGTTGGCGCGCTCATCAACGAACGCGATTGCCTCGCCGTGACCTTCATGGATCGGTCCGGGCCACTTGAAGATTGCGGCAATGCGCAGCCCATCGAGGCGGGTGTCGCCGTAGCGCCCTTCGTCGATTTCGATTGCGGCGACGGCATGGCAATGGCCCTTGTCGGGAAGCGCCGTGAATTGGCAGTTGCAACCGTAATCGCATGAGCAGTTGACGAGCTCGCGGCCCTTGAACTCCCAATAGGTCATGACCTCCTCCTCCTTCTGCAGGGGCGGCGCATATCACGCTCCGGTCGCCCTGTGCAGTCGCTCCTGATCTGCGATATGCAGCGCCTGGGGGAGAACACAAATGCGGGTATGGGGAGTTGCGATCTTGCTCGGCCTTGCGGCCTGCCAGCAGCAGGCGAAGCCGCCGGAAATCACCTTCGACGGTGCCAAGGCCGGCGATACCGCTGCGGTCCTGGCGCACGGCGAACGGCTCACCCATGTGCTCGGTTGCACCGGCTGCCACGGGGCTCATCTCGAAGGCACGTTCTTCACCGAGCACGAACCGCAATATGGTCCTCTCTACGCGTCAAACCTCACGGTCGAGGTGCCCGAATATACGGACGCCCAGCTCGATGGCATCATCCGTCACGGCATGCACCCGGAACGCAAGACCGTGTGGGCGATGCCGTCCGAGATTTTCCAGAATCTCAGCAATCCAGACTTCAAGGCGCTCATTGTTTATCTCCGAACGCTGAAGCCGCAGGGCAAGAAGACGCCCGCTCCACAATTCAGCGCGCAGGACAGGAAGGATATTGCCGCGGGCAAGTACGAGCCGGCGGTCAGGCTCGTGCGCGAAGCCAAGGGTGTGTCGTCAGCCGACCTCGGTCCTCAATACGCGCTGGGCCGCTACATCGCCTCGGTAAGCTGCGCCGAGTGCCACGGACCCAAGCTCGAGGGCAAGCCCGACGATCCGGTCGGGAAGATTCCGAACCTGATCGTCGCCGGCGGCTACACGCGCGATCAGTTCGAAACGCTGATCACCAAGGGCATCCCGGTCGGCGGGCGCAAGCTCAACCCGATGATGTCGGGCGTCGCGCAAACCCGCTTCACGCACCTCACGCCGCACGAGCGCGACGCGCTCTACGCTTACCTCAAGGCGCGGGCTCAACAACGGCAATAGTTTTCAAGCTTGAACGCAGCCGCTAGGTCACGCCGATGAGCGCTCCCAGGCTGGTCACGAAGATCTCAATCGACGACGAACAGTTCCGCGCGCGTTCGCAGCACAATCGCGCGCTCGCTGAAAAACTGCGTGCGGATGTCGCCGAAGCCGCGAAAGGCGGGCCCGAAAAGCACCGCGAACGCCACGTTTCGCGTGGCAAATTGCTTCCCCGCGACCGCGTCGAGCGGCTGCTCGATCCCGGGTCGCCGTTCCTCGAGATCGGCCAGCTCGCCGCCTGCGACATGTACGAGGGCGAGGTACCGGGCGCCGGCCTCATTGCCGGCATCGGCCGAGTGTCGGGCCGGCAGGTGATGATCGTCTGCAACGATGCGACCGTCAAAGGCGGCACGTACTATCCGCTGACCGTCAAGAAGCATCTTCGCGCGCAGGAGATCGCCGAGCAGAACCGCCTGCCGTGCGTGTACCTCGTCGACAGCGGCGGAGCGAACCTGCCGCACCAGGCCGACGTCTTCCCCGACCGTGACCATTTCGGCCGTATCTTCTTCAACCAGGCGCAGATGTCGGCGCAAGGCATCCCGCAAATCGCCTGCGTCATGGGCAGCTGCACCGCCGGCGGCGCCTACGTCCCGGCGATGAGCGACGAGAGCGTGATCGTGCGCAACCAGGGCACGATTTTCCTCGGCGGCCCGCCGCTGGTGAAGGCGGCGACGGGCGAGGAGATCAGCGCCGAGGACCTCGGCGGCGGCGATTTGCACGCGCGCAAGTCGGGCGTCGTCGATCATCTCGCCGAGAATGACGAGCACGCGCTGACCATCGTCCGCGACATCGTCAGCACCTGTTCCCCGGTGAAGGGCGGGGCCCAGATCGAACTCGAGGAACCCCGCCAGCCGCATTACGACGCCGAAGAACTCTACGGCATCATCCCGGAGGACGTCCGCGCGCCCTATGACGTCCACGAAATTATCGCCCGCATTGTCGACGCTTCCGAATTCCACGAGTTCAAGCCGCTCTACGGCCCGACCCTCGTCTGCGGTTTCGCGCACATCTGGGGCATGCCCGTCGCAATCCTCGCCAACAACGGCATCCTGTTCAGCGAAAGCGCGGTCAAAGGCGCGCACTTCATCGAGCTTGCCTGCCAGCGCCGCATTCCGCTGCTGTTCCTGCAGAACATCTCCGGCTTCATGGTCGGCGGGAAGTACGAGGCGGAGGGCATCGCCAAGCACGGCGCCAAGCTGGTCACCGCCGTCGCCACCGCCAGCGTGCCCAAGATCACAATTCTGATCGGCGGCAGCTTCGGCGCCGGCAATTACGGCATGGCGGGCCGCGCTTA
>JBDTON010000166.1:0-12105 GCA_039933195.1 Sphingomicrobium sp. | reverse complement strand
CAAACTCCCCAAGTCCTGTCGCTCCGGTGTACGCCTCCTTAAGACGAGGTTTACCCCTTTTGGCATAGGCTGCTTCCACAGGCACCTATGCGCGAAGAACCAACCCGCTCCCTCTTGCTGCTCGACGCCGATGCCGACGAGCGACGGCTGATCTCGGCCATCGCCGCGCGCGCCGGCTGGAGCGTCATGGGCGCGGCCGACGAGGATAGCGCGCTCGCTATGCTCCAGGGAGCGCACAGCCGCGAAATTCGGGCCGCACTGTTGGCCAGCTGGGACGAGCACCGCGGACCCGTTCTGATCGCCGCGCTGCGCGAGAAGCGCGAAAAGCTTCCGATCATCGTCCTGTCCCATGGCGAGAGCGTGTCCGTTGCTGTCGACGCGATGCGCGCCGGGGCCTCCGATTTCCTCGTTCGCCCGGTCGCTCCAGAGCGGATGCTCGAAGCGCTCGCCGCCAATTCAGACCGCCGGAAGGCGGCCGGCGAGCTCGCTCCGGTGTCCGAGAAGCTCGCGCCCGAGCTTGCGCTCGAGCAGCTGGTCGGTGCCGCTCCCGAATTCCGCGCTGCTCTGGCCGTCGCCGCAAAATCGGCCCGCAGCCGCCTCCCGATCCTGATCGTCGGCGAGCCGGGCACTGGCAAGGAAACGGTCGCGCGCGCAATCCATGCCGCGAGCCTGCGCGCCAAGGGACCGCTGCTGTCGCTCGACTGCAAGGCAATCGCCGCCAATATTGTCGACAGCGAGCTGTTCGGCCACGAAAAGGGCGCCTTCCCGGGTGCGTTTGCCGCCAAGGTCGGCAAGCTCGTCCAGTCGGATACGGGCACCTTGCTGCTCGACGAGATCGGGGCACTCCCCCTCGAGACCCAGGAGACGCTCGACCGGGTCCTCGCGACGGGCGAGGTGCGGCCCGTCGGCCTCAACGGCAGCCAGTCGGTCGATGTGCGAATCATCGCCGCCAGCAGCCGTCCGCTTCCGGAAGATTTCCACCCCGGGCTTGCCGAGCGCGTCAGCGCAACCACCGTCTTCCTGCCGCCGCTTCGCGACCGCAGCGGTGACATCCCTTCGCTGGCCCGGCACTTTCTCGCCCGGCTGTCGGATCAGACCGGCCTCAAAGCGCTGTCCATCGGCAATGACGCGCTCGCCGTCCTGATGCGCTACGGCTGGCCGGGAAACGTCCGCCAGCTTGCCGGCGTGCTGTTCCGCGCAGCGTTGCAGTGCGACGGGCAATCGCTCACCGCCGAGCATTTCCCGCACATCGCGATCCAGTCGCGCTATTCCGGCCGGCGCACCGATTTCTCGCCGGGCCTCAGCGAAGCGCGCAGCGAGGAAGTGATCGCCGGTGCACCGCAGGTCACTCTGTTCACCAGCGACGGGCATATGCGCCTGCTCGAGGATATCGAGGCCGACATCATCCGCCTCGCCATCGGCCATTATCGCGGCCGCATGACCGAGGTCGCGCGCCGCCTCGGGATCGGCCGCTCGACCCTCTATCGCAAGCTCGGCGACCTTGGGATCGACACTGCGGCCTAGAGCCGCGGAGTGAGCGCCTGGTCGCGCAAGCCGCGCCAGACTTTCAACGCCTGCACCGTCTCGAAGACGTCGTGGACGCGAACAATCTGCGCGCCCTGCTCTATGGCCTTGAGCGCGAAGGCGATGCTTCCGCCGAGGCGTTTGTCGGCCGGTGCCTCGCCCGAGAGAGCGCCGATCGTGCGCTTGCGGCTGGCGCCGACCACAACCGGGCAGCCGAGCGAGTGCAGCAGCGCGAGGCCGTTCATCAGCTCGAGGTTGTGGGCGACGTTCTTGCCGAAGCCGAACCCGGGATCGACGAGGATCTTGTCGCGCGTGACCCCGGCCCCTTCTGCGGCCGCGATCCGCTCCTCCAGCCAGAGATAAACCTCGACCAGCACATCATCGTAGCGCGGGTTTTCCTGCATCGATTCAGGGGCGCCTTGATGATGCATGAGGACGACGGGCACGCCGGCGCCGGCGACCACGCTCCCCGAGCGATCGTCGTAGGTCAGCGCCGACACGTCGTTGATCATTCGCGCGCCAGCCTCCAGCGCCGCCGTCATGACGTCGGCCTTGCGGGTGTCAACGGACACCGCCGCACCGCCCGCCGCGAGCTGACGGATCACGGGCGCGATTCGCTCGATCTCATCGCCTTCCCAGACGGGTTTGGCGCCAGGCCGAGTGGATTCCCCACCGACATCGACGATCGCAGCGCCCTGCCCCGCCATATCGGCACCCGCCGCAGCCGCGGCGGACGCATCGGCAAACTGCCCGCCATCGGAGAAGCTGTCGGGAGTCGCGTTGACGATGCCCATGACCTGCGGCTGGTCGAGGCGGATGGCGCGCTCGCCCAGCTGCAGCGGCGCTCGCGGTTTGGTCAGGGCCTTCCATTGCGCAGCCATGTCATCGTCGAGCCGGCTCTCGATGCCTTCAACCGGCACCAGTTCGGCTGAAACCCGCCGGTGCCCGTCAACGGCGATCAGCTCGACCGCTGCAAACCAGTTCAGGCCGCCGGCCAGCCGAGCGACCTTCCCGTCATTCCCGAAGGGAGAATCCACGAAGGCGGTGGGGCGTAAAAGCGTGCGCATCGCTGGCGGCTACCTGCCGAGCCCGAGAACCGACTGGCCGACGGGCGCCGACGGCGACTTCGGCTCACGCGCGTCCAGCTGATCGAGCCACTTTGCAGTGTCCGAACCCATGCTGACCTGGGGATTGGAAGCGAGCAAATGATCCCGTTCCTCGGCGGCCGAAATCAGCGCGGTCGCTCGGCGCAGCTGGACGTCGAGTGGCAAGGGCTGGCGGAATGCGTGGTTGACCAGCGCATCACCAAAAAAGGTCCAATCGTTTCCCGCCTGGCAGCCGAAAGACGATCGGTCTGCGGCAGCCGCAGTGACGACGATCGTGTTCGAATTTGCGAGCGGCGGCACGAACTGACCCGAAAAGCACGCCTGAAGCATCAACAGCCGGTTCCTGAAGCCGAGCTCATCGAGCATTCCGGCGAGGCGCGCAGGCGAGATGATCCCGGCGCCGCGCTGCATGTCCTTATAAATAAGACCTTCGTCCGGCTCGCCATGGCTCGTGCTGTAGAGGACGAGGACATCCTCGTTGCGGTCCATCAGCTCGGCGGTGCGGGCGAACGCGAGGGCCAGCGTTTGCGGCGAGCCCGGCGCGTCCCCCTTGCTGTCCCCCTCGTCGCTGGCGAGGACGATCGTATGTCCCACCGCGTCGAAGCGGTTTGCAAGCACTCGGCCCGCTTCACGAGCTTCCCGGCCGAACACGGGGTCGCCGTCGAGTGCAACGACGATCACATAAGCGTCGACCACGCCGGGCCGCTGCGGCTTCAGCGCGGCCAGGGCAGCGTCGATTCGCCGGTGCTCGGCAAGCTGTTGTGCGGCGGGTTCCGGAAGCGCGACCCACTCGCCCCGCGGCCGCTGCGCGCTCGCCGCCGGGGCCGCCAGAATAGCGACGCTCGTCAGCAATTGAACAACAGCTGGCGGCAATTTCCAGATCACGCCGTCACCTTCATCGGCGAGCCCCGCTTGCGCAAGGGCTAAGCGAGATTGGCGAGGTGTTGTTGGCGCAAGGCGTCGAGCGGGCGGAGGGCGCCGGCTTGCTCGACGTGCCAAAAAGTCCAGCCGTTGCACGAGGGCGCGCTCTGCAGCGCCGCTCCGACCTTGTGGATGGAGCCCGAATGCGCGCCGCTGGCAATCGAGCCGTCGGCGCGGACTCTAGCGCTCCAGCGGCGCTTCGCGTCGAAAAGCGTCGTGCCTGCCGGAACGAGGCGGCTTTCGACCAGCACTCCGAACGCAACACGTGGCTGGTCGCGCTTGTCGGTCACGGTCTGCATCGCGCTTTCGTCGAGCGGAAGCGTCGAATCGATGCGCTGGCGCGCAACCTTCACATAAGCCGTCTCACGCTCGATCCCGATCCACCGGCGTCCCAGCCGCCGAGCAACCGCTCCGGTCGTTCCGGTACCGAAGAACGGGTCGAGCACCACATCCCCCGGCTTGGTGCAGGCAAGCAGGATCCGGTACAGCAAGGCTTCCGGCTTTTGGGTCGGATGGGCTTTCGCCCCGTCCGCGCCTTTAACCCGTTCCGGACCGGCGCAGATCGGCAGCAACCAGTCAGACCGCATCTGAAGATCATCGTTCAAGGCCTTCATCGCGCGGTAATTAAAGGTGTAACGCGCCTTCTCGTATTTGGCGCACCACAGCAAAGTCTCGTGGGCGTTCGTGAAACGCGTGCCGCGGAAATTGGGCATCGGGTTGGACTTGCGCCAGACGATGTCATTGAGAATCCAGAAGTCGGCATCCTGAAGAAGCGTGCCGACGCGATAAATGTTGTGGTAGCTGCCGATGACCCAGATGGTGCCATCGTCCTTGAGCACGCGGCGAGCCTCGCCGAGCCAGTCGCGGGTGAAATCGTCATAGACCGCGAGGCTGTCGAACTTGTCCCAATCGTCATCGACAGCGTCGACCCGGCTGCCCTCGGGGCGGAAAAGGTCGCCGCCAAGCTGGAGATTGTACGGCGGGTCGGCGAAAATCATGTCCACCGACTTGTCGGGCAGGCGCGTCATTTCGGCGATGCAGTCGCCTTGGAGGATCGTATCGAGCGGAAGCTCGCGCTTCGCCGCTTTGGCCGAGCGAAAGCTCGTCTGCTGCCCCGCGATGCGGGCGATCAGATTCATGGACCCCTTGCCCCCTCTCAGTACGGCAAAGGTGAGTCACCCCGGACTCGCGGTCAAGCTCGAACGGTTAATGCGCTTGCGAAGATACGCAAAAGCTAGGCTGCGGGACGCACCTGCGCCACAAGATGTTGAGTCTCGACAACCGCAATGGACTCAACAGGTGGTGTGTGTGACTCAAAGGACTCGCCTGTGGCCATTTCGCTGAACGCCAGCTCCGGCTGCGCCTTGCGGGCCTCGATTTCGCGCACGAGGCCGAAGCTTCGGCGGTGCAGGGGAGTCAGGCCAAGGTCATTGATCGCTCGGCGATGGTCGGGGGTCGGGTAGCCGCGGTTGTGGTCCCAGCCGTAGCCCGGATACTCACGCGCATATTCCACCATCATCCGGTCCCGGGTCACCTTGGCGATGATCGACGCGGCGGCGATCGAGCGGCATTTGGCGTCGCCCTCAACAATCGCCTTCGACGGCCGCTGCCATTTCGGGCAGGCGTTGCCGTCAACCAGCACCCATGCCGGTTCCAGCCCGAGCGCCTCGACGGCGCGTGTCATCGCCAGCATTCGCGCCCAGTAGATGTTGATCTGATCGATCTCCTCGACCGTCGCGAGGCCGACGCCCCAAGCCGCGCATTTGACCAGCTTCGCGTAGAGCGCCTCGCGTTTCTCGAGCGGCAGATTCTTCGAATCGTCGATCCCGCGCGGGAATTTGTTGCGGTCGAGAATGCACGCCGCGGCGACCACTGGCCCCGCCAGTGGAGCGCAACCCGCCTCATCGACTCCGGCGAGCGGCTGCGGATAATCGAGCTCGAGCTTGAAGGAGCAGCGCTGGGGCATCGAGTCGCTTTATTCGTCATTCTCGCGAAAGCGGGAACCCAGATTCTCGTTCTCAGCTGGCTCCCCGCGTTCGCGGGGATGACGAAATGTGTGGATTATTTCTCCATTCGCCACGGCGGAAAGCGGCGCGCTTCGCCGGCTTTGTAGAGGAAGATAATGTTGCCGTCGGGGTCGCGCAGGCGCGCCTCACGCCACATCCACGGCTGGTTGCGTGGACCGTGCTCGAAGGCGATCCCATTGCGCGCGAGCTGCTCGACCCGCTCGTCCAAATCGTCGCACTCGAGATAGACGGCGGTCGTTGCGACGATCTTCTCTTCGGGATCGATCTGCACCGAGAAGGTCGCTCCGCCGGCCGTCTCGAAACGCGCGTAATCGGGCGGGTTGTCGACGATCTGCTTCAAACCCAACGCGCAGTAGAATTCGACCGAGCGGCGGTAGTGGGTGCCGGTCACCGTCACTTGGTTGAGCCGCGGACCCGCGCCGACATCGAGCCGCACGCTCGCCTGACCGATCGGCCCCGCGCCGAGGCCCAGCTCGGGCGCATCGTGCAGAGCGACACGCACGAATTCGCGCGCACGAGCCACCGAATCCGACAGAGTCGCGCCTTCGGCGAGGAAGAACGCGATCGCACTGGCGAGCGTGCAACCAGTGCCGTGGGTACTGGTCGTGTCGATGCGCTGGCCCTGCCAGCTGGTCATATTGTCTTCTTCGATCAATGCGTCAGCGAGCGCGTCACCTTCCTCGTGCCCGCCCTTGATCAGCACTGCGCAACCGTGCTCGCCGACGAGATGCAGGGCGCCCGCGACGGGATCGTCCTCGGACGTCAGCTGCTTCAGCTCCGGCAGATTCGGAGTGACGAGCGTGGCAACGTCCATCAGCTTGCCGAACGCAGCGATGGTCGAATCATCGGCCAGCATGGAGCCGCTGGTTGCGACCATGACGGGATCGAAGATGATCGGCAGGTCAGGCTGGAGTGTTTTCAGGTGCGCGAGCCGTCGCGCCACCTGCTCCGCTGCGAACGCGCTTCCGATCATCCCAATCTTTACCGCGTCGACGCCGATATCGCTCACCACCGAGTCCATCTGGGCGAGGATCATCTCCGCGGGGACGGGGTGTACGCTCGCCACGCCCACGGTATTCTGCGCGGTAATGGCGGTTACGGCAGTCATCGCGTGGCCGCCGAGCATGGTGATGGTCTTTATGTCGCCCTGAATCCCCGCGCCGCCGCCCGAATCCGAGCCGGCGATGATGAGGATACGGGCCGGTTTCGTCACCGAATCCGCCTTCGGCCCGTTCCCCGGGGCGAAATTTTCCATGCGCACAGTGAAGTCGTTTGGGCGACAATTACGAACAAAGGGTTCACGCGGCCGACTGAACGGCCTCGCAAATGTCGTCAACCAGCCGCTTTACGAGCGCCGCGTCGTCGCCCTCGGCCATCACCCGGATCAAAGGCTCTGTGCCCGATTTGCGGATGACGAGACGCCCCCGCCCCTCAAGTTCGGCTTCGGCGGCGGCAATGCGTTTCTGGACGTTATCCGCCTGCAGCGGCTCGGCGCCGCCGTTGAAGCGCACGTTCTTCAACAGCTGCGGAAGCGGCTCGAACTGCCGCAGCAAGTCGCTTGCGGGCGCCTGCGCCTCGACCAGCGCAGCAAGCACTTGGAGCGCTGCAACGAGGCCGTCGCCGGTCGTCGCATGATCGGCGAGGATGATGTGCCCTGATTGCTCGCCGCCGACGTTGCAACCGCTCTTGCGCATCTCCTCGAGCACATAGCGGTCGCCGACCTTGGTGCGCAGGAGCTTGAGGCCGGCCTCGCCGAGTTTCCGCTCAAGGCCGAGGTTCGACATCACCGTCGCGACCACGGCGTCGCCGCGCAATTCGCCGCGGCCCAATAACCCCAAGGCGATCAAAGCCATCAATTGGTCGCCGTCGACCATTTGGCCCTGCTCATCGACGACGATCAGACGATCGGCGTCGCCGTCGAGCGCAATTCCAATGTCCGCCCCGCTTGCGACCACCGTCTCCTGAAGCGCCGCGGACTGAGTCGAACCGCAGTCCTGGTTGATGTTGAGGCCGTTCGGCGTGACTCCGATCGGGATCACCTCGGCGCCAAGCTCCCACAAAGCCTCGGGCGCGACATGGTAGGCGGCGCCGTTGGCGCAATCGATCACCACCTTCACGCCATCGAGACGCAGGTGCTCGGGGAAGGTGTCCTTGACGAATTGCACGTAGCGGCCGCGCGCGTCGTCGATCCTACGCGCGCGTCCGATCATTTCCGCCTTGGCGAGTTTGGGGCCTTTCTCGAGCCGCTTCTCGATCGCCAGCTCGTCTTCATCGCTGAGCTTGAACCCGTCGGGGCCGAACAATTTAATGCCATTGTCGGCGAACGGATTGTGCGAGGCCGAGATCATCACTCCGAGATCGGCCCGCATCGAGCGGGTCAGCATCGCGACCGCCGGGGTTGGCATCGGCCCGAGCAGAACTACGTCCATGCCAACGCTGGTGAAGCCGGCGACCATCGCCGACTCCATCATATAGCCGGAAAGGCGCGTGTCCTTGCCAATAACCACCCGGTGGCGGTGGTCGCCGCGAAGAAAATGCGCGCCCGCCGCCATTCCGACGCGCAGCGCCGTCTGCGCGGTCATGGGCTCGGCATTGGTGAGGCCGCGGATCCCGTCGGTTCCGAAGAATTTGCGTGTCATCGCGCGCTCTTTAGCGCGCCTAGCCGATCCAGCGCCAGAAGCCCGCGGGAATTGGGTGCACCCAGGTGACGAGGAAAAAGAAGATTGTACCGCCGACCAATGCGACCGTTCCGGGGTAAGCGACCCCGGCCGTGAAGGGCACAAAGGCAGTCTGCGCGGTCCATTCATGCCACGCCTCCCCCATGTGCCTGGCCTTCTTGCGGTCCTGCCCCGCGGCCCCGCCGAGCGCGAGGATGAGGATCGCTCCGTCGAGCACCAGCGCCTTGGGCATGGCGACCACGCCAATATGGACGATCGCCCAGATCGCGAAGCTCCACATCATCGCGTGGCGCGTGATCGCGAACACCCCCGTTGGGCCGCCTTTCGGGCCCGGCGCGCCTGGAAACGCTGGATTGCGGATGAACGAGCCGACGAGCAGGATCGAGGCGAACCACATCAGCAGGCTCGCGCCGATCCACACGCCGTCTCCCGCGATCCACAAAGCGGGCTCACGGCCGATCGCATGATAGAAATAGATCATCAGCCCGAAAGTGATCAGCGACACCACGACGTAAATGCCGCGGAAGGCGCCCTCGCCGACGCCGCGCACGAGCGGCTCGCGCAGCGGATGCGACATCAGAAAATGCGTTCCGACGAACGCAATCGCGGACAGAAGAAGGTCCATCTGCAGCGTCAATGCCGGTACGCCTCGGGAAGATCGCGCCGCGGAAGGTAGCGATAGCGCTCGAGCAACCGCGTCTGGTGCGTTTCGAGCGGCTGGCGGACTCCGTCGATGAACACCTGCTCCGCCGCGCTGGCCCCTTCGAGCGGGTCGCCGGACCAGATCACCACATCGGCGCGGCGACCGGGCGCGAGGCTTCCGATCTCGCTGCCGAGCCCGATCATCTCCGCCGGCTTCGAAGTGATCATCGCCAGCGCCTCGCCCCAGCTGACTCCGGTCGCGCCGGGCACGCGCTGCAGGGCGACGAGGTTGCCGGCATATTGCCGCTCCTCGAAGATGTTGCGCGTGTCGGTGTCGTCGATCATCCCGATCGAGACCTTGACCCCCGCGGCGAGCATCCGGCCGACGTTGGACTGGGTCGCCGCAAGCTGCTCGAACGAGGCCGGCAGATCGTTCACCGCCGAGGCTATCACCGGCACTCGGGCGCTCGCGATCCGGTCGGCGACGGTCCAGCCTTCGCTCGCTCCAACGAGGACGATCCTCAGCGACGGGAATTCGCGCTTCAATTCGAGCACCTGGAGGATGTCGCTGGCCCGCTCGGCATGGACGAGCAGATACTGCCGCCCCTGCAGCACCGGAACGAGCGCGGCCGCATCGAACCGGGTGAGGAGCACATCGTCACTGCGCCGCGCGTCGAGTCCGTAGAGGCGCGATTCGTTGGGGTTACGAACGACCGGCCGTTGGCGCTCATCGGCAGCTCCGCCCCACGCGCCCCGCATCGGCGAAGCGTAGCGCCCGAGCTCCGCCGCCTCGCGCAGCGCATTGCGGAACAGAACATGCGCCGACGAGCGCGACCCGCCCGCCTTGTCCTTGCCGGTCTCGCCCAGCTCGACGAACTGGAACACGCGCCGCCGGGTGATCGGGTCCATGTCCGCGCCGGTGTCGATCACCGCGCCCTGGCCGGCGAAAATGCTCTTGCCGACGTTGGGCACGACCAGCGCGCGCGTGACTCCGTCGGCGCGGTTGACCGCAATTGGCTCGGACAGCGGATTGATGGACGTCGAGGCGTCGAGCGCCGCGCTGAACGGCCCGTTGGCTGTCGTGTCGTCGGAGCCCTCGGCGGAAAGGTCGATTTCACTGAGCCCCAGCCGCGTGAAACCGCCAACGATTCCCGGGGTCACCCATTTGCCAGTCGCATCGATCACCTGCGTTCCGGCGGGGAGCTTCATGCGGATGTCGCCGGCGGCGACGATGCGGCCGTTGCGAACGACGACCATTCCGTTGGGGATCGGCTGAGACCCGTCGCCGAGTGCAACCGTACCGCCCGCGATGGCGAAGGTCTGCGCGCTGGCGGGGACGGCTGCGAAAAGAAGGGTCAGAGCCGCAATAAATCCTCCCCGGCACGCGGAGGGGGACCGCGACGCGCAGCGTCGTGGTGTTGGGGGCCCACGGTCGAGAGGTGCAAAATCGGTGGGGCCCCTCCACCAGCTTCGCTGGTTGCCCTCCCCGTTCCGGCGAGGATTTGAACGGCGCGTCACTTCACGTCTCCTTCGCCCGGCTGGCCGAGCTCGAAGTCGCTCACGGGCCGCCGCTTGGGATCGTTGGCGTCGTACATCTCCGCCCCGTCGATCCACACGCGCTCAGGTCGCGTGTAATCGCTGTAGGGATTGCCGTTCCACAGCACCACGTCGGCCATCTTGCCCGACGCCAGAGTTCCCGTCTTGTCGAGGATGCCGAGTGCTTTGGCCGGATTGCGGCTGAGCCATTCCCAGGCGACCTCGTCGGGGACGTTGATCCCGGCGCGACGCCCGTCGGCGAGCGCCTTGGCAACCTCCTGGTTCAGCCGCTGGATGCCGTTGGCATCGTCCGAATGGACCATGGCGCAGGCGCCAGAATTGTGAACCAGCGGGATATTCTCCTTGATCGCGTCATAGGCTTCCATCTTGAAGCCGTACCAGTCGGCCCACATCACCGCGCAGATGTCGTTGTCGCGCAGCAGATCGGCGATCTTGTAGGCTTCGACCGCGTGGTGGAACGCCGTGATGTGATAACCGAACTCCTTCGCCATATCGATCATGTTGGCCATCTCGTCGGCGCGATAGCAGTGGTTGTGCACGAGGATCTTCCCCTCGAGCACGCCCTTCAGCGTGTCCATCGCGAGGTCGCGCTCCGGCATGTCGCCGCCGTTCTTGTAATATTTGTCCCACTTGCGCTTGTAGGCCTGCGCCTTGACCCACGTCGCCCGCGCGAGAGCGATATTGCCCATGCGAGTCTGCGGCATGTTGCCCTTTGAGCCGTACACCCGCTTCGGATTCTCGCCGCACGCCATCTTCAGCCCGTAAGGCGCGCCGGGGAATTTCATTCCCTGCGCCGTGCGGGCTGGCACGTTCTTCACGACAACCGAGCGGCCGCCGAACAGGTTGGCCGAGCCGGGCAGAATCTGCAGCGTGGTGACACCGCCATTGACCAAAGCGCGGCTGAAGCCGGGGTCCTGCGGCCACACGCTGTGCTCGGCCCAGACTTCCGGGCGCACCGGCGAGGTCGCTTCGTTGCCGTCGGAATTGGCGTCGACTCCGGGAGATGGATAATCGCCAAGATGGCTGTGGACGTCGATGATCCCAGGCGTCACCCATTTGCCGGTACCGTCGATCTCGACCGCGCCGGCAGGACTCGCCAGCTCGGGCCCGCCGATCGCCTGGACGACGCCATCCGCGAAGATCACGGTGCCATCCTCGTACCGCCTGCCGTCGCCGTCGAACACGGTGGCGTGACGGATCACCGTCGGGACGCCGGGATAGCGGACGTAGGTGGAAGGGTACGGGTCCTCGTTGACGAAGATCGGGGGCGCCGGCTTGGGCTTGCCCTCTAGCGCGGCGCAACCCGACGCGAGCGCCGCGGCAGTCAGCGCCAGGGCGGTCCAGCTCTTATTTAACACCATGCATCCACTTCTGAAGCGGCCAGGACAGGAGAAACAGAAGTATGCCGAGACCTATGGCGATCCAGGCAATGGTCGTGAACGTCGCGAGATAGGTGTCAAGGCTGACCTTGAGGTTGGTCACCTGCCCACCGACCGTCTCGACGCTGGCGAATTGCGCGACGGCGCCCGCGAAATATTGGGCAACCGAGATCGACAGGAACCAGACGCCCATCATCAAGCCAACGACGCGCGCGATAGACAGCTTCGTGATCATGCTGAGGCCGACCGGCGAGATGCACAGCTCGGCGAT
>JBDTON010000165.1:0-2637 GCA_039933195.1 Sphingomicrobium sp. | reverse complement strand
GCAAGGGCGAGAGCGTCTGGCTGGCCTGGCTTTCGCACATGTCGCTGACGGCCTTCGCAGCGGTGGCGAAGTCGCGGGGCGAAGCGGCACACGCGACGAAGTGGCGCGAGAAGGCTTCGGCGCTGCAGAAGGCGCTCGAGCGCGAGGCCTGGGACGGCGGCTGGTATCGGCGGGCATGGTTCGACGACGGCACCCCGATCGGCTCGGCGGCGAGCGACGAATGCCGGATCGATTCGATCGCCCAATCCTGGGCAGTCATGTCGGGCGTCGCCGATGCCGAGCGCGCGAGCCGGGCGATGGCTGCGGTCGAGCGCGAGCTGATCCGCGGCGATGACGGCCTGGCATTGCTGTTCACCCCGCCGTTCGACCGGACGGACCACGATCCGGGCTACATCAAGGGATATCCTCCCGGCATTCGCGAGAACGGCGGTCAATATACCCACGCAGCCGCGTGGTCGGTCATCGCCCTGGCCAGGCTCGGCTACGGAGCGACGGCCGCCAGCCTGTTCTGGATGCTCAACCCGATCAACCATTCCCGGAACCGCTCGGACCTGCGCCGTTACAAAGTGGAGCCCTATGTCGTCGCCGCTGACGTCTATGCCGCGGCGGACCATGTCGGCCGAGGTGGCTGGACTTGGTATACGGGGTCTGCTGCCTGGATGTACCGCGCGGGCCTCGAAGAGATATTGGGCTTGCGCTTGACCGGCTCGGTGCTCCACGTCGAACCTTGCATCCCGGAGAGCTGGCCGGCCTTCCAGGTCACGCTGCGCCGCGGTTCGACCCGGTTCGATATTCGCGTCGATAATCCCAATGGTGTCTCGAGGGGGATCGCATCCGCGCGGATCGACGGAACCGAGGTCACTGAACGGCCGCTCCAGCTCGCTCTGCCCGAGGACGGCAAGAGCCATGAAATTTTGGTGATCATGGGCTGACCGAGGTCCCGGTCGGGAGATCTCCGCAACGAGGTCGAGCCGCCTCACGAATGCCGGCGATCGCCGCTGCGTAGTCGGTAGCGCCGAATATGGCGGTTCCCGCGACGATGACATCGGCGCCAGCCGCGGCCGTCGCTCCTACGGTTTCGCCATTCTGTCCGCCATCAGCTTCGATATGCGGTGTGAGTCCGAGTTCATGGCAGCGCGCGCGGAGCGCGGCGATCTTCGGCAGCGTCTCGGGCAGGAACGCCTGACCTCCGAATCCCGGATTGACGGTCATCACCAAGATGATGTCGACGAGATGGAGGACAGGGTCGATCCACAGGATCGGCGTCGCCGGGTCGATCACCACGCCAGGGCGGCAGCCGAGCTCGCGCACGCGGCTCAGCACCCGATGGAGGTGAGCGGTCGACCCGGGCTCCGCCTGGACCAGCAGATGATCCGCGCCAGCGCTCGCATAGCGCTCGAGCGACCGCTCGGGCTCCACCACCATCAGATGGACATTGAGCGGCTTATCCGTCACGCGCCGCACCGCCTCGACCACGACCGGCCCGAACGAGATGTCCGGAACGAACCGGCCGTCCATGATGTCGAGATGGATCCAGTCCGCGCCCGCCGCATCGACTGCGCGAACTTCTTCGCCCAGCCGCGTGAAGTCGGCGGCGAGGAGCGATGGCGCGACAAGCAGCGGCGGGCTCATGCTCGGTGGATTCTCGGGAGAACGAAATGGGCAACGGCCTCGGCCACTCCACCGTCATTGTTCGTGGTGGCCGTGGCGTTCGCCGCCGCCTGCACCCAGGCGGGCGCCTGCCCCATCGCCACCGACAGCCCGGCGCGGGCGAACATCGGAAGATCGTTCGCCATGTCCCCGAGCGCCGCGACCTGCGTCAGCTCGACCCCGAACGCCTGCGCCAGCGCGGCGATCCCGTCGCCCTTGTTTGCGAGGCGATGCGTGATATCGAGATAATAGAGCTGGGAGCGGGCGATCGTCGCGCGTGCGCCGATCATGGACCTGGCCTGCTCCTCCAGCTGCACAAGCAGTTCATGGTCGTCGCTGACACCGACAATCTTGTCGACACGCCCATCGAGCCCGGTGAAGTCAGTCCGCATCACCGGCTCGAGCGCGGCGGCGAGCCGCTCGCGCGGGAGATGGGGATTGTCGAGGCCACCGACGAACCAGGCGCCGTCGGCGTAGACCCAGGGTGTGACTCCCGGGCTGTCGATCAATCGCAGCATCGCGGCTGCGTCGGACGCCTCGAGCCGGTGGGCGAAGCGGATCGTGCCGTCGGAATCGAAAAGCGTGCCACCGTTGAATGCGGCAAATGGACCCGTGAGGCGCAAGGCTGCGGCCAGCGCCAGCATGCCGCTTGGCGGGCGCGAACTGATCAAGGTGGTTGGCACTCCTGCCGCGGCGAGGTCGAGGATCGCATCGCGATTGGCCTCGGGCAGGCTCTTGTCGTCCCGCACGAGCGTCCCGTCGACGTCCGACACCAGCAGTTGGATCGCTTCGGCAGCAGGCTCTCCACGCCTCATGCTTGAAGCGAGTGCCAGGCGCGGCCGTCGCGGGCGAGCAACGCATCGGCCGCTTCCGGCCCGTTGCTCCCCGCCTTGTAGCTCTGAGGTCGGCTTCGGTCGCGGCTCCATACATCAAGGATCGGTTGCACCGCGGCCCAGGCCGCTTCGATCGCGTCGGCGCGCTGGAACA
>JBDTON010000164.1:0-13514 GCA_039933195.1 Sphingomicrobium sp. | reverse complement strand
TCGCGGGGAATGGAAGCGATCAGTACTTGCCCATCTTCCAGCGCACGCTGACGATCAATTTACGGTCGTTCTGGAACCAGGCGTTGGGCACAAGGATGTTCTTGCCCTCGGGGCTGTTCTTGTCGGTGACCTGCTGCAGAAGCACCGTCTTGGTATTGAGCAGGTTGCTCGCCTGGAGGCCGAGTTCGATCGAATCGTTGAGCGTGTATCTCAACGTTGCGTCGAGGAAGCCCGCGGACTTCTGCCAAACCGGCAAGTAGACGCAGCAATCGACTGCCGTGACCAAATATTGCGACCGCCAGTTGTACGCGAGGCGGGCCGAAATCGGGCCTTTGTCGTACATGCCCACAAGGTTGAACGTGTGCTTTGACAGGCCTTCGAGTGTGCCCGGGTCCAAGGCGGTATTCAGGGTTCCGCCGCCGGTGTTGGAAGGTTGCGTCGGCGTTCCCAGACTCGTGTTCAAGACGCCCTTGTTCTTCACGTAGGTGTAGTTGGCCTGGACGCCAAAGCCGTCGAACGGCTTGGGAAGGAAGTTGAAATAGGTTTGGAACGCCGCCTCGAAGCCCTGGATCTTGGCGCCGCTGCCATTGGAAGGTCCCGTAACCGTGACGTCTTGCGTGACGCCGTTGCCGGTCACTGGGATAACGAAGCTTCCGTACTGGATGTAATCGTAGAACTTCTTGTGGAACAGCGCGAAACTGACCTGGCCTTCGTTTCCAAAATAATGCTCGAACGATAGATCGAACTGGGTCGCGGTTATCGGCTTCAGGTACGGGTTGAAGGCCGTTTCCGTATAAGTCGGGTTGACCCCGATCGGGTTGCCGCTGCCGTCGAGGATCCAGCGTGGATCGTTGAGGTTGTTCGGTAGCCCGATCGAGATGCGTTGGAAGTTCTTAAGCAGCCCAATATCGGGCCGCGACATTGCCTTCGAAGCGGCAAAGCGCACGATCCAGTTTCGTGCGACGTCGAGCCGCGCGTTGAAGCTGGGCAGCCAGTTGATATGCTTTGCCTTGGCGGTCAGAATTTCGCTGCCGCCGCTCGCGAACGCCAAATCTTGTGGAGTCAGATAGCAGAAGGACGGGTACGGTGCGGTGCCAGGCGGTACCATGCCAGGCGGCAGCGCGTTGCCCGTCAACCCGCCCGGAACAAGCGGTCCGACGCCGCCGGCCGAAACAAGCGCCGGACATTGGAGGGGGTTCAGTCCGGAAATGGTCGGGAAGCTGACGGAGCCTGAACTGGCATCTTTGGTTTCAACATATCGGAGGCCAATGTTGCCGCGTAGCGTCATCCCTCCAATGTGCAGATTGTCGCCACCCCACTTGAGCATGGCGTAGGCCGCCTTGGTCTTTTCATCGACATCGGCAATCTCGCTGGGGTCGAAGCAGCTGTTGTCCAATTCAACCGGGGTCACTCCCGGAATCTGTCCGTTGCGCTCGCAAATCGGGATGAAGTTGCCGACGCCCGTGCGGTCGCGGCTGAACAGGTTCGCCCCTCGGTTGCGGAGGAAATCGAACGGCACGAACGGGAAGGTGCCGAGATTGCCGCCAAGGAACTGCGCACCGAACGGCGACGTCTCATAGAAGCCCTGCGGATAGCCGTTGAACGTCGTCGTTTGCCCTCCCGACGTGCAGGTGCCGGGCTGGCTGTCCAGGTTGAAGTAAATATACTGGCAACCGAAAGTCCAGGTGTTGGCGATATTCTGCCAGTTATAAGTGCTCCACTGCACCTTCTGCTTGCGGTCGGCGAAGCGCGCGCCGAACTTCAGGCTGTCCAGCCAGTCGCTGTGGAAATCATATTCGCCGTCACCGCGAAGGGCATATTCATGCCCCTTGCTGGCCTCCAGATGGTCCATCACTGAGCGGATGAACCAGTTGTCGGGATTCGACAGTCCACCCGCCGACTGGCTGATGTTGGTCGGGTCACCCAGAGTGATCCGGGGATATGTTCCGGTGTTGTCGAGCCCAACATTGGCAAACGAGTCCATGTCGATTTCGATGTCGTAATTGTTGACGGTCGCATTGATGTACTGGCCGTCGAGGTTGAAGCGCAGGTTGTCCGTCGGCTCCCACTTGAGGTTGAGCGACAAATCCTGCGTCATCGTCTTGGACTTGTTCAGCCGGCTCGAGTTGTAGACCTCTTCGCCGTAATGATCCCCGGGCCCATTGCAGGCGGAGCTGAGGGACCAGGTGTAGCAGGTGTTGAACATCGGCTGGCCCTGGTCATTGACCGCGATTTGCCCTTCGGTGCCCGGTGCGCCCCACCACTGGTTGCCCTGATTGAACGTGCCCGTCTCAAGAAACCCGTTGTTGTCGAAGGTGAACGGAGGCGCTCCGGGAGCGGCGACCGGCGGCGTCGGGTTGCGGAAGCGGACGGTCTGACCGAAGATTCCGAAGAAGTTCGATCCGAAGGTCCGCTCGTCCCATTCCTCATGGTAGTTTGAGCGCAGGAACTGGGCAGTCGCCAGCCATTTGTGATCGTTGCTCCGCCATTGCCCGGCCGCGGCGATCCCCAGGCGTCGGCGATCGATGTCGGTGTTGCGGAAGGTGATCTGCGAAGGCACGGTAACTGTCCCGGTTGGGAAATCGCCGCTGGTAACGCCGCCACTGTTCGGGAACAGGCCGTTCTCGAAGATGCCGACACGATAGAATTGAATGCCCTGCGTGCGCGTCTTCACCTGGGAAAAAGCGATGTCGCCCATGATGCCGACTTCGCCGATCCCGGTCTGCCAACGGTTGCTGTAGAAAGCGTTGACGTCGGGCGTCCATTTCTTGATCAGGTCGCCGTAATTGGCCCGAACGCCGACCTGGATCAGCTGCCCCGGGACATCGAACGGCCGGCGGGTCTTCAAGTTGACGCTGCCGGCGATGCCGCCCTCGATCAGGTCAGCGGTCTGGTTCTTGTAAACGTCGACGCCGGCGAGAAGCTCGGGAGTCACGTCGCTCCAATTGAGGCCGCGGCCGCTGTTCGCGCTGAACACGTCACGGCCGTTGAACTCGGAACGGACCTGCGTAAGGCCGCGGATAAGGACCCCCGACGGCTCGGCCGAGAAGTGAGAGGTATCGCCGGTCGCGGCGAAACGGTTGACGGTGATTCCCGGCACGCGCTGCAGCGCTTCCGCCACCGACTTATCCGGGAACGCGCCGATGTCGTTGGCGGTGATCGAGTCGACCACCGTGTCGGCGTTCTTCTTGATCTGCTGGGAAGTGCGCAGCGCGCGGCGCTGGCCAGTGATGATGATGGTGTTCTTGCCGACCGTTTCCGTGTCCGGAGTGGAGGTCGCGTTCGGATCCGTCGATCCGCTGCTCGGCGTGGTCGCGTCCGTCTGCGGCTGGGTCTGCGCAAGAGCGCCCGTGGGCTGAAGCAGTGCGACGCCAAGAACCAGCGTCGAGGCGCTGCACTTCAATGCGCGCGAGGTGGCGGACCGTGCGGTAAAACCAAGCATGCGAGTCTCCCCTAAGACTCGGCAACGCCTTGCACGGCGCAGCCGCACCCCCGAGTCGGCAGGGTGTGATAGCGCTACCAAAACCGGTCCGAAAGAAGCGAGGCCGTTGAGATTCTTATGTTCTCGGCCCCGTTCGGACGGGCTCTTGCGTGTTCTCTCCCCTGCCCACAACGTGAGCAGCTCCCATTGGTATTGGAGAAAATCGGCCAGTCAATGTCGGGATTTAACGTTGTGCCATGCGACGCGCCTCCTGTTGCCCGCGCGCCACATGAAACCGGTTACATTGCATTTTGCACGGAATCTTCCGCACGAACGGTAGCGTTAACAGCGGAACTTGCGGCGCCGCGGCGCGGCCGATACGTCAATGACGAAATCGGCTTAAGGGGGCGCTTATGCTGACTCGCCGCGACCTGATCATCTCCGGCTCCGCGCTTGCAGGCGCGTGTGCGACAGCACCGCTGGCGGCCCGCACCGCCCCGGTCTTCGTCCGCCGCGAAGGCATGCAGCTGACCAGCGGCGGCCGGCCGTACCGTTATGTCGGAACCAACATGTGGTACGCCGCCTACCTCGGAGCGAACGCCGCGTACGGCAACCGCGACCGGCTGCGGCGCGAGCTCGACCGGGTCGCCGCGCTCGGCATCAAGAGCATTCGCATCCTCGGCTCGTCGGAGCTTTCGCCGCTCAAGAATTCGGTGACTCCGACCTTCCGCGATCAAAGCAGCAAGTATAACCGCACGCTGCTCGAGGGGCTCGATTTCGCGCTCGCCGAAATGGGCAAGCGCGGGCTCAAGGCGGTCATCTACCTCGCCAATTTCTGGGAATGGTCGGGCGGGTTCATGACCTACCTCTACTGGACCAACGGCGGGCACTACATCAACATGAACGACCCGGCGCACCCGTGGCCGGAATTCCCTGACATGAGCTCCGAATTCTACGGCACCCCGCCGGCGGTCGCGCTGCTCAACCACTACATTCGCGCCGTCGTCGGGCGGACCAACAGCATCACCGGCCGCCGCTATTCCGACGATCCCGCGATTCAGGCGTGGCAGCTGGCCAACGAGCCGCGCCCGGGTGGCGGGCCGGAATCCGTCCAGCGGCACATGCCCGCCTATCTCGCGTGGATCGACGGCACCGCCCGACTGATCAAGTCGATCGACCGCAACCATATGGTTTCGACCGGAAGCGAAGGAACGCAGGGCTGCGGAGAGAGCGATCAATGCGCGTTCGACGCGCATGCGTCACCCGCGATCGATTACATGACGGCGCACATCTGGCCGCAGAACTGGAGCTGGGCCGATCCCAAGGACTTGCCCGGCACCTGGCCCACCGTCGAAAAGAACACGCGCGACTATTTCGCCCGGCAGGTCGCGATCGCGCAGCGGCTGGGCAAGCCGCTGGTGATCGAGGAGTTTGGTTTTCCGCGCGACAACGGCAGCTTCGAGCCGGGCAGCGCGACGACTTACAAGGACAAATTCTACGCGCTCATCTACGAGCTCGCGCTCGAGAATATGAAAGCCGGCGGGCCGGTCGCCGGAACGCACTTCTGGGCGTGGAGCGGGGAAGGCCGGGCGCAGCATGCGGATCATCATTTCCAGCCCGGCGACAGCAGCTACGTCGGCGATCCGCCGCACGAGCCGCAGGGTTGGTACGGCGTGTTCGACGGCGACGCATCGACGGAGGCGGTGATCCGCGATCACGCCGCGGCGGTGAAGGCGCTGCCGGCTAGCCTGCCCAAGCCCAAGGGCGAGCGCGGCTAGGGCGCGATCCGGAACATCGCGACGCCGTGCGGTTCGACGGTGGCGGCGATCGCGCCCGACCAGCGCGGCAGGTCCTTGTGCGCCCACAGGTCGCGGACCCTGGCTCGCATCGACGGCGGGTAATCGAGCTGCTCGGCGGTCGCTCGGATCGTGGCGGGAGTCTCACCGCGGTTGAACAGCAGCAGCGCGCGCGCTCCGCCTGCCAGCGGCTTCACCCACACTTCACTATTGCCCTCCGTCGCCACTCGGCGGCCCTGCGCCCCGAGCGGGTCCTGGTCGATCGCGATCACATCCGTGTTGAGCAGGATCGATTTGGTCGTGTCGTCCATGTGCGCGATGTCATTGCCGGCCATCAGCGGCGCGGCCATCATCGCCCATAACGAAAAGTGCGACCGGTACTCGGCCGGAGTCATGCCGCCGTTGCCGACCTCGAGCATGTCGGCGTCGTTCCAATGTCCAGGTCCGGCGAACGGCCACAGAGGCTCGTTGAGATCGAGAATCTGGAGCATCGGATGTTCCCAATCGTGACCTTTCTTCTTGGTCCCGAAGTCATCGGAGATGTCGCCCGTCGTGCGCCACAGATTGCCGGTGTTCCTGGCCCATAGCCACGGCTTGGCGGTGCCCCACTCGCAGATCGAAAAGACAATGGCGCGCCCGCTTTGGCGAAGCGCGTCGGCCATCACCGCATAGCCTTCCTGCGCGTTGCGGTCGCCGGTGCTGCACCAATCGTATTTGAGGTAATCGACGCCCCACCGCGCATAGGTCAGCGCATCCTGATATTCGTGGCCCTGGCTGCCCGGCCGGCCGCCGCATGTCAGGCGCCCCGCATCCGAATAAATCCCGAACTTGAGCCCACGCGAATGCACGTAGTCGGCGAGCGCCCTGATCCCTGACGGAAAGCGCTGCGGGTCGGCGGTGATGAAGCCGTTGGCATCGCGCGGTCCGGCCCAGCAATCGTCGATCACCACAAATTGATAGCCGGCGTCACGCATCCCTGAGCCGACCATCGCGTCGACGGTGTCGCGAACGACCTGCTCGTTGACGCTACACGCGAACTTGTTCCAGCTGTTCCACCCCATCGGCGGAGTCAGCGCGAGTCCGTTCGGCGCTTTGTTCACTACTTCCTGCGTGGTCTCGGAGAGTGCCGGCGTACCCAGCAGGCAAAAGATGGCCGTCAGAGCCGCCGTGAATGTTTCGAATCGCCGCATTCCGCTCTCCCGTTTGCGAACCGCAATGCTAGCGCTAACATGGCGCACGCATGGGAGGGAATAGCGTGAAAGTCGTTGGACGGCTGCTCGGTCTTTTCTGTTTCCTCGTCACCGCGAACGCGAACGCCGCCGTGCCGTCGGTCCCCTACGAGTGGCGCAATGTCGTCATTGGCGGCGGCGGCTTTTCCCCCAACATCATCTTCTCACCCGCCGAGAAGGGGCTCGCTTATTTGCGCACCGACGTCGGCGGCGCCTACCGCTGGGACGCTAAGCTCCAGCGCTGGATCCCCCTTCAGGATACGCTGTGGCAGAGCAATTATTTCGGGATCGAAAGCCTCGCTCCCGATCCAAGGCAGCCCAACATCGTCTATCTCGCGGCGGGCATGTACTCGGGCGACGCCGCGGCGATCCTCCGCAGTACCGACCGTGGAGCCACATGGTCGATCACTCCAGTGCCATTCAGGATGGGGGGAAACGAGGACGGCCGCGGGCTCGGCGAGCGGCTCGCGATCGACCCTGGCCGCACCTCCACGTTGCTTTTCGGATCGCGGCACGACGGGCTGTGGCGCAGCGACGACAGCGCCAAAAGCTGGCGCAAGGTCGCGGGCTTTCCGTGGACGGGGCTCGGATCCCCTGCCCCGCGCTCGACCCACGGTGGAATCTCGTTCGTCGTCTTCGATCCCACTACGCGCACGGTTTTTGCCGGGGTTGCCGATCTCGCGGCACAGCATGTGTTCCGTTCGGCAGACGGTGGTGAGACCTGGTCGGCGGTTCTGGGAGGCCCTCCGGCGAACATGCTCCCGGTCAAGGCCGCGATCGACCCGACAGGGACGCTGTACGTTGACTATTGCACCGGCATCGGACCGAACGGAATCGCCAGCGGCGCGGTATGGAAGCTCGACACCCGAGACGGCGCGTGGACCGACATCTCGCCGGCGAAGGGCGGGGATGCGGAAGGGGGCTACATGGGCCTCAGCGTTGATCCGCAGCGGCCGGGGCGTGTCGCGGCGTCGACGGTCGATCGCTGGAACCATCGCGACACCGTGTGGCTGTCCAACGACGGCGGCGCGCGCTGGACGAGCCTGCGCGCGCGGAGCAGCCGCGATTTCTCGACGGCGCCGTTTCTCAGTGTCGCGGCGCCGGACGTGGCGTTCGGCCACTGGCTCGCCGGGCTCGCCTTCGATCCGTTCGACGGCGGCACCCTCGCCTACACCACCGGCGACACCGTCTATCGGACGGACGACGCCTTGAAGCCGGTGCTGACATGGAAGCCCTGGGTTTACGGGATCGAGGAAACGGTGCCGCTGAGTCTCGCCAGTCCGACCGGCGGCGCTCAGCTGATTTCGGGCATCGGTGACGTTCACGGCTTCGTCCACGACTCTCTGGAAGCCGCCCCAACCCATTGGTTTGACAATCCGGATTTCCCCAACACCAACAACCTCGACTACGCCGATCTCGCGCCGGACATCGTCGTTCGAAGCGCGTCCAATTACGAACCTCTCCCCGACGGAATCTCCCTCGGCTGGTCTAAGGACGGCGGCCACAGCTGGCGCGCGCTGAAGGCGCCGCCGGTCAAATTCGAGGGCGAGGCCGAAGCACGCATCGATATCAACGGCGAAGCGCCGATCACCGTCTCGGCGGACGGCAAG
The DNA here is from genome assembly GCA_039933195.1 of Sphingomicrobium sp. Taxonomy (GTDB): domain Bacteria; phylum Pseudomonadota; class Alphaproteobacteria; order Sphingomonadales; family Sphingomonadaceae; genus Sphingomicrobium. The sequence goes on along the minus strand of JBDTON010000164.1, from coordinate 5,458 downwards.
ACCTTCGCGGTTTCGGGACCCGTGGTGCTGGCCACCGACGATCGCGGCAAAAGCTGGTGGATGTCCTCGGGCCTGCCGCAGGACGTGCGCGCGATCGCCGACAAAGGCGACGCGAAGGTCTGGTACGCGGTCGATTACGCGGCGAGCAAAGTCTTCGTCAGCCGCGACGGAGCGCGCTCGTTCCAGCCGGTTCCCGCCAAAGGACTGCCGGCCGACATATCCGACGTTCGGCCGCGCTCGCGCGAAACGCCGTCGTTCCTGGTGGCCAGGCCGGGCACGGCCGGCGAGCTGTGGCTACTCACCGGGGGACGGCTCTACCGCAGCACCGACTTCGCGCAATCGTTCTCTGCGATGAGTTCACCCGACATTACCTTCGCTCTCTTCGGGCTCGGCAAAGCCGCTCCGGGTGCCACCGCGCCGGCTCTTTACGCCTTGGGAGTCAAACCAACGTTCGGCGCGTTGTGGCGGTCTACCGACGCGGGCGCGTCCTGGCTTCGAATCAACGACGACCAGCACCAATGGGGGCTGCGCTTTCGCGTCATTATCGGCGACCCGCGCACCTTCGGGCGGGTCTATGTCGCGACCGACGGCCGCGGCATTCTCTACGGCGATCCGGCGGTACGCTAGGCACTTGCGTTAGCGCTACCAAAAGGCAATGCAAAAGGCCGAGGGGAGACTCATGGTGCAACTGCGCAGCCTGATGGTTGGTGCACTTCTGGCCACCGCGCCGATCGCATTGCCGGCGCAGCCGCAACAGCTTCCGCACCTCATCCATTCGGGCGGAAGGCACGCCCTGATCGTCGACGGAGCGCCCTTCCTGATCCTCGGTGGACAGGCGAACAATTCGAGCAATTACCCGGCGGTCCTGCCGCAAGTGTGGCCAACGATCCGAGCGCTACATGCGAACACGCTCGAGATCCCCGTCGCATGGGAGCAGATCGAACCGGTCGAGGGCAGGTTCGATTTCTCCTGGCTCGACACGTTGATCCCGCAGGCGCGCGCGAATGGCGTTCGCCTTGACCTTCTGTGGTTCGGAACATGGAAGAACACCGGCCCGAGCTACGAGCCCGAATGGGTGAAGTCGGACACCAAGCGCTTTCCGCGCATGATGACCAAAGACGGCAAGACCCATTACGTGCCGACCCCGCTCAGCCGCGCGACACTGGAGGCGGACAAACGCGCATTCGTCGCCCTGATGCGCCACATCCGCGAGATCGACGCGGCGCACACGGTGATCCTGGTGCAGGTCGAAAATGAGGTGGGCAGCTACGGCAACCCGCGCGACTTCTCACCGCAGGCGAACCGCTTGTTCGCGCAAGCCATCCCCGCCGAACTGGCGCGCAAGATCGGCAAGAGCGGAACCTGGACGCAGGTGTTCGACTGGAACGCCGATACCGCGTTCAATGCGTGGCACACGGCCCGCTACATCGACGAAATCGCCGCCGCCGGACAGGCTGAGCTCAATCTGCCGATGTACGTCAACGTCGTCGTCGGCAACCCGTTCGACGCCAAGGCGGGGGGCGGCGCAAGCGGCGGCGCGGATTGGCCAGTGCTCGACGTGTGGAAGGCCGCCGCTCCGCATATCGCGATGGCCGCACCCGACCTCTACGACCGCGACTATCGCACCGTGAACGGCAAGCTCGACCGAATGGCACGGCCGGACAATCCGTTGTTCGTGCCGGAGAATGGCAACGATTTGCCCTTCGCCCGATTCTTCTGGTTGGCGCTCGGCAAGGGCGCGATCGGCTGGGCGCCGTTCGGAATGGACCCGACCTATTTCAATTACCCGCTCGGCGGAAAGGATCTTGGGCCGGAGAACCTGGACGCCTTCGCGTCGAAATACGCGCTGCTCCAACCGATGGCGCGCGATTGGGCGCGACTCGCCTTCGAACATCCGACCGTCGGCTTCGCCAAGCCCGAGGATGCTTCGGATCAGTCGGCGCCGATGGGGCGCTGGAAGATCACGGCGCAATACGGACTGTGGACGTTCGGCGACCCGACCTGGACGTGGATGAAGACGCCGCCCAATCCCAAGAAGGATCAGCCGATTGGCGGCGCGGCGTTGATCCAACTCGGCCCCGACGAGTTCCTGCTCGCCGGGTCGGACCTGCGCATCGGCTTCGCTTTGGCCACGCCAATGCCGGGTGACAATGTCCACTTTCTCGACGTCGAGGAAGGCACGTTCGACAACGGCCGCTGGGTGATGGCGCGCCGGTGGAATGGCGACCAGACCGATTACGGGCTCAACCTCACAACTCCGGTCCTGCTGAAGGTCCGGCTGGGGACCTACCGATGAGAACATCATTCCTTGCCGCCGCGATGGCGTGCGTCAGCAGCGCGGCGCTCGCTCAAACCTACCAGCGCACCGACACGGGGATCGTCGTGACTCCGGCGCAAGGGCCCGAAGCCGCCGTTCGGCTGCAGGCCTATGGCGATGCGATTATCCGGGTCACGGCCGCGCCGACGCGCGACCTCAACCTTCCGCCGAGCCTGATGGTCACGGCCAGGCCGATGACGACCGGCTTCACCGTCAGCGAAGCGCCGGGCGTCGTGACTCTGAAGACCGCAAATGCCTCGGCCGACGTCGACCTCGCAACGGGCAAGGTCACATTCCATGACGCAAACGGACGCGTAGTGCTCGCGGAAAGCGGGCCGCCGGCCTTTGCCCCCGCAAGCGCGGAAGGCGTTCCGTTCCTCGCCGTCCGCCAGCAGTTCAACCGCGACACCGACGAGGGCTTCTACGGCCTCGGCCAGCACCAGAACCGGCAGATGAATTACAACGGCGAGGACGTCGAGCTCGCCCAGCACAACATGGACATCGCGATCCCGTTCGTGGTGTCGACGCGCAATTACGGGCTGCTGTGGGACAACAACTCGATCACGCGCTTCGGCAATCCGGCGCCTTATCCCTACGCGGGCGGCGCCGGCGACGGTCTCAGCGTGAATGGCGGACGCGGCTGGACGGCGTCCTACAGCGCCAACGGGAAGATCATCGCCGCGCGGCAGGAAGCCGTGATCAACCTCCAATATCTCGAAAATCTGAAAGACTGGCCGGCGGGCACGCGGACCGCCGACAACGGCAGTACTGTGCCGGGCCTGCACGTCACCTGGACGGGCACGATCACGCCGGCGACGGGCGGCCTGCACCGCTTCCGCCTGTATTCGTCGAGCTACGTCAAACTGTTCGTCGACGGGCGCGAAGTGCTCAACAAATGGCGGCAGAACTGGAACGCCTGGTACCACAATTTCGACCTCGAGCTCGCCGCCGGCAAGCCGCACGACGTGCGCATCGAATGGGAACCGAACTCCGGTTACATCGCGCTGCTCCATGCCGACCCCGTGGCCGAGGCCGACCGGCACTCGCTGACGCTCTCGTCCGAGCTCGGCCATGGCCTCGATTATTATTTCGTCGGCGGCGGCAATATGGACGAAGTGATCGCCGGCTACCGCTGGCTCACCGGCAAGGCGCCGATACCGCCCAAGTGGGCGTACGGTTTCTGGCAGAGCCGGCAGCCGATCACGCCCAAAGGCAATTTCGCGACCCAGAAGGACCTCACCCAGGTCGTCCTCGAATATCGCAAGCGCGGGCTGCCGCTCGACAACATCGTCCAGGATTGGTTCTACTGGCCCGAGGACCAGTGGGGCTGCCAGTGCGTCGACGCGAAGCGCTATCCCGACCCAAAGGGCATGGTCGACGCCTTCCACGCCAACAACGTCCACGCCATGATCTCGGTCTGGGCGAAATATTATAAGGGCATCCCGAACTATCAGGCGATGGACGCGATCGGCGGGATCTACCGCCGGATGGACACGCCGCGCCCCGACGAGCCCAAGGACCCGAACGCAATCAAGGCGAACTACCTGGACTGGGTCGGCCCGGGCTATCTCAACGCCTTCTACGACCCGTACAATCCCAAGGCGCGCGAGCTATTCTGGAGCCAGGTCCGCAACCTTGAGAACCAGGGCTGGGACGCGTGGTGGCTCGATTCCGACGAGCCCGACTTCCATTCGAACATCTCCAGGGCCGAAACCGCCTACCGGATGAGCCCGACCGCGGCGGGCCCGGGGGCGGCGTTGTTCAACACTTTTCCTTTGGTCCACGTCGACGGCGTTTATCGCAACCAGGTCGCCGACAAGCCGGACGTCCGGCCGTTCATTCTGACGCGTTCGGCCTATGGCGGAATCCAGCGCGACGGCGCCGCGGTCTGGTCCGGCGATGTCCCGTCCCGCTGGGAAAATCTGCGCGACCAGATTTCGGCCGGAGTCAATTTCTCGATGTCCGGGGTGCCGGGCTGGAGCCACGACATCGGCGGCTTCGCGCACGAGGACCGCTACACCGACGCCAAGGGCGCCGACCTCGACGAATGGCGCGAGCTCAACACCCGCTGGTTTCAGTTCGGCGCTTTCTCGCCCGTGTTCCGAAGCCACGGCGAATATCCATTCCGCGAAATCTACCACATCTCGCCGCAGGGCTCGCCGGCCTATCGGTCGATGGAATATTACGACAGGCTCCGCTACCGGCTGATGCCCTACATCTACACGCTGGGTGCCGACACGTACTTCAAGGACGGCACGATCATGCGCGGGCTGGTGATGGATTTCGCCGCCGACAAGCGCAGCTGGGCCATCGATGACGAATATCTGTTCGGGCCCGCGTTCCTCGTCGCGCCGGTCACCGAATACAAGGCGCGAGCGCGCAAAGTCTATCTGCCGGCAGGCGCGACCTGGTACGATTTCTACAGCGGGCGGAGCACCCGCGGCGGGCAGACGGTCGCAGCCGCCGCGCCGTACGAGCGCATGCCGTTGTTCGTCCGCGCGGGCTCGATCGTCCCGACCGGCCCGGCGATCCAGTTCACCGGCAACAATTCGCGCTCTCCGGTGACTCTCAACGTCTACACCGGCGCCGACGGCAGCTTCTCACTCTACGAGGATGACGGGGTAAGCCGGCAATATCTCCACGGCAAATATTCGCGCATTCCGCTCAGCTGGGACGAGGCGGCGAAGACGCTGACCATCGGCGCGCGCGAGGGCTCGTACCCCGGCATGGCCGGGACGCGCATCGTTCGAGTTCGGTGGATGAAGCCGGGAGCGCCGCGCGCGCTGGAGTTCGACGCCAAGGCCGACGCGAGCGTCGCGTACGACGGGCGGCCGCAGACGCTGCGGATGCGCTAGACTAGCCCGCGTCCGCGAATCCGTAGCGCGGGCACGAACGCGCCCGCTGCCGGCGATGGCAGTGTCACCCGAAGGGCATCTCCATCGCGGCGAAACTGCAGCTCCGGTCCGCCGAGCAGGTCGATGCGTTCGATCACCGCATCGGGCAGCGGGTTCCCGCCGAGCGAGTGGATCGCGCTTTCGCCCTGCGGCCAATCGAGGAAGATTGCGTAAAGGGTTTCGCCTTTCTTCGTGAAGCGAACGTCTTCGGCCGTGAACGGCTTCAGCTTGTCTTCCGAGAACATGC
>JBDTON010000163.1:0-32044 GCA_039933195.1 Sphingomicrobium sp. | reverse complement strand
GCGCAGCGATTTTCGCCATTGGCGCGGGCGCTTCTGGGCTTGCGCTCTTTTACCCAGCGCTCGGACCGATCGCGGGCGCCATCGCTCCGCAGATGTACGTCGATTCCTTCGCTGGCGCGCAAATCCCGACGCACGATCGTTTTGTGCTGGTCGATGCGGCTTCCGCCCGGCTGTACATGATCGCGGACGGCCGCGTTCAGGATTCGATGCGGGTGATCGTGGGAAAACCGGAAACGCCGACGCCGGAGCTGAAAAGCGTCCTCAATTACGAGACGTTGAACCCCTATTGGCACGTGACTCCTGATCTCGGGCAGACGCTCATTGCTCCGCGCGTGCTCAAGGACGGCTACGCCTATCTCACGGACCGGGGCTACGAAGTGGTCTCCGGCTGGGGGCCCGATGCGCGCGTGCTTCCGGCCGATAGCGTGGACTGGAAAGCGGTCGCCGCCGGCACCGCCAGGGTCTTCGTCCGCCAGCGGCCCGGCCCCGCCAATTCCCTCGGCCAGTTCAAGTTCAGCCTTCCCAACAGCGACGGAATCTATCTTCACGATACGCCGAAAAAAGAGCTCTTTGCCCAGGACCAGCGCAACCTCAGCCATGGCTGTGTGCGCCTCGAGGACGCGCAGAGGCTGGCGCGGTGGCTCCTCGGCAGGGACCCGCCGGCAGCCGCCGCCCCCGAGGAGCACGTCCTCTTGCCCCGGCCGGTGCCGATCACCATCAGCTACCTCGATCCGCGCAGCCAGACGCAGCTCGCAGCGCTGCAATAGCGATTCGCGACGTGACTTTAAGTGAGGCCGTCCAAAGCCTCGAAATGTGCGCCGACGCTTAGTGTCCGCAATGGGTGGAAAACAGACGTTAGGCGGTGAACCCCACGTAGGCGACAAGCTCCTCTACGGACGTGGGAAGCCGCCCCTCTTGCTCGGATTGGTTCAGGACGACTTTGCCTCTCGCGGCCTTGACCCGTCTCGCTTGAAGAACTGCGGCGGCAGCGGAGCGAAGCCAGCTTTCAACCAAGGCCGTGCCTTCCGCTGCAGCTTCACGGTCAACAACGACCACTCGGTCGTGATGGTCCACCCCTAAAGTCAAGCGCTCTCCCGACGCGGTGAAGGCGGAGCCTTCGCCGTTCTCAACCCACCAATGCTCCAACCAGCCACACGCCGCTTCCGCGTTTCGAAACACTGTAACGTCGCCAGCGGTGGCTTCGTCAGCGTTCTCATTCACGACCACAATGTCGGCAAGGCTCGTCATCAGCGCACGGTGCCAACCATCTCTAATGTCCGCAATGGGTCGAAAGCAGACACCAGGCCAATGGCAGGCTTTGGGTGGAAAGCTGACGTTGGGTTACCGTGGATTGGCGATTGTTGCCGCCTCCGCGCCCCTTCGCCCGCGATAAACCTTTCCTACACGCACCTATTTGGTTCATAATGAGCTTCTCAACCGTGAGGAGCAGGTTCAATGGCAAGACGCGTGGCGAAAGACATGACGATGGAGGAGTACGAGGCCTGGTCGGCGGCCACGGACAGGTTCGAGAAAGTGGCGGAGGTCGCCGACGAGGCGGGCGGGCCGCGGCTGTCGCTGGTGCCGGTGCCCGAGCAGGACATCGCCTGGCCCACCGACCTGCTCCCGCCCGCCGCCGAGCCCGGCGAGACGGCCTCCGACGCATCGGACCAGCCGTCGCCCGTTGCGGCGACGCCGTTCGACGGAATCCCGCTCGAATCGAGCCGCAAGCGGCTCGCCGGCTGGAGCGCGGAGCGCCAGCGCGTCTTTCTGACTGCGCTTGCCGAGACCGGTTCGGTCCACCTCGCGTGCAGCGCCGCGCGCATGTCCGCGCGATCGGCGTATGCGCTGCGGGCGCGCTCGCCGGCTTTCGCGAAGGCGTGGAACGTGGCCGAGCAGCTGGCGGTCGGCCGGCTGGCTCCGATGGCCTTCGACCGCGCCATCCACGGCCGCATCGAGCAAGTCTATAGCGACGGAGAGTTGATCGCTGAACGCCGCGTTCCCAACGACAAAATGCTGATGTGGCTGCTCGCCCGGCTCGACCCCAAGCGCTTCGCTCTGCCGTGGGAACGGCGCGGCGATTCCGATCCGCAAGCCGAAGCCGTCGCCGCCTTCCCGGCCCTGCTCGATTCGGTAACGGATGTCGTCGCGTGAATCGCGTTCGTTACTACGCAAATTAGTGAACATTCGCGGCCCTGCGCGAGCAAACACCACGGTAAAGAACACGGCGGGTCCCGGCTCCAGGCCGGGATGACGAAAGGCTCTTTGATTCTGTTTAATTGACCCCATTCAAATGAAAGCATAATTCAGGGCCAAAGCGACACGGGAATGCGACTCGCCGTTTGCTCCAGCGAGCAAGCGGAAAACTTCGAATTTGGGGCGATTGACGAGGGAGTTCAGGCATGCGTGGGAAGCTCGTGATGTGGAGCGTGGCGGCTGTGATCGCGCTCGGTTCGACGGCGGCCATGGGCAGCGTCGTCGTGGTGAAATCGCTCGGGCCCTCGTCCAAGGCCTATCCGCCGGGCAAGACTCTTCCCGAAGGCGCCAAGATCAGCCTGCAGGGCGGCGACGTCGTCACTCTGCTCGGTCCGGGCAGCGCCGCGACTCTGCGCGGGCCCGGCAATTTTCCCACCGGCCAGATCGCGATGAACTCGGCCGCCGCCTCGCGCGGCCGCTTCGGTGCGCTCCGCGCGGCCGAGGTCGCCTCGAACCCCAGCATTTGGGACATCGACGTGACCCAGAACGGCAAGGTGTGCGTGACCAGCACCAGCAAGGTGCAGCTGTGGCGTCCCGAGGCGGAGAGCGCGGTGACGATCAAGATCCGCTCGGCCGACGGCCAGAGCCGGAGCCTCGATTGGGCCGCCGGGAACGCCTCTGCGGTGTGGCCCGCGACCCTGCCAATCAAGGTCGGCGCGCAATATCAGCTCGAATGGCCCGATAGCGGCGACAAGAGCAGCATGACCTTCGTCGCGGTCCCCAACACTCCGACTGATCTCGTCGGCGCCGCGCAAGTGCTGATCCAAAACGGCTGTCAGCACCAACTCGACTTGCTGGTCGACGGCGCGAGCAAGCGCGGCGAGTAGACTAGCCGATCACGCCTTCGGACTTGAGCCGTTCGATTGCGTTCGGGTCGAGCCCGACGCCGGTCAGCACCTCTTGCGTATGTTCTCCGAGCGCCGGCGGCGGCAGGTCCGAATCCGCGCGCTCGCCGTCGAGCCGTACCGGCGAGCCGACCACCGGCATTCCCGCAAGGATTCGCACCATCGCGCGATGCTGCGCCTGGACGTCGGATAGTGCCTGAGTGATGCTGTTGATCGGGCCGGCTGGAATTCCGGCGGCTTCCAGCTGTTCCAGCCACTCGCCCGCGGTCTTCTGCCGGATGCAATCGCTGATCAGCCCGACGATTTCCGCGCGGTTCGCGACGCGCGCGCCGTTGCTTGCGAAACGCTCGTCGGCCGGCCATTCGGGATGGCCGCACAGCACTGCGAGCCTGGCGAATTGCCGTTCGTTGCCGACCGCGATGATGAGCGGCTGATCGGCGGCCGCGAACGGCTGATAGGGCACGATGTTGGGATGGGTATTGCCCTGGCGCGGCGGGTCCTTGCCCGAGACCAAAGCGTTCGACGCCTGGTTGGCCAGCATCGCCAGCTGCGTGTCGAACAACGCCATGTCGACATGCGCGCCCTCGCCGGTCCTCTCCCGGGCGTAGAGCGCGGCGAGGATCGCCACGCAGGTGTAGAGGCCGGTGAACAGGTCGACGACCGCGACTCCGACCCGCATCGGCCCGCCGCCCGGCTCGCCGTCGGGCAAACCGGTGATGCTCATCAGCCCGCCCATGCCCTGGATGATATAATCGTACCCAGCCCGATCGGCGTAGGGACCGTCCTGGCCGAAGCCGGTGATCGAAGCGTAGATCAGCCGCGGATTGACCGCCCGCAGCGCTTCCGCGTCGAGGCCGGGTTTCCGCAGGCCGCCGACTTTGAAATTCTCGATGAAGACGTCCGCGTCCTCGGCCAGCCGGCGAACCAGCGCCGCGCCTTCCTGCGTTGCAAAGTCGATCGCCGCGGACCGCTTGCCGCGATTGCAGCTGAGGAAATAAGCCGCAACCCGCTCCTCGCCTTCGCCGTGCCATGGAGGTCCCCAGTGGCGCGTGTCGTCGCCGCTTCCCGGCCGCTCGATCTTGATCACTTCGGCGCCGAGATCGGCGAGCAATTGCGTGCACCAGGGACCCGCGAGCACCCGGCTCAGGTCCACGACCTTGATCCCGGCGAGCGGCTTCAATGGCGCCGCTTCCAGAAGCGCCGGTCCTGGAGCACCGCGCGCGCGGCATTGTGACCAGGAGCGCCGGTGACCCCGCCGCCGGGATGCGCTCCGGAACCGCAAAGATACAGGCCCTTGAGCGGCATGCGATAATCGGCCGCTCCAATCATCGGCCGAGCGCTGAACAATTGGTCGAGACCCATCTTGCCGTGGAAGATGTCGCCGCCAATGAGGCCGAAGCGGCGTTCGAGGTCGAGCGGCGAATGGATCTGCCGACCAAGCACCGACTTGGCGAACCCCGGCGCGTGGCTGTCCACTGTGCCGATGATCGCGTCGGCAGCCTTCTCGCGCTCCGCGTCCCAGCTTCGCCCCGGCCCGAGGTCGTAGCGGAAATGCTGGCAGAAGAGCGACGCGACATGCCTCCCCTTCGGAGCCAAGCGCGGGTCGAGGGTCGAGGGGATCAGCATTTCGATCACGGGCTGCTTCGCCCAGCCGCTCACCGCCGCGTCCAGGTAGGCGCGGTGCATGTAATTGAGGCTCGGCGCCATGATGATCCCGGCCGTCAGGTGGTTGCCTTTCTTGGGCAGCACAGTGAACTTGGGAAGCTCGGACAGAGCGACATTCATTCGAAATGTCGCGCTCTCGCACTTCCAGCCGTGCATCCGGCTCGCAACGTCCGCGTCGACTGCGCCCTGCGGCACGAGGCGGTCGAACAGCAGCTTCGGATTGACTCCGGCAACGACACTCTTCGCCCGCCACGCCTTCCCGCCTGCAACCACGCCTGAGGCGCGTCCCTCGGCGACGATCACTTCCTCGACGGGAGTGTTGAGAATGATGTCTACGCCGGCTTCACGGCACGCCCGCGCCATCGCCTGGGTGATCGATCCCATCCCGCCAATCGCGTGTCCCCATGCGCCGGGCACTCCGGCCGCTTCGCCGAACAGATGGTGGAGGAGCACGTAAGCGGTGCCGGGCGACTGCGGCGAGGCGAAATTTCCCACGACTCCGTCGAAGCCGAACAAAGCCTTCGTCAGCTCGCCTTCGAAGTGGCGGTCGAGAATTTCGGAGGCGCTGCGGACAGCAAAATCGTGGACGATGCGCGTTTCCGCGAGCGACAGCCCGGCCAAGTCGCGGCCAAGGCTCAGCAACTTGGGGATGGCGCTCACCCGCGAGCCGACGTTCGGCGGAGCACGAAGCAGCCATTTTTTCAGCAGCCGGACGACGGTCTCGAGCTCTGCGAGGTAACGGTCGTAAGCCTCGGCGTCGGCTTTGACGTGACGGCCGATTTCCTTGCGTGTGAGGCCGTTGCGCCCCGCAAGCAGATAATCGCCGTCGCCTGGAAGGAAGTTGTCGGTCTTGCGCAGCACTACCTTCAAGCCATGCCGCTCGAGATCCATTTCGCGGATCACCTTGGGCTGGAGCAGGCTGACCGTGTAGCTTGCCGCCGAATTCCTGAAGCCGGGAAGAAATTCGTCCGTCACCGCGGCGCCGCCGACCACGTCCGCGGCTTCGAGCACAGCGACGCGCAAACCCTTCTTCGCCAGATAGTAAGCGCAGGTGAGGCCGTTGTGGCCCGCACCGATAATCACCGCGTCGTGCAAACATTCCCCCAAGAATCGGCTTAGCGCATCAGCACGAGCTCTTCGGCCATGGTCGGATGAAGCGCAACTGTGGCGTCGAAATCGGCCTTTTTCAGCTTGGCTTTCACGGCAATCGCGGCCGCCTGGAGGATCTCCGGCGCGTCTGGCCCGATCATATGGATTCCGACGACTTGGTCGGTCATTCCGTCGACCACCAGTTTGTAAAGCGACCGCTCGTCGCGCCCGGCGAGGACGTTCTTCATCGCCCGAAAATCGGAGGTATAGGTCCTGACCGAGCCGAGCTTGTTGCGCGCCTGGCCCTCGGTCATCCCCACGCCTGCGAGCGGCGGATGACTGAACACTGCGGACGGGATGCAGCCATAATCCACCTGGTGCGGAGTGTTTCCGAAGAACGTATCGGCGAACGCCTGTCCCTCACGGATCGCGACGGGCGTGAGCTGAACTCGATCGGTGACATCGCCGACAGCGAAAATCGAGGGCACGGAGGAGCGGTTGTCGGCATCGACCTTGATCTGGCCCTTTTCGCCAAGTTCGACGCCCGCCTCTTCGAGGCCCATGTTTTCGATGTTCGGACGGCGCCCCGTGGCGAAGAGCACTTCGTCGGCATGGATGTCGTCGCAGCCGGTCATGGCCACGTGCAACTGACCGTCATCGCCGCGCTCGATCCGGTCGATCGTTGCGTGAAACTTGAAGTCGATTCCCTTGCGCAGCGAAATCTGGATCAGCCGGTCGACGATCTGCTGGTCATATTGCCGCAGGATCACGTCGGTCCTGTTCACCAGCGTGACTTGGCTTCCGAACTTGTGGAAGACCCCCGCGAACTCGTTCGCGATATAGCCGCCGCCGGCGATCACGATGCGCTTTGGCAGCCGCTCGAGGTGGAATACTTCGTTCGAGCTGATCGCATGCTCGATGCCGTCCAAGGTCGGCATTTGCGGCCGCGCGCCTGTTGCGATGAGGATCTTGTCAGCGGTGACGTCCCGCCCGCTGGCCAGCCGGAGCGAATTCGGTGCCGTCAACACCGCCCGCTCGTGGAAAATCTCGACGTTGTGACTCGTCAGCGTGTCGGTGTACGCCCCTTCGAGCCGACCCACTTCGCCGAGCACATTGTCGCGCAGCGTCGGCCAGTCGAAGCGCTTGTGCGGAACGTCCCAGCCAAACATCGCCGCATCTTCGATATCCTCGGCAAAATGCGCTCCGTAGACGAGCAGTTTCTTGGGCACGCAGCCGCGGATGACGCACGTTCCGCCAACCTTGTGCTCCTCGGCGATTGCCACCCGCGCGCCATAGGCCGAAGCGACGCGTGCGGCGCGCACGCCGCCCGATCCGGCACCAATCACGAACAGGTCAAAATCCGCCATCACACTCCGGCCCTTTCCATCAAGGCACGCGTGGATGAATCGAGGCTGCCCTCGTCCGCGCCGTCGGCCAGCTGCCGAGCGATGTCCTTTCCGAGCTCGACCCCGAACTGATCGAACGGATTGATTCCGAGCAGCACCGCGTTGGCGAAAGTGCGGTGTTCGTAGAAGGCGATCAACGCGCCCAGCGAGCGCGGATCGAGCCGGTCGAGCAGAATCGTCGAGCTTGGCCGATTTCCGGGATAGGAGCGCTGCGGATCGTCACTCGCCTTGCCCTGCATCAGCGCGGCGCCCTGCGCGAAGGCGTTCAGCAGCAACAGGCGGTGATGCTCGGGGTCCTGATCGTCATCGCCCTCGCGCGCGGCGACGAATTCCACGGGTGCCAGTACGGTCCCCTGGTGGAGCAGCTGGAATACCGCGTGTTGCGCGTCGGTGCCGGTGCCGCCCCAGGTCACGGGCGCGGTCGGATGCTCGACCGCGCGGGCGTCGACAGTCACCGACTTGCCGTTCGATTCCATCTCCAGCTGCTGAAGATAGAAAGGCAGCAGCCGCAGCCGCTCGTCATAGGCAAAAACACCGCGCGTCTGACAGCCCCGCTCCTCGACATAGAGGCGGTCGGCGAACGCCGCGATCAGCGGGACGTTGGCTCGCGGCTCGGCGAAGCGGAAATGTCGGTCCATCTCGGCGGCCCCTTCGAGCAGCGCCTCGAACGAATCCCAGCCGAGCGCGAGAGCGGCGGTCACTCCGACCGAGCTCCACAGGGAATAGCGCCCGCCGACGCCATCGCCGAATGGCAGGATTCGGGTCTCGTCAACGCTTGCATCCACCGCCGCTTCCGGGCTCGCGGTGACGGCGATGACGCGGCCGTAGGGATCTCCGACGCCCGCGCCGCGCAGCCATTCGAGCGCGGAGTCCATGTTGGCGAGGGACTCAAGCGTGGTGAAGGTCTTCGAGACGACCACGACCAAGGTGGTGGCAGGGTCGAGCGGCTTCACCGCCTCGTCGAACGCAGCGCCATCGATGTTCGAGAGGAAACGCACGGTAAGCCTGGCCGAGCGCCGTCCCAGCGCGTCCACAAGCAGCGCAGGGCCGAGAAGAGACCCGCCGATCCCGATCTGCAGCACACCTGTTACGTCGCCGAACGCCCCCGCCTCGATCGCGTCGATCAAGGCGCGCATGCGCTGCCGCCGAGCGGCCGCCAGATCGACGTCCTCGGGCGCGCCGCTTCCGCGCTCGGCGACATGAGTCGCCGGCCGGCCCTCGCTCGGGTTCACGATTTCGCCGGAAAACAAGGCATTGCGCGCGGCAATGAAATTCATCCGCTCCGCTCGCGTGATGAATTGCTCGATCTGACCTTGGTCGAGGTGAGTCTTGGACCAGTCGAAGTAGAGGCCGCCGACTTCAAAACTCAGCCGGCTCAGACGGTCCGGCTCGGCAGCGAACAGCTCCTTTAGCGTTCGCGTGCCATTTTGCTGCGGTTCTTTCGCCATTCGGTCACGCACATAATGAGCGGACCGGCATTTGCCACCCCGGCTTGACCAATGCGCCAGCGCCCGGAAGAAGCGACGGCCATGCGCTGGTCCCCGATCCGCCGCGGTTCCTATGCGACCGCGAACGCTCCCGAGAAGAGCGCAAAGCAGGGCGTATGGAGCACAGCGCGCTTCATCCTGACGCTCGTCGTTCTTGCCTGGGCGCTGAGAAGCTTCATCTTCGCGCCCTTCAGCATTCCCTCGGGGTCGATGCTTCCAACGCTCTACATCGGCGACTATCTCGTGGTCGCAAAATGGCCATACGGCTATTCGCGCTACAGCTTGCCGTTCGGGTTCCCCGCATTCAACGGCCGCATGTTCGAGCAGCTGCCCCGGCGCGGCGATGTCGTCGTGTTCCGTCATCCGACCGAAAACGCCGACCTCATCAAGCGGGTGATCGGCCTGCCCGGCGACACCATCCAACTGCGCGGCGGCGAAGTCATCCTCAACGGACGACCCGTGCCCCGCGAAGAGCTCGCGCCTTATGACATGCCGGTCAGCGCCAACAGCCCGTGCAAGGTGGTGCCACCGGGAACGCCGTTATTGAGTTTCGTGGGAGGGCAGCGTTACTGCCTTTATCCGGCATACCGTGAGACCTTGCCCGGCGGGCCGAGTTACACCGTCCTCGACCAGGTCGCCGGCGAGGCCGACGATTTCCCTGCGACCAGGGTTCCGCCCGGACACGTGTTCCTGATGGGAGATAACCGCGACGACAGCCTCGACAGCCGCTTTCCGGCAGCCGAAGGCGGGATCGGAATGGTGCCCGTGGAAAATCTGATCGGCCGAGCGACCGTCACCTTCTGGTCGACCGACGGAAGTGCGTCGTACTGGAAACCATGGACCTGGTTTACGGCGCTTCGGGGAAGCCGCGTGGGCAACGGTTACACAGGCGAGGCCGAATGAGCGAAGTCGATGATTTTGTCCGGCAGAAGCTCGGTCACGATCCCAAAGACCCCCAATTGTTCGAGCTAGCGCTCACCCACTCGAGCGTCGGCGGCGACAGCTACGAACGGCTCGAATTCCTCGGCGACCGAGTGCTCGGCCACGTTATCGCGCGCGCCTTGTACGAGCGTCACCCGACCGAGCCCGAAGGCTATCTTTCGCGCCGCTACAATGTGCTGGTCGCGCGTGAGACCTGCGCGGATATCGGACGGGAAATTGGAGTTCCGAAGCTCGTGCGCCTTGGCAAACAGGCGCGCGAGGACGGTGCGAGCCAGAGCGAGAATGTCGTCGGCGACGTGGTCGAGGCGCTGATCGGCGCGCTGTTGCTCGATGGCGGACTAGAAGCGGCCGAGCGCTTCATCCGCGGGATTTGGGGGCCGCACCTCGCCGAGCAGCGCAAGGCGCCGCATCACCCTAAGTCGGCGCTCCAGGAGCTGGCTGCGGCCAAGGGCTGCAAGGCGCCCCACTACGAAGTCGTGGCGCGCACCGGCGCCCACCATGCGCCGAAATTCACGATCCGCGTCTCGGTCCCGCGGCTCGGCGAAGCCACGGCTGAAGGCACCAGCAAGCAAGACGCCGAAACCGCCGCGGCGGAAGCATTGTTGTCGCAATTGCAATGAGCGAAACGAATAGCAGCGCGGGCTTCGTCGCAGTGATCGGCGCTCCAAATGCCGGCAAGTCGACGTTGGTGAATGCGCTCGTCGGGCAAAAGGTCGCGATCGTGAGCGCGAAGGCGCAGACGACTCGATCACGGCTGATGGGGATTGCGACCCATGAGCGAACGCAGATCCTGCTCGTCGACACGCCGGGTATTTTTCAGCCCCGGCGCCGCCTCGACCGGGCGATGGTGGCCGCCGCCTGGACGGGGGCCCAGGACGCCGACCTTATCCTGCTGGTGATCGATTCCGCTGCGGGGCTCACGCCCGAAGTCGAGAAGATTGTCGCCGGCGTCGCGCCACACCAGCATCCGCTCTTCATCGCGTTCAACAAGATCGATCTCGTGCACAAGACCAAGTTGCTCGGGCTCTCCGCCGATCTCACGGCGCGGCTCAACCCCGAAAAAGTCTTCATGATCAGCGCGTCGCAAGGCGACGGCGTACCCGACCTCAAGCAAGCACTCGCCGACGCGATGCGGGAGGGACCATGGCTGTACCCGGAAGACGATATCTCCGACGCCACCGATCGGATGATCGCGGCGGAGCTGACGCGCGAGCAGATCGTGAACCAGCTCCACGAAGAGCTGCCTTATGCGACCGCCGTGGAAACGGAGACTTGGGAAGACCGGCGGGACGGTTCCGCCGTGATCCGCCAGCAGATCATCGTTGAGCGCGACAGCCAGAAAGCGATCGTAATTGGCAAGGGTGGGAGTCGTCTCAAGAGCATCGGCGCCGCGGCGCGCGCCGAGATCGCCCACCATCTGGACCGGCCCGTGCACCTGTTCCTGCACGTGAAGGTCGAGCCTAAATGGGGGGAAGACCGGTCGATCTATCGCGAAATCGGGCTGGAGTGGGCCGACTAGTCAGGACTTCGTCGACCCAGTCGGGCACCAGGTCACCGGCTTTGCCAATGCGGCTTTCATCGAAGAAGGCGCTGCCGATGCTCGGCTCGAGATTGATCTCGAGCGTCCTCGCTCCGCAATAGTGCGCGGTCTGCACGAAGCCCGCGGCGGGATAGACCGCGCCGGAAGTCCCGATCGACACGAACAGGTCGCAGGCTCGCAGCGCCTCGTCGATCCGGTCCATCTCGTAGGGCATCTCGCCGAACCAGACGATGTCGGGCCTGACCTGGCCTTCGCGCTTGCAGCTCGGGCATGAAGCACCCTCCCCCATCGATCCTTTCCAGGCAGACCGCTCGCCGCACGCCAGGCACAAGCCTTTGGTCAGCTCGCCGTGCATGTGGATCAGCCGCTTCGAGCCGGCGCGCTCATGCAGGTTGTCCACATTCTGGGTGACGAGCAACAGGTCCCCCGCCCATTCGGCGTCCAGGCGCGCTAGCGCCTTGTGCGCCCCATTCGGCTGCACGGTGCCGAGCTTCGCCCGCCGGGCATCGTAGAATGCATGCACCAGCGCCGGATCACGGCGAAACGCTTCGGGCGTGGCGACATCTTCGACTCGGTGCCCTTCCCACAGCCCGTCCGGTCCGCGGAACGTGGCGAGGCCGCTTTCGGCCGAAACTCCAGCGCCGGTCAGGACGACAACATTGCGGATGTCCATGCCGCGAGCATAAAGCGCTAGAGCAATGAGCAAAGGTCAAATCCGCATCGGCACTGGCGGCTGGACCTATCCGCCGTGGCGCGGCGTCTTCTATCCCGACAAGCTGCCGCAGTCGAAAGAACTTGAATATGCGTCGCGGGCGCTGACTGCGATCGAGATCAACGCGACCTTCTACGGACGACAGAAGCCGAAGAGCTGGGAAGCGTGGGAAAAGACCGTCCCCGACGGCTTCCAGTACGCGATCAAGGGCTCGCGCTTCTGCGTGATGCGTTCACGCCTCTGCGAAGGCGGCGAGGGCATCGGCAACTTCTTCGCGCAGGGGTTCTCGGCGCTTGGGCCCAAGCTCGGGCCAATCCTTTGGCAGTTCGCGCCCCGCCGGAAGTTCGATCCCGATGACATCGCTGGATTCATCGATCTGCTGCCCAAGAAGCTCGACGGCCTTGAGCTTCGCCACGCGATCGAACCCCGGCACGAGAGCTTCCAGGACGATAAGTTCTTCGCCCTTTGCCGCGCCCGGAACATCGCCGTCGTGTTCGCGGATTCCGACGACTATCCGTGCGTGGAAGCGGACACCGCGAACTTCACCTATGCGCGACTGCAGAGGATGCGCGAAGAGGTCGAGAGCGGCTACGACGATGCCGCGCTCGACGGCTTCGCCAGCCGCGCACGCCAATGGCGAACTCGCGGCGACGCGTACATTTTCCTCATCAACGGCGCCAAGGTCCGCGCCCCGGCGGCCGCGCTGGCCCTGCAGGAACGGCTTCGCTAAGCAACTGCCATGCGCACCGCCGATCAGCCGATCCGCATCACCCTGTTCGCGCCCAATGGCAAAATGGGTCAGGCGATTGTCGCGGCGGCAAATGAGGATCCGATCTTTGCGGTGGATCAGGATCATGGTGACGTGCTCGTCGACTTCTCCGCGCCGGACGCACTGCAGCAAAGTCTCGATCGGGCAGTTTCCGCCGGAATTCCGATCCTGATCGGAACCACGGGGCTCGACGCACTGGCCGACCAGCGGATCGCGGCAGCGGCAAAGGACGTGGCGGTTTTGCGCTCCGCGAACACCTCGCTCGGCGTCGCCCTCCTTGCCGAGGTCGTGGAGCGCGCGGCGCGCGTGCTGGGGCCCGAGTGGGACATTGAGATTGCCGAGACGCACCATCGCAACAAGGCCGACGCCCCCTCCGGAACTGCCCTGATGCTCGGCGAAGCCGCGGCGCGTGGGCGCGGCGCTGCGCTGAAGGCGGAGCGCGGCCGTGACGGAACCGGACTCAAGCGCGACGAGGGGGCGATCGGCTTCGCCTCGCTTCGCGGCGGAACCGTCGCCGGAGATCACGATGTGCTGTTCCTCGGCCCAAACGAGAGGCTGATCCTCGGGCACCGCGCGGAAAGCCGGATGATCTTCGCCCGCGGAGCGCTCGTCGCGGCCCGCTTTCTCGTCGGCAAGCCGGCCGGTGTCTATTCCATGCGAGACGTGATCGGCGCTCCGTGACGGCTGCGCGCGTCGAATCGCGCGGGTTAGCGCGCCGGCTCGGCGTGTTCGACGCGACGATGCTGGTGATGGGCGGAATCATCGGCTCCGGGATCTTCGTCACACCGGCCGAGGTTGCGCGGCACGTCGACACTCCGCTGCTCATCGTCGGCGTCTGGGTGCTGGGCGGCATCGTCGCGCTCGCCGCATCCTTCGTCTACGCCGAGCTCGCCGCCCGCCGGCCAGAAGTCGGCGGTCAATATGCTTATTTGCGCGATGCCTATGGCCCGATGCCGGCTTTCCTCTACGGGTGGGCGTTGCTTCTGGTGATCCAGTCGGGCGGAATGGCCGCAGTCGCGATCACCTTCGCCCGCTACTTCGCCAACCTCGTGCCGCTTCCGGTGACCGACAGCGCGCTCGCAGTCACCGTCCTCGCGTTGCTCACCTTGATCAACTGCATGGGCGTCCGATCGGGAAGCAACGTCCAAAGCGCGCTTATGGTGCTCAAGATCTTCGCCATTGCCGCCCTCGTCGGCGCAGGCCTGTGGTTTGCGCCGGCGAGCGCGGCGGAGCCGCAGCCTGCAGACCTCGGCTCACTGTCGATGTTCGCGGCGATTGGCGCCGCCATGACGCCAGTGATGTTTTCTTATGGCGGCTGGCAGACCTCGAGCTTCGTCGCAGGCGAGATGCGCAACCCGCAGCGTGACCTGGCGCGCGGACTATTGTTCGGAGTCGCGGGAGTGATCCTGCTCTATTGTTCCGTCGCTCTGGTCTCCGTGTACGCCCTTGGCCCCGCCGGTCTCGCCGCGTCCAAGACTCCGGCGACGGACGTGATGCGCCTCGCGCTCGGCGACAGAGGAGCAACTTTCATCGCAATCGGGATTGCGGTCTCCGCGCTCGGCTTTCTCAGCCAGGGCATGCTCACCGCGCCGCGGGTTTATTTCGCAATGGCCGAAGATGGATTGTTCTTCCGCCGCGTGGCGGAAGTGAGCGCGACCACGCGGGTGCCGGTCATCGCGATCATCCTTCAGGGCGTCGCTGCGGCGGTGATCGCGCTCTCCGGCACCTTCGGACAAATCCTGAGCTATGTCGTCTCGGTCGATTTCATCTTCTTCGGCCTGACCGGAGCCGCGTTGTTCGTCTTCCGTCGCCGCGACCCCGATCAGGCCGTGGCGTTCAAGGCGCCGCTCCACCCCTTCACCACGGGTGTTTTCGTCGCCGCGTGCGTGCTCACCGTCGTCGCAACGGTCTGGAACAACCCGGTCAACAGCCTGATCGGCTACGCCATTCTGCTCGCTGGCGTTCCCGCCTGCCTCTACTGGCAGCGCAAGAAAAGGCGCGCTTCAGCGTGAGAACGATCCAGTCCGATTACATGCATTGGGCCAAGTTCAAGCGCCCCGTGCGCTTCGCCTTGACCGGAAGCGAAGTCCCATATTTCCGCATGGATTCACTCCCCATTAGCATGGCCGACCTCGACCTCGACGGCGCGAGCCACCCGCGCTACGCGCCGCTGCGCGCCGCAATAGCGCAGCATTACGGCGTCACACCGGGCCAGGTCGTCGCCGCCGATGGCACCTCGATGGCGAATTTCCTGGCCATGGCGGCGCTGATCTCGCCCGGCGACGAAGTGCTGATCGAGTATCCGACCTACGAACTGCTGCTCGGCGCTGCTTCCTTCCTCGGCGCGGAAATCAAACGTTTCGAGCGCAGTCCCGAGGATGCTTTCCGGCTCGATCCAGCGATCATCCAATCCCGTATGTCCGACCGCACGCGGGTGATCATCCTCACCAACCTGCACAATCCAAGCGGCGCGCTCGCGATAGAGCCCGAGCTACGGGCGATCGGCGACCACGCCCGGCAAAACGGAGCGCACGTGCTGATCGACGAAGTCTATCTCGACTCCGCCGTGCCGCCGCGCCGGAGCGCGGTTCACCTTGGGCCCGAATTCGTCTGCACCAATAGCCTCACCAAGGTTTTCGGCCTCAGCGGTCTCCGCTGCGGCTGGATTTTCGCCGAGCCGGAGCTTGCCGAGCGGATGTGGCGCTTGAACGACCTGTTCGGAGTCAACCAGGCGCACCCGGCTGAGCGGCTCGCCTGCGTCGCGTTCGAGCACATCGATCAGGTCCTTGGCGAAACGCCGACGACGCTTGCCCGTAATCGCACCCTGTTCAACGACTTCGTCGGTTCACGTGAGGACATCGAATGCATGGTGGCCGAGCATGGCATCACGGCATTCCCCCACTGGGCCGGCGGCGACAGCGACAAGCTCGATGCACTGCTCCGCGAGCGTTACGACACCGCGGTCGTTCCCGGACGCTGGTTCGAGATGCCGCACCATTTCCGCGTCGGCTTCGGCCTTTCGTCCGACCACTTTGCCGAGGCTTTGACGCGCCTCGGCGCGGCGCTCGATGAGCTGAAATGAAGCGCGAGCAGGTGTTCGAATTCTTTCGTCGGCTGGCGGAAGCCAATCCGTCGCCCACAACCGAGCTCGAATATAGCAACCCGTACACGCTCCTCGTCGCGGTGGTGCTGTCGGCGCAGGCGACCGATGCCGGGGTCAACCTAGCGACTCGCGAGCTGTTTAAGCGGGTGAGGAGTGCGCGGCAGATGATCGCCCTCGGCGAAGAGACGCTACGCACGACGATCAAGACCATCGGCCTGTTCAATACGAAGTCCAAGAACGTCATCGGGCTGAGCCAGGCACTGGTCCGCGACCACGGCGGACAGGTGCCGCGCACGCGGGAGGACCTTCAGGCGCTTCCCGGAGTGGGCCGCAAGACTGCAAACGTGGTGTTGAACACCGCCTGGGGCGACGAGACGTTCGCCGTCGATACGCACGTTTTCCGGGTGTGCAACCGTAGCGGGCTGGCGCCAGGCAAGACCGTCGAAGACGTCGAAGCGAAACTCGACAAGCTGGTGCCCCAGCCCTTCCGCCGGGACGCGCACCACTGGCTGATCCTGCACGGCCGTTACACCTGCAAGGCGCGGCTTCCGGAATGTTGGCGCTGCCCAGTGATCGACCTCTGCCGCTACACGCCGAAGACTCCGCCACCGGAGGAGCGCGCTAAACCCAGCGCCGCTCGAAGCGCGAACCGAGGCAGGTCAAAAGCTCATACTGGGAAAGCCCCGACTGCTTCGAGGCGCTCGGCAGGTCGTAGTCGATCTCGACCCACTCGCCTTCCTTGAGGTGCGTCGCCGCGTCGCAGCCGACGGCGATCAGGTCCATTGACACTCGGCCAAGGACCGGAAGCGCATATTCACCGGCAAACGCGCTCCCGTGCGAGGAAAAGCCGCGCAGATATCCGTCGGCGTAGCCGATGTTGAGGATCGCGGTTTCGGTGTCCGCCTCGGCGGTGAAGTTAGCGCCATAGCCGCACGTTTCGCCGCCGCGAATGACCCGCCGCTGGACGATTTGTGCTTCGACCCGCACCACTTGGCGGATATTCCCCTCGGCCTCGCGCCGCGGAATGCCGCCGTAAAGCGAAAGGCCAGGCCGAACCAAGTCGAAGCTGTAATCGCGGCCGAGGCAGATCCCGGCGGAGTTGGCGAAGCTGTAGCGCTTTGCCGCCACTTCTCCGATGACAGCGCGAAAGCGCTCGAGTTGCATGGCATTGAGCGCGCAATCCTCGTCGGCGCAAGCGAGGTGGCTGTGCAGCGTATCGATGCTGAGCCCATCGAGTAAGCCGATCTCATCGGGCCGCAATCCGAGCCGGTTCATGGCGGTATCGATCATCACGTCGCAGGGGCGATCGCGCGCAATCTTCTTCCAGCGCGCGACCTGCCTCGGCGTGTTGAGGACCGGGCGCGCCGTCGAGGCGAGCGCACTCTCTGCGTCATCGACACCCACGCCGTGCAGCACGATCAGGCTGCAGTCGCCGGGCACTCCGCCGAGTTCGCCTGCCTCGGCCCAGGTGGAGACGAAGAACACCCGGCAACCGGCGTCGTACAATGCGCGCATCGTTTCTCGTGCGCCCAGGCCGTAGCCATCCGCCTTGATGGCAGCCCCAGCCGGGACGCCGGCCCGCTCCTGCAGCCAGCGCCAGTTCGACTGGAGCGCGGAGCGATCGATCGTCAGGCGCAGCGGGCGATGCATGGTCGCGCCGTAACGGTGCTAGTCCGACGCGTCGAGGCGCGCCTTGGCCTGCTCCCAGTTCGCGCCGTCGAACTGCTCCACTGCCAGCTCCAGCGGCTCATCCAGGCAATTCGCGTTCACGCTCCAAGCTTCCGGGTGCGAGCGCGGCTGATAGACGCTCTTCACCCCACAATGGCGGCAGAAGAGGTGCTGGGCAGTGCCCGTACCGAACCGATAGCTGGTCAGCGCATCTCGGCCAGTGATCAGCTCGAACCGCTCGTGGGGAACCATGACGTGGAGGAAGCCCGTCATCCGACACACCGAGCAATTGCACTCCAGCGCCGGCACGGGCGGCTCGGCCAATTCCGCCTCGAACCGAACCGCGCCGCAATGACAACCGCCGCTGACCTTCATCGGTCAGTCGACGTAATGCGGTCCCGGGCGCTCGTATAGCTCTTCGTAATGGACCAGCTCCGGAGCCGGGCCCAAAGGCACTGGCTGGCCATCGCGGAACGCCCACTCACCCCGGTCGCAATGCTGCGCCATGACATAACCGTTGATGTAAAACCGCCGCCGGTGGCCGGCGCGGTTGCTGCCGGATCCATGAACCAGATAAGGGCTCCACAGCGCCAGGTCTCCCGGTTCGAGCACAAGATCGACGGCGTCGGCCGCCGAAAGGCCCACGGCCTCCAGCGTCTTATCGCTCATGGCCGTGCCCAGGGCCTTTTTCGAGCAGTCCATTCCGAGATCCCCGCCGAGGTGCGAACCAGGAATGAAGCGCATGCCACCAGCCTCGGGCCTGTGCGGATCGACCGCTAGGCCAGTCTGCACATAGGAGCTGGCCAGATTGCGATAGGCCGACGCCGGCCGGCGCGAGCGGCTGTCCTGGTGCCAGGCGAAATCGCCCAGCGTTCCCGGCGTCTTCCAGTGCATCTGGTTGATGATCTGCTTGAGGTCGCGACCGATCAGCGGCTCGAGGAGCTGGGCGATCCTCACGTCGAGGCGAACCCGATCCAGCACCGGCTGATGGTAGGACGGCCACTGGACCATCCGCACCAACGGCTCGCCGCCAGGGCTGGAAGCGACATTGTAGAAGAGGTTGCCGTGCCGGAAGCTTCGTCTGTGGGCTACGCCCTCGGCGTCGATCTGGTCGGCGGCTGCCGCGATCGCCTCTATTTCGTCGGAAGCGAAGACTCCGCGAACGATGGCATATCCATCCCGTAAGTAAGAGCCGACATATTCATCGCCGCTGTCCGGCTCAGCGATCCGCAACCGCTGGAAATAAGCCAAGGTCCATCTCCCCGCCCCCGCGAAGGATACAGCAAGCGTCTGACATTTCCATGAATTTTGCGTGAAGGCGACGTATCATTCGGCCGTCATTGCCTAGGCGATTGGCCCGCCGAACCATTGCGGCATCGGCCGATCGCCGATCGCGACCTCGACCGCGGCCCTCGCCAGCAGCCGCGTCGAATCGAGGATGGGCAGCGGCGACACGTCTTGCGTAACGAGCAGCGGGATCTCTGTGCACACCAGCGCGACCGCATCGCAGCCATGCTTGGCGAGCTTCCCGATGATGCGCACATAGGCATCGCGCGATTCGTCGGTGAACACGCCCAGGCACAGCTCGCCGAAGATAATGTCATCGATAATCTTACGGTCCGCTTCGTCCGGGATCGCCCAGCCGACGCCGCGCCGCCCGAAAGCGCCGGGATAAACGGGGCCGGTCATTGTCCACTTTGTGCCGAGGATCCCGACCTTTTGCCTCCCCTCGCGCTGCGCGGTGTCGGCGACGACTTCGCCAATGTGCAGGCAAGGGATCGGGAACGGCTCACCGGCTGATTCCAGCGCGATATGGGCCGTGTTGTCCGGGCAGACGAAGAAGTCCGCGCCGGCTGCGGCAAGCTTGTCGGAATCGCGCATGAAGAAAGCGCGGAGCGCAACCAGATCGCCGCGCTCCCAATCGCCAAGCACGTCCCCCATGCCCACGCCGGTCAGCGTAATCTCCGGGTGGCGATGTGCGCCCAGCCGCCGCGCACCTTCCATCCAAATCGTCCGGTAGCAAAGCGTCGCCCCTTCCGCGCTGTGGGCGAGAATGCCGACGTGCTTCATTCCACCGTGACGCTCTTCGCCAGGTTGCGCGGCTGATCGACATCGGTCCCTTTCAGCACCGCCGTATGGTAGGCGAGCAGCTGCACCGGAACGGCATAGACGAGCGGTGCGATCAGCGGGTGCACGTGGGGCATTTCGATCGTCGCCATGCAGCCCTCGCCCGCTTCGGCAATCCCCTTGGCGTCGCTGATGAGCACGATCTTGCCGCCGCGCGCGCGCACCTCCTGCATGTTGCTCACGGTCTTCTCGAACAACGGCCCTGAGGGCGCGATCACTATTACGGGGACATTGTCGTCGATCAGCGCGATCGGGCCGTGCTTCATCTCGCCCGCGGCATAGCCTTCCGCGTGGATGTAGCTGATTTCCTTAAGCTTCAGCGCGCCCTCGAGCGCCATTGGATAGTCGGGACCGCGGCCGAGGTAGAGCACGTCGCGCGCCGGAGCGATCAGGTGCGCCATCGCCGCGATGTCTTCGTCATGGTTGAGCGCCGCGTTGAGCGCGGCGGGCGCTTCCTGGAGATGGGCGACGATCTCCCGTTCCTCGTCGCGGCTGAGCCGGCCCTTGGCCCGGGCCAGATTTGCCGCGAGCGCCGCCAGCACCGCGAGCTGGCAAGTGAAGGCCTTGGTCGACGCAACACCGATCTCCGGCCCCGCGTGAGTGGGCAGGAGCAAGTCCGCCTCGCGCGCCATCGAGCTGGTGGGCACGTTCACGACCACTGCAATGCGCTGCTTCTGCGAACGCGCGTGCCTGAGCGCGGCGAGCGTGTCGGCGGTCTCGCCCGACTGGCTAACAAAGAGCGCCAGACCGCCCGGCTCGAGCACGGGTTCGCGATAGCGGAACTCGCTCGCGACATCGATGTCGACCGGAACGCGCGCAAACTGCTCGACCCAATATTTGGCGACGAGACCGGCATAATAACTGGTGCCGCACGCGACGATCGTCAGCCGGTTGACGGATTCGAGGTCCGCGTCTGCGACCGGAAGCGCAATCTCACCTTCGAACGGACGGACGTAGGTCTGGAGAGTTTGGGCAACCACGATCGGTTGCTCGAAAATCTCCTTTTGCATGTAGTGGGCGTAATTGCCTTTCTCGACCGGCGCTGACGAAGCACCGGATTCGACGATGTCGCGCTCCACCCGATGATTGTTGCGGTCGAAAATCTCGATCGTTTCGCGGCGAACCACGGCCCAGTCGCCTTCGTCGAGATAGGCGATCCGCTGGGTCCACGGTGCGACGGCGAGCGCGTCCGAGCCAAGATAATTCTCGCCGTCGCCGTAGCCGACCGTAAGCGGCGCCCCCATCCGCGCACCGATGATCAGGTCGGGATGGTCGCGGAACAGGAACGCAATGGCGAAAGCGCCCGTCAGGCGCGGAAGCACGGCGGCCACCGCGTCTTGAGGCGAAGCGCCGGCCTCGATCTCGCGCGCAACCAGATGGCCTACGACTTCGGTGTCGGTCTCGCTTTCAAACTTGCGCCCCTCGGCGATCAACTCGTCACGCAGCGGCTTGAAATTCTCGATGATCCCGTTGTGAACCAACGCCACGGATCCAACGATGTGGGGGTGCGCATTGCCGACCGTCGGCGCCCCGTGAGTCGCCCAGCGGGTGTGCGCGATCCCAACTATCCCGTGCAGCGGATCGGCCGCGAGCTCGCGCGCGAGGTTGTCGAGCTTGCCTTCCGCCCGGCGGCGCGCCAGCTGGCCGTGATCGATGGTGCAAATGCCGGCCGAGTCATATCCGCGATATTCGAGCCGCTTGAGCCCATCGAACAGCCGCTGAGCGACGTCCGAAGTTCCGACAATCCCGACAATCCCGCACATGCGCTTATTCCGCCGCTTTCCGAGTCATGCGCTCGCGGAAGCGGCGGGCCCAGCCGACTATGCTTTTTTGCTCGCTGCGCTCGACCGCCAGGCTGTCGGGCTCGACGTCCCGGGTGATCACTGATCCGGCGCCGACGATCGCGCCCTCCCCGATCGTCACCGGCGCGACCAATGCGGTGTTCGAGCCGATGAACGCTCCGGCGCCAATTATCGTCCGGTACTTGCCGAACCCGTCGTAATTGCAGGTGATCGTTCCGGCGCCGATGTTGGCGCGTGCGCCGACCTCCGTGTCGCCCACGTAGGATAGGTGATTAACCTTGGCGCCTTCGCGGACGTCCGCCTTCTTGAGCTCGACGAAATTGCCGACCTTGGTCCGCTCGGCGAGCCGCGTTCCAGGGCGAATCCGGGCAAACGGGCCAATGCTCGCCTTGGCGCCGACGATCGCCCCTTCGATATGGCTGAACGCGTGGATGGTGGCGCCATCGGCGATCTCGACGCCGGGTCCGAAGACGACGTGCGGTTCGACCGTGACGTCGCGGCCTAGCTTCGTATCGTAGGCGAACCACACGCTTTCGGGATCGATCAGCGTCGCGCCTTCGTGAAGCACCTGCTCACGCCGGCGGCGCTGCCATTCGAGCTCGAGGTGCGCGAGCTCGGCTCGGCTGTTGACGCCGGCGGTCTCGTACGGATCGCCCTCGATCACCACCGCCTCGCGCCCTTCCGCTCCGGCGATGTTCACGATGTCGGGCAGGTAATATTCCTGAGCCGCATTCTGATTGCCGACTTGGCCCAGCCAGCGGAACAGGTCGGCCGAGCGCACCGCCATCATGCCCGAATTGCACAGGCGCACCGCCCGCTCCTGCCGGGTCGCATCGCGATATTCGACCATTTTGGCAATGGCGTCGCCCTGGCCAAGTATGATGCGCCCGTATTTCCCCGGGTCGTCGGGCTGCGAGGCCAGCACCACGACTCCGGGCCGGTCCACGCCGTCGAGCCGGTCGAGCATCCGGCGCACTGTCTTGGTTTCGACGAACGGGGTGTCGCCGTACAGGATCAGCACAGGCCCATCGTACCCGGCCAGCGCGCTCTCAGCCTGCTGGACCGCGTGGCCCGTGCCGAGCTGCTGCGCCTGATGAGCCACGACCACTTCGCGTCCGCCGAGCGCTTGTTCGACCTGGTCGCGGCCCTTGCCGACGACCACAATGCGCTTGTCAGCGCCAAGCGCGTCCACCGTATCGAGCAGATGCAGAAGCAGCGGACGGCTGGCGATCGGGTGGAGCACCTTGTGCGTATCGGAGCGCATTCGGGTCCCCTGCCCCGCGGCAAGGATGACTACGGCGAAACGGCGCTGATCGTTCATGGTCCGAGGAATGGCATGGCGCTTTGCGGAGCGCCAGTGCCGAGCGCCGCCTTACCAGTTGGCGTATGCCTCGTTACCGACGAAGCCCGCCTTCTGCACCTGCTCACGCTTGATTAGGCCAAGGACCTCGTCGACGACCTTGTAACGCGCCGTGGGATCGGGCGCATGTGCAGCTCCGGAATCGGCCGCATCTGCTTGGTGAGTTCAAGCTCGTTTTTCAGGCCCCACGCGTGATCGGCTAACCGTTCCACAGCAGAGCGCCCAAACGGGTGATTTCCAGCTCGTTCTTGATCGATTGAGGCTTCTGCGCAGGCACCGGTAGGACCCGGCGGTCCGGCCTCGGCCAGGCGATTGAGGGAGATAGCCACCTTCCGGTCGAAACCTGCAGTCCCAGGGGAACATCTAAGTCCCACAGTTTGTTTCGCTTTTCGACCCCCCCCCAGGAGAACGAGACGATCATGGCCGCCACGAAATCGCAGGACGCAATTGCATTGCTTAAGGAAGACCATCGCACGGTCGAGAAGCTGTTCAAGGACTTCGAAGATGCCAAGGGCGAGGGCCGTAAGGAGAAACTCGCGCGCCAGATCTGCCTTGAGTTGTCGGTCCATGCCGCGATCGAGGAAGAGATATTCTATCCGGCTTGCGAGGGCACGGTTGAAGAGGACCTGCTCAAGGAGAGCTATGTCGAGCACGATGCCGCCAAGCTGCTGATCGCAGAGATCGAAGCGGGCAACGGCCAGAGCGACGAATATTTTGACTCCAAAGTAAAGGTCCTCTCCGAAGAGATCGAGCACCACGTCGAGGAAGAGGAAGGGACGGGTGGGGTGTTTTCGCAGGCCCGCAAGGGCAAGCTCGATCTGGACTCGCTTGGCGAACAGCTCGCCGCGCGGAAGAAGGAGTTGGTGGCAGCTTACAAGGCCAGCGGCGTGCCCGAGCCCGAGCTGACGACGATGGACGAAGTCTCGGTGTGATCCACGCCGGATCGTGATAGATCGCCCGCATGGGGGCAGGCTCGGCAGCTAGGATCAGCAGCTTTTTCGATCGTTCGACGAACAGCGTCAGCTATCTCGTCGCCGATCCTGCCAGCAAAGCGGCGGTCATCATCGATCCTGTGCTCGATTTCGATGCTGCGGAGTGCAAGGTCGCCACGCATTCCGCAGACGGTATCCTTGCCGCTGCGGCGGGCCAGGGGCTGACGATTGCTTGGGTGCTGGAAACGCATCCGCACGCGGATCACCTGTCCGCAGCCGACCACGTCCGCAGGCGCACCGGCGCGAAGGTCGGCGTCGGCGCAGGCATTCGCGAGGTGCAAAGGAATTTCGCGCCGGTCTTCGCAGCCGACGACCTCAAGCCCGAAGGCGGGGATTTCGACCGGCTGTTCGAAGACGGTGAGGCGCTTGCGATCGGCGGTCTGCTCATCGAGGTCATGGCGACGCCGGGGCACACTCCTGCCTGCGTGAGCTACCGAGTCGACGACGCAATATTCGTCGGCGACACCATTTTCATGCCGGATTACGGCACCGCTCGGGCGGACTTCCCCGGCGGAGACGCGCGCCAGCTGTATCGGTCGATCAGGCGCATCCTGTCGTTGCCGCGCGAAACACGGCTGTTTCTCTGCCACGACTACGCGGCGCCGGGCCGCGACGACTTTGCCTGGGAGACGACCGTCGGCGAGCAGCTTGACCGCAACATCCACATCCATGCGGGGGTGAGCGAGGAAGAATTTGTGTCGATGCGACACGCACGCGATGAAAGCCTATGCGCGCCCAAGCTGCTCTATCCGGCGATCCAGGTGAACATCCGTGCTGGGCGTCTCCCCCCGTCAGACGAGAACGGCCGGTGCTACCTGAAGCTGCCGCTGAGCATCCCGACAGGTTAGTTGGCGAGCGCCGTGCTCTGCGGATCGCGGCGGTAGGGGTCCTCCGTGAAACTCAACTGGCCGTCATTCACCTGTGCCGTAAGGTAGGTGAGATAGATCGGCGTCGGAGTCGGCAGAAGCACGTTCTGCTCAGGTTCCCGCGACACCGCCTCGGGCTCACGGCCGAGCAGCCACCGGCCGAGCCGCTCTGCGTCCTCGAGGCGGATGCACCCGTGGCTCAGGCTCCGGTCGTCCTGCGCGAACAGCGCCTTGGTCGGCGTATCGTGAAGATAAATGTCAGAAGCGTTCGGGAACGGGATCTTCAGCCGGCCCATCGAATTGGCGGGCCCGGGAAGCTGGCGAACCCGCACCATCTCCCGTCCCTCGGCGACCGCACGCCAGTCCACTTTTGCCGGGTCAAGAAGCGTATCGTCGCCCGCAGCGGGCATCACCTGATACCCACGGGTCTTGAGGTAGCTTATGCCGTTCTGGAGCACGTTCTTGGCGATCAGGTCCCGCACCATGTCCCCCGACACGTGCCAATAAGGGTTGAGCGTCGCATAATAGATCGTGCTCGCGAGCATCGGAGTCTGCGTCGACGGGTCGGCCTTGCCGACAATCACCTTCATCGAGTCGACGATGCGCCCGCCATCGATCATGTACAGACGCGCTCCGGCCGTATCGACCATGACGTAGCGCTTCTGGAACGGCATATCGCGCGCGCGGTCGAGACTGGTGAGCACTCGCGGATCAAGCGTCCCGCCGTTCGATTGCATCTGTGCCCACGCGGCGTCGCGCAGCTGGGCGTAGACCGGGTTCACGTTCGAGACTTCGCGCAGGTAGCCCGTGAGCGAAGGTGAGGCCGCGGCGCGCTGAAGAATGCGGAGCGGGGTGTCCCGACGCGGCTGCACCCACGAATCGGAGTAGATCATTCCAGCGGGCGGCGTCTGCAGCGCCTGGACGTACATCACCCATGCGGTCGATAGCAGCCGGTCCGCTTGTCCCAGCGCCGCCGTATCTCCGGTGCTCGCCCTGGCGGAGAGCGATTGCGCCTGTAGCGCGAGCGCCGGTCCGCTGGCCAGGCCGTCGAGCGGGGCGCGCTGGAGAATTCCGATCAGCTCGCTCGCAGCTGAGCTGTTCGATCCGCTGCGCAGCCACAAGGGAACGCCGCCGCGCGACGCGTAGAACGCATCGACAGCCTGCTCGACAGATCCGTTCCACGGAGCCATCGCGGGCGTTTCCGGTGTCGCCGTTGCCGCGGCGACGGGCACAGAAAGGACTGTCAACGCCGCGCAGGCGACGCCGGCCAAAATCCTCGTTTTCACAGTCAATACCTTTGTGTTCGGTTCTTAATGCCCACAACGCTGCAATAGGCGCCGCGGTTCAAAATTAGCGTTGACAGAAAGGGTTAAGGTCATTGTGGCCGCCCGCTGCTTCACGCGCCGATGTAAATCGGCGTCCCTACGTCGGTGACCGAGTAGAGCTTCTTGGCGAAGGCGACCGGAAGACGGACGCAGCCGTGCGAGGCGGGGTAGCCAGGGTTGAAACCGCCGTGGAGCGCCACTCCATACTGGTCGATGCGCTGCATCCACGGCATCGGCGCATTATCGTACTTCTTCGATCGGTAGAACGGCCGCTTGTCGAGCACGGAGAAGATGCCCGTCGGGGTCGGTTTCTCGTCCTTCCCGGTCGAAATGGTCGAGGCGGCGACCAGCATATCGCCGCGGTAGAGGAAGGCGAGCTGGTCCGTCAGGCTGATCACGACCCGCTCCGGCCCGGCGCTGTCGGGAACATCGCGCCACAAATATTGGCCGGGCTTTAGGCGCTTGAGGCCGAAAGCCTCGAACATGTCGAACGCGGCGCGCGAGGCGAGCTCGCTCGCCTCCATTTTCGCTTCGAAGGTTTCCAGCGCGAACGCCGGAGATGGAAGGACGGAAGTCGCAAGAACGCACGATCCCGCCAGCGCAAGCGCAATGGCCAGCCGCTTCATGTTTACACCTAACTTTTACTCTTGACTCTTGTAGCGGAAATGCTCCGGCCCCGATTCGGGTTCCCTAACTGGTCGCGAGTCCCGCCGCGAAAGCTGCAACGCGTCTAGGCGCCTCTAGCGCCCGGAGTCGCCGTTTTCGATCTCGGAATCCGCCTGGGAAATGGTGCGGGTGTCGATCTTCGGCGAGGTATTCAGCTCCAGCCAGTCGCGGAACGGCAGATGGTAGATCTGGTCCATCACCTCGAATTCGAGGCCGCCGGGCTGGTTTGTGTCGCTGTTCCACAGCGCGACGACCCCGCTCTTCTTCTCCGGATCGAACAGGATCAAGGAACGGTAACCGCGAATTCCTCCGCGATGGCCGATGATGTGGTGACCGGCATAATCATAGCTTCGCCAGCCGTAGCCGTACCAGGCGGTGCCGAGCCTCTCGAGGAACTTCCTGAGGCGCCCGCGCTCGGTCGGGGTGACCACGTACGGCGCGTGGATCGTGTCGAGGACCTTGCCATCCAGCACGTCCGGCATCTCGCCCATCTGCGCTTCCATCCACAGCGCCATGTCCTTGATGTCGGTGTTGACGCCCGCTGCCGCCGGCACTTTGTAATAAGTGTCGACGATCGGCCACGGCTTCTTTCCGGCGCTATGCGGTTTCGCCCAGCTGCGGTTGGCCTGCAGGCCGGCCATCGATACGCTGCCGCTCGACATTCCGATCGGCGCGAACAGGTAGCGTCTGACCGCCTGCTCGTAAGGCATGTGGGTGATGCGTGAGACCATCTCGCTCGACGCGTCGTAAGCGACGTTCTGATAATCCCAGCACGTGCCCGGCGCGCAAACCGCATTGAGCTGCGCCAGGCTGGAGCGGAGAAAGCTCGGGTCCTGACCTTCTTCCAGCTTGTTGGCGTACGCGTCGCGGTACAGGCCGAGACGGTGCGAGAGGAGGTTGCCGACCGTCGCGATCCGCTCGTTGCCGTTGGGCAGCTTAAGGTCGGGCGCGTAATTAGCGACGGGCGCATTCAGGTTGATCTTCCCCTGCTCGGCGAGCTTCGCGACCATGGTCGCCGCCACGCCCTTGGAAACGGATGCCCAGCGAAAGACGGTCCCGGGCGTGACGGGGTCGCCCGATCCGGCGACTGTCTCGCCATAGCCCTGGAGGAAGGTGATGCGCCCGTTCTCGACCACTCCAACGGCAAGCCCGACCATCGCCGGCTTGGTCATCAGCTGTTTGAGGCGGCTGTCGAGCACGCGGTAATCGATGTCGCGACGCGAATCGGTTGAGAGCGAAGCGAGGCGCAAATGTGCCTGCGCAATGTGCGCCGCCGACTGGCTGGCCGTCTGCGGTCGCATCGCCAGCAAGGCGCCGCCCATCAGCAGGATGGCTGCGCCGACGGCAATCTTGTTTCCGGTTTTCAAGTACATCTCCCCACCCCGTCCACCGGTGTGGCGGTCAGCCGGTCCGCTCTCAACTGGCGGTTTAACGCGCTTGCGACAGGCCGACTCTGGCACGCGACGAACAGCGGTTCTGGTCTTCAACGCACGGCTCGCCTAAACGCCGCACCCATGCGGTTCCTCTCGACCCTGTTCTGGGTCCTTCTCGCGGTCATTCTTGCGCTGTTCGCGAGCCGTAACTGGACGCCGGTCCCGCTTCGGCTGTGGGGCGACATCGAGGCGGACGTGAATCTTCCGCTCCTGCTGGTCCTCATCTTCCTCCTCGGCTTCCTCCCGACCTGGCTGGTGATGCGCGCGCGGGTCTGGTCGTTCCGGCGGCGCCTCGAGGCTCTCGATCGCCAGCGAATGACCGCGGCGGCTGAACCCGCGGCTGCCGACGAAGGCGCGCCGGCCGAATGAACCCGATCTTCGTCGCGATCGACACGCCGGACCTCGAACGGGCGCTGGAGCTCACTCGCGCCGTCCGCGGCCATGCGGGCGGAGTAAAGCTCGGCCTCGAGTTCTTTTCCGCCCAGGGACCGGTCGGTGTGCGCGAGCTTGCGGCCGCGGGCCTGCCGCTGTTCCTCGACCTCAAGCTCCACGATATCCCCAACACCGTCGCCAAGGCGATCGAGGCGCTTGCGCCGCTCAACCCGGCTATCCTCACGGTTCATGCTGCGGGCGGGCGAGCGATGCTCGAAGCGGCGAAGGCCGCGGCACCGGTGGGGACCAAAGTCGTCGCGGTCACGGTGCTCACCAGCCTCGACGCGACCGACCTCGCGGAAGCAGGCGTAATTGGCGGCCCCGCCGAGCAGGTCGAGCGCCTCGCCGCTATGGCGCGAAGCGCCGGCGTCGACGGCATCGTCTGCTCCGGCGCCGAAGTGGCGGCAGCGCGCGAGGCGTGGCCCGACGGCTTCTTCGTTGTTCCCGGAGTGCGGCCGGCCGGCGCGAGCGTCGCCGATCAGAAGCGCGTGGTAACGCCGCGACAGGCGCTGGACGACGGCGCCTCGGTGCTGGTTATCGGACGGCCGATCACGGCGGCCGAAGACCCCGCGCAGGCAATCCGCGCAATCGCTGCGACCTTGTCCAAGTCGAAGGAAGAAGCATGAGCTGGCTGAGCCGGGTCCGCAGCGGCATCCCGTTCCTGCCCAAGCGCCAGTCCGCGGAGAACCTCTGGCACAAATGCGGCAAGTGCGGGACGATGGTGTTCGTCAAGGAATGGGAGGAGAATTACAGCGTCTGCCCGCGCTGCGACTTCCACGACCGCATCGGTCCGACGAAGCGCTTTGAGCAATTGTTCGATGCTGCCCAATATGAGGTGCTGCCCTCGCCCGAGGTGCGCGAGGACCCACTCCGCTTCAAGGCGAAAGAGCGCTACACCGAGAAATTGAAGGATGCGCGCGCGAAGACCGGTGAGCGCGACGCCTTGCTCAACGCGCGCGGGCGCATCGGCGGGCACAAGGTCGTCCTGGGCGTCCAGGACTTCGCCTTCATGGGGGGCTCCATGGGGATCGCCGTCGGCGCTGCATTTGTCGCCGGAGTGCGCGCGGCCATCGCCGACAAATGCCCGTACATCATCTGCACGGCCTCCGGAGGAGCGCGCATGCAGGAGGCGATCCTCGGCCTCATGCAGCTGCCGCGCACCACCGTCGCGCTCGCCGAGCTTAAGGAAGCGGGGCTGCCGTACATCGTCGTCCTCACCGACCCAACCACGGGCGGGGTCACCGCCTCTTATGCGATGCTGGGAGACGTCCAGCTCGCGGAGCCCGGAGCGCTGATCGGCTTCGCCGGACAACGAGTGATCGAACAGACCATTCGCGAGAAGCTTCCGGAAGGATTCCAGCGAGCCGAATATCTGCTCGAGCACGGCATCATCGACATGGTCGTCCCGCGAGGGGAGTTGAAGGAAAAGCTGGAGTTGTTGATCGGCTATCTCTGTCCCGAGGCGAAGGAAGCCGCGTGAGAAGCTCCTCCCTACGAGTGCAACTCGTGGGGAGGGGGACCATGCAACGAGGATTGCATGCTGGAGGGGTGTGGCGCCGAGCCCCTCCACCAGCTTCGCTGGTCGCCCTCCCCATCGCTGCGCGATAGGGAGGAGCGATGGACTTCGCCCGATCGACCGATCCGAACGTTCAACGGCAGCTCGACCGGCTGTCGAAGCTCTCGCCGGCAGGCGACCGGCTTGGATTGGAGCGTATCTCGGAGCTGCTGGAGCGGCTCGGCCGCCCGCAGGACCGGCTGCCGCCGGTTTTTCACGTCGCCGGCACCAACGGTAAGGGCTCGACTGCCGCGTTTCTTCGTGCCGCGCTCGAAGCCGCCGGGCACAAGGTCCACGCGTTCACCAGCCCGCACCTGGTGCGCTTCAATGAGCGGATCCGGATCGCTGGAGGCCTCGTCGAGAACGAGCCGCTCGCGGGGCTTCTAACCGAGGTTCTGGACGTCAGCGGCGGAATCGAACCGAGTTTTTTCGAAGTCGCGACGGCGGTCGCGCTGCTCGCCTTTGCGCGCACCCCGGCCGATGCCAGCATTCTCGAAGTGGGGCTCGGCGGCCGGCTTGACGCGACGAACGTCATTGAACGCCCGCTGGTCACGGGGATCACCAACCTCGCGCTTGATCACCAGCAATTCCTGGGCAAGCGCCTGCCCGGCATCGCGGCTGAGAAAGCGGGTATCGCCAAGGAGGGCGTTCCACTCATCACGCAGCTGTATCCGCCGGCGATCGGCGGACGAATCGGAGAGATCGCGCACGCCGTGGGCGCACTGTGGTTGCCGCGCGGCAATGCGTGGGACGCAATCGTCGGCCAGGGCAAGCTGCGCTACCGCGACGAACACGGCACGCTCGACCTGCCCCGGCCGCGGCTGCCAGGCCGTCACCAAGCGCTGAACGCCGCGCTGGCCGTCGCCATGTTGCGCCACCAGGATTCGCTTCACCTTCCCACCTCGGCCCTGAAGGCGGCGATGGGCTGGGCCGACTGGCCGGCCCGGCTCCAGCGGCTCGCTCCCGGCCCGCTCGCCGGAAGTCGCGAAGTCTGGCTTGACGGCGGGCACAACCCCTCCGCCGCGCGGCAGGTGGCGGGCTGGGCAAAGTCTGAGTTTACCGACGGCAAGCCGCTGCACATCATTTTCGCGAGCCTCTCGACCAAGGACCCGCCGGGCATGCTCCAGCCGTTCGCCGGGATCGCCGATCACGTGCTAACCGTTCCAATCGGTGACCACGCCAGCTTCTCTCCAGGGGAGCTTGCCGACATTGCTGCCGAGCTGGGTTTTGCGGCCGACGCGCACGACAGCCCCGAGGAAGCGCTCGCGGCCATCCCGCGGGATGCGCGCGTGCTGATCTTCGGCTCGCTCTACCTGGCGGGCGAAGTCCTCGCCGCGAACGAGCAGGCGCCCGACTAGCGAGCGGGGGCTTTGACCGGCTCGTCCACACTCGGCGCCGTATCGCGGTCCGCCCGGCGACCCTCTGCAGCGACGCGCATGCCTTCGAGGATCACGAAAAGCACCGCAAACGCGCCGGCCGCGGCGGTCCAGCGGAACACTGTCGCATAGCCGTAGGTATCGAACGCCTCGCCGGCGATTCCGCGACCGAGGGAGCCGATGAGGAAAGTGAGCGATGACAGCAGCGCGTATTGGACCGCGGTGAACTTCTTGCTGACGATGCCCGAGATGTAGGCGACGAACGCCGCGCCGGCGATTCCGGTCGAGATATTCTCCATCGACACGGCCATCAGCAGGCGCACCATGCGGTCGTCGACTCCAAGCGCTCCAGCGAGGACGTTCAAGCGCAAGAAATGGGCGACGGCATCGATGTTCGGCCCGCCCTCGGCGAGATCGGCGTAAACGAAATTGCCGAACACCGGGAGGATCGCGCCAATCAGGATCGTCTTGATGCGGCCGAACTTGAGGAACAGGTACCCGCCGATCGAGATGCCGACCATCGTCATGATGATCCCGAACACCTTCGACGCGAAGGCGACCTGGTCCTTCGTGTAGTGGAGGAAATCGAGATAGAAGGGGAAAGCGAAGGCCGACCAGATATTGTAGCAGA
>JBDTON010000162.1:0-8170 GCA_039933195.1 Sphingomicrobium sp. | reverse complement strand
GCTGCCGCGGACGATCATCGAATATTATTACAAGGACGACGCGCTCGGCGACCCGATGATCGCCGATGAGCACATCGCGTGCTTCGGCTGGGCGACGCAGGACGAGATGAACGAGATCGCCGACATGGCGATCCGGGTGAACGACTTCCTCTCCGGGATGTTCGCCGCGATCGGAATCCGGCTCATCGACTTCAAGTTGGAGTTCGGGCGCGTTTGGGACGGCGATTTTGCGCGCGTGATCCTCGCCGATGAAATCAGCCCCGACGGCTGCCGGCTGTGGGATATCAAGACCAACCACAAGCTCGACAAGGACCGCTTCCGCCAGGACTTGGGCGGCGTCGAGGAAGCCTATCAGGAAGTCGCGCGTCGCCTTGGCCTGCTCCAGCCGGAAGAAGAATCCGCGGTCCTCGACCTCGACAGCCACCGCAAGAAGCGCGGGCGCTAGTCCTTCGGCCTTCGCGGCCGCTGTTTTGCCGAAATCGACTTGATGATCAGCCGCTGCTCGCAGCTCTCGTCAAAGGGCGGCTCGCACCGCTCCAGCGCCAGCGCGATCAAGGCCTGGACCCGCGGATCGTCGAACGCCTCGGGCGTATGCAGGCGGATATGACGCACTCGGTTTCCGGAACCGCTCAGGAGCCCGTCGGGATCGGGCAATCCCACTCCGTATAGGAAGCACAAGGTGACCCAGCGGGGCATGACCGCGAGCGATAGGATCGCCTGCCCCGCTTTGTCGCTCGGGCCGAAGCCGATCGCGAGCGCATTGTAATTGTCGTAGACCATGATCGTGGCGCCGGGCAGGCGCATCTTCATCTTTCGTAGCAGCTGACGGGCCAGTTCGACGACTTCGGGCGTGAACCTGTCGATAAAGCCGTCAAGCTGCGCCTGAGCGTTCAACTACGCCTCAATCACTTCGAAATGGGTGACTTCAGGCTCCATCTCGAGCAGGAAGTCGGGATCGAAGTCGTAATATTTTGCCCGGGTCAGTTTATCGCCGGCGAAGCGCCCGATCGCCTCGAGATCCTCCCACAAAGTGAACATCTCGATATGCACCACATCGCCCTCGCGACGATGCAGGCACCACGCGCCGCGATTGCCTTCCGTCGACCGATAATCGGGGAGACCGACCTCCTTCAACAGCTTCACATATTCCTCGGCCTTGTCGGCGGGTACTCGCCCGTGCCAGCGTCTTGCGATCATCTCGAACGTCCTCTTGCTTGACGTTCCCTCAGCCCGCATCTGCCATAGCCGATGAACCGCGCCCGTGTCGTTACCCTGAATGCCGCGCTCGGGCCGCTGGATTATCGCGTGCCTGAGACGATGGCGGTCGAGCCTGGCTCGATCGTCATAGCGCCGCTTGGCCCCCGCCAATTGCTCGGCGTCGCTTGGGAGCCGGAGCGGCTGCCGACCAACGAAGTGCCCGACGCGCGCCTGCGGCCGCTGGCGGGAGCGCTCGCCGTGCCCCCAATTGCAGCGCCGCTTCGGCGGCTCTGCGAATGGACGGCCGACTATTATCTGGCTCCGCTCGCGTCGGTCCTGCGCATGGTGGTGCCCTCCTCGGCCGCACTGGAGGGTTCGCGCCCATTGATTGAATATCGGGTGACCGGCCCGGCCCCCGACCGGATGACTCCTCAGCGCGAAAAAGCGCTTGCGGCGCTCGAGGGGCGACAAGGGACAGTCCGCGAACTTGCCGACCACGCGGGCGTCAGCGAGGCGGTGCTGCGCGGCTTGGTGAACGCCGGTGCGCTCGAAGCCGTAGTGGTGGACGCCGACCGGCCCATCCCTTCCCCTGATCCGGACCATGCACCACCCGAACTGAATGACGATCAGCGCGATGCCACCAGGAGCCTCGCCTCAGCCATGGGCAAGGGCTTCGATCCCGTCCTGCTCGACGGCGTCACCGGCTCGGGCAAGACCGAGGTTTACTTCGAAGCGATCGCCGAGTGCCTGCGTCAGGGCCGGCAGGCTCTCGTTCTCCTTCCGGAAATCGCGCTGACCGAACCGTTTCTCAAGCGCTTTGAGGCGCGCTTTGGCTGCGTGCCGGTCGCCTGGCATTCGGATCTGCGGTCGTCGCAACGACGCAGGAACTGGCGCGGCATCAGCTCGGGGGAGGCGAAGGTTACCGTGGGCGCGCGTTCCGCGCTCTTCCTTCCCTACCCTGCGCTGGGGCTGATCGTCGTCGACGAAGCGCACGAGCCCAGCTTCAAACAGGAAGACGGGGTCCAATATCACGCCCGCGATACGGCGGTCATGCGCGCGAAGTTCGAGGACATTCCGGTGATCCTCTCCTCGGCCACTCCGGCGATCGAGAGCCGGCACATGGTCGAGATCGGCCGCTACCGTGAAGTGACGCTGCCGCAGCGCTTTGCCGGCGCATCGATGCCGGCAATCGAGGCAATCGACCTCACCCAAGACCCGCCGCCGCGCGGCCGCTGGCTTGCGCCGACCCTGGTCGATGAACTCGCCGCGAACCTCGACCGCGGCGAGCAGTCGCTCTTGTTTCTCAACCGCCGGGGCTTCGCACCGCTCACGCTCTGTCGCCATTGCGGACATCGCTTCCAATGCCCCAACTGCACTGCATGGATGGTCGAGCATCGACTGATGCACCGCCTCGCCTGCCACCACTGCGGCCATGTGATGCCGCCGCCCAAGGCCTGTCCCGAATGCGGCGAGGAGGACAGCCTCGTCGCCTGCGGTCCGGGAGTCGAGCGCATCGCCGACGAGGTCGCCGAGCTGTTCCCCGACGCCCGGACCGCGATCGTCACCTCCGACACGATCTGGTCGCCGTTGCGAGCGGCGGAATTCGTCGGCGCGATGGAGGGCGGCGCGATCGATGTGGTGATCGGCACGCAACTGGTGACCAAGGGCTATCATTTCCCGAACCTCACCCTCGTCGGGGTCGTCGATGCGGACTTGGGTCTCGCCGGCGGCGACCTGCGCGCCGCCGAGCGCAGCTTCCAACAGATTCAGCAGGTCGCCGGCCGCGCCGGCCGAGCCGACAAACCAGGCCGTGTCCTAGTCCAGACCCACGATCCCGATGCGCCGGTGATCGCCGCCCTCGTGTCGGGCGACGTGCCAGGGTTCTACGCTGCCGAGACCAAGGCGCGCCGTGAAGCCGCGATGCCGCCGTTCGGGCGCCTCGCGGCCATCGTCGTCTCCGCCGAAGATTCTTCCGAAGCGGAGGCGGTCGCCCGTCGCCTCGGCCAAGCGGCGCCTGAGGTTGAAGGTATGGCGGTGTTCGGCCCCGCTCCCGCGCCCTTGGCGATGCTCCGCGGCCGGCATCGTCAGCGGTTGCTGGTGCACGCACGGCGAAGCCTCGACGTTCAGGACGTGATCCGCGACTGGCTTGCAGAGGTTGAATGGAGCTCCAAGGTTCGCGTCTCGGTAGATGTCGATCCTTACAGCTTTCTCTAAAGTCGGCGATGATCGCAGAAATTGACGCCGGCAATCTGCATTCGGCGCTCACTGCCGCCCGCATGGGCGCTAGTCAGCAGTCACACCGACCGTAGTGCGCTCCGCGCTATCCACCATGGCTGAACCGTCCTGCCGCGCCTGACTGCCAAGACCACAAGCCACCCCCCAGCCGCGGTCGCCACGATCATCGCAATCGGCGAGGCCTCAAGGCCGAAGCCATTGCCTGTCAGCAGCGGCGAGCCCGTCAAACGGGCTTCCAACAAGCCGTGAACGGAAGTGCCAGAAACGGGGATGCCGAAAATCTCCCCTTGCGTGAAATTCCACCCGGCGTGCAGCCCCATCGGAAGCCACAGGCTCCGAGTCAGCATGTACGCGCCTCCGAGCAGCACCCCGGCCTCGAAGGCGATTCCGACGGCGGCAATGATACTTGCATTGGGATTGGCGAGATGGATGGCGCCAAACAAGGCGGAGGTCACAAGCAAGGCTGCCCAGCTGCCCCCGAACTCCTCGATCCAGCGAAAAAGGATTCCGCGGAACAGCATCTCCTCCGAGACGGCGGGAAATATCGCGGACGCGAGAAAGGCGGGCAGCAAGTTCGTCAAATCGCCCTCACCGGTCACACGATAGATGCCGATCGCAGCGGCGATCGCGACGACCAGCGCGAAAAGGAGGAAACCGCCGACGAGGCCAATCAGCAAGAGCCGAGGCGCATCGGTCCAACACAAGTCGTCGCGAGGACGCTCGCCAAGCCGGCGGACGACGAGTTTGTACAGTATGATCAGGATCACCGCCGCCAAAAGATCAAATTTCAGCACTTGAGTGAAGCCTGGGATGGCCGGAACGACGAATTGGCCGATCACCACGGCAAAAACGATGCCGAGCATGATCACTGCCACAGCGATCAGCATGGCGACGAGCGGGAAATCGACGATCCGCCGCCATGCGCGCTTCCGTTCCGCGGGCGCACTCGCTGTAACCTGATTCATTTCTCGCCCCTCTCGCTCCGCGCTGTGGAGCCGAACCGAACGGAGGCAGCAAGCGTTTATTCGACTAAGGGCAGCTCCGGCGCAGCTACGAGATGCCCCTCGGCGGCGAGCAGCTTTTTCTTACGCTCGATCCCGCCGCCATAGCCGCCCAGCGAGCCGTCGCTGCGGATCACGCGGTGGCACGGGATCAGCACGCAGACGTGATTGTCGCCATTGGCCGAGCCGACCGCCCGCACCGCCTTGGGTACTCCAATTGCGGCGGCAATGTCGGCATAGCTGCGGGTCTCGCCCGGCGGAATTTTCCTGAGCTCGCGCCACACGGCTTCCTGAAAGGCCGTCCCGGCGACATCGATCGGAAGGTCGGGCGCTGCAAGGGGCCGATCGAGGGCGGAGAGCGCCCCTTCGACCAACTCGCGAAGGCCACCATCGTCCTTGACGATCGTCGCCTTGGGGAACAGCCGCTCCAGCGACTCCACGCTGTCGTCGAACGTCAACCGGCAGATGCCTTTGGAAGTGGCGGCGATCAGCATCGTGCCGAGCGGACTGTCGAACGTGGTCCAGCGGATTGTCTCCCCGCGGCCGCCGTCGCGCCATGCGGATGGGGTCATTCCCAGCCTCTCTTTCGCATCGCTGTAGAAGCCGCTGGGCGCCGAGTAGCCCGCGTCGTAGATCGCGTCGGTCACTCGGCCGTTTTGCCTGAGCGCCGTCTCAGCTCGCTTGCTCCTCAACCCACGAGCATATTCCGCCGGCGAAACTCCGAGATCGCGCTTGAAGAGACGCTGGAAATGATGCGGCGCGTAGCCGACCGCCGCCGCGAGCTCCGCTAGCGCCGGCTGTTCCTCGGCGGTCTCGATGATCTTCACCGCCCGAGCCACAGCGGCCCGGTCTCGCCCAACCTCGTCCGGCTTGCAGCGCAAGCACGCGCGGAAGCCAGCGACGCGCGCCTCTTCGCCGCTCGCGAAAAAGGTCACGTGCTCGCGCTTCGGGCGCCGCGCGGGGCAGCTCGGCTTGCAGTAAATGCCCGTCGTATTGACCGCGCCGATCACCCGCCCGTCCCAATTGCGGTCGCGGCGCATGAACGCCGCCCAGGCGGTCTCCGGATCGAGGCGGGTCACATTTTCCACATTATCCGATCTAGGCGGCTGGACCGTCTGTGCAAGCGTGGCCATTGTCAGGTCCTTTCAATTTTGGCCGAGAAGCAACCGCGCACCGCATTGTGGGCGTGAACGGTCTCGACTCTCGGATTGGAGAGCAGCCGCCGGATGCCCGCGTCGGCCTCTCCTGGCTGACTGAGGATTGCATCTGCCATCATCCCGTCCTTGTCGAAACCGCGCAACGACAACACGCGCGTTTCGAACACGGGCGGAATCTCGTCGACAAATTCGGCCGCTTGGCATGCGCCTTCGGTGACGAAGATTGCATGGCTCGCGCGGTACGGGTTCGCGACGTCGTGGCTGACGTGGTTGAGCAGGAGCACGATTTCGCCGATGTCGCGGTCGGTAAGAGTTACGCGGCACGGAAAGCTGGGCTTCTTGGTCACCGCCATGCGGACGATGCCGCGCTTGGCAAGCTCGTCAGCGGAAAGGCCGACGAGCGGGCGATACGGAGAGGGATCGAGTCCTGTGATTCGGTAAGTCATGGAGCGGTCGTAAGCGCCTCCAACATTTCACGCTTCCCGCGCCTTGCGGTCAAAGTAAGAGCCCGCGTGATGACGCTCAGTTTCCATGGCGGCGACTTCGAGAGCCCGGACGTCCAGGCACTGCTCGCTTTTCATTTCGAGCAGATGCGCTCGACCTCGCCTCCCGAGGCCTGCCACGTGCTCCCGATCGACGGACTTCGTGACCGCTCCGTGACCTTCTGGTCGGCCCGCCAGAACGGCGAACTGGTTGGCGTCGG
The DNA here is from genome assembly GCA_039933195.1 of Sphingomicrobium sp. Lineage (GTDB taxonomy): Bacteria > Pseudomonadota > Alphaproteobacteria > Sphingomonadales > Sphingomonadaceae > Sphingomicrobium. The sequence continues at coordinate 1,877 of JBDTON010000162.1, read as the reverse complement.
CGCGCTCAAGGAGCTCGCGGCGGACCACGGGGAGATCAAGTCCATGCGCACCGAATGGTCGGCGCTCCGCCGCGGCGTCGGACGCGCGATCCTCCACCATATCGTCGCCCAAGCGCGCTCGCGCGGCTATCGCCGGCTCAGTCTGGAGACCGGCAGCACCGGGCCCTTCGCCGCCGCTCTGCACCTGTACGAGAGCGAAGGCTTCGTCCCGTGCGGCCCGTTCGGCACGTACAAGGACACGCCGTTCACCCGCTTTTTCACGCGCGAGCTGTAGTTTGGCCGACCACCGCCTTGCATCCCACCGCACCCCTTGCTAGTGGCGCGCGCATCCCATGGGGGCGTCGCGGGGCTAACCTGCAGCAGCGCCCCGTTTTTTCATGGGGCCAATTCAAGTTTCTGGAGCTTTTCGCGCGTGGAGACATCCGGCGGCATTCGGGCCAGCTTAGCGGGGCGCTATGCGTCCGCGCTGTTCGACCTCGCTCGCGACGAGCGGCAGATCGACGCGGTGCGCCGAAGCCTCGACGCGCTCAACCAGGCGCTGCTCGATTCGAAGGATTTCGCCGAGCTGATCGCGAGTCCGCTCATGAGCCGCGTGGAAGCCGGCAAGGCATTCGCCGCGCTCGCACCCCAGCTCGCGCTCGACCCGGTCACCGCCAATTTCCTCGGCGTCCTGGCGAGGAACGGCCGCAAAGCCCAGCTGCGGTCGATCATCCGCGCCTTTCGCCGCCTCGTCGCCGATCATCGCGGCGAAATCACCGCGGAGGTCGTCACCGCCCGCGCGCTCAAGGACGATCAGGTCGCGGCGCTCAAAGCGCAGCTCCGCGCCCGCGCCGGCCGGGACGTAACTATCGACGCTGAGGTCGATCCCGGCATTTTGGGCGGAATCGTCGTCAAGCTCGGCAGCCAGATGATCGACGCGTCCATCCGCACCAAACTCAACCGACTCGCTCAGGCGATGAAAGGCTAATCAAGACCATGGAAATCCGCGCCGCTGAAATCTCCCGCGTCATCCGCGACCAGATCGCGAATTTCGACGCCGAAGCGCAGGTCTCGGAAGTCGGCACCGTGCTGTCGGTCGGCGACGGAATCGCCCGCATCTACGGCCTGGACAATGTCCAGGCCGGCGAAATGGTCGAGTTCGCCAACGGCACCAAGGGAATGGCTCTCAACCTCGAGGCCGACAATGTCGGCGTCGTCATCTTCGGCTCCGACGCCGACATCTCCGAAGGCTCGAGCGTCAAGCGCACCGGCACCATCGTCGACGTTCCTATCGGCAAGGGCTTGCTCGGCAGAGTCGTCGACGCGCTGGGCAATCCGATCGACGGCAAGGGCCCGATCGAATCGACTGAACGCAGCCGAGTGGAGGTCAAGGCGCCCGGCATCATCCCGCGCAAGTCGGTGCACGAGCCGGTGCAGACAGGTCTCAAGGCGCTCGACGCGCTGGTCCCGATCGGTCGCGGGCAGCGCGAGCTGATCATCGGCGACCGCCAGACCGGCAAAACCGCCGTCGCGCTCGACACCTTCATCAACCAGAAGGCGATCAATAAGTCGGGCAAGGAGAACGAGAAGCTCTACTGCATCTACGTCGCGATCGGGCAGAAGCGCTCGACCGTCGCCCAGATCGTCCGCGCGCTCGAGGAAAATGGCGCGATGGAATATACCATCGTCGTTGCCGCGACCGCGTCGGAACCGGCGCCGCTGCAGTTCCTCGCGCCCTACACGGCCTGCGCGATGGGCGAATATTTCCGCGACAATGGAATGCACGCGGTGATCGTCTATGACGATCTCTCGAAGCAGGCCGTCGCCTACCGCCAGATGTCGCTCCTGCTGCGCCGGCCGCCCGGCCGCGAAGCCTATCCGGGCGACGTCTTCTACCT
>JBDTON010000161.1:0-7596 GCA_039933195.1 Sphingomicrobium sp. | reverse complement strand
CCGATTGCGCGCGGGATGGGGCTCGACCAGCCCTTCTTCGACGATAAGAACCGCGCCTTCTGGATCCTGCAGACGATCGGCTGGAGCGGCTATTTCGTCCTCCGCTCGATCTCCGGCTTCGCCAATTCCATGGGGTGGATGTGGCTGGTCCACACGCTCCTGCTGACCGCGACCGGCTATTCGCTCACGCTGCTGATAGCGTCGCTTTACCGGCGCCTAATCAAGATGAAGCCGATCTGGACGATGGTCCTCTCGCTGGCGACGGTGATCCTCGCGGCGAGCGCATTCTCGGTCATCGAGACGTGGAGCGTCGCGACCTTCCTCAAGCCGCAGCTGAGACCGGCAGGAATCGGTTACTTCGGGGCCATTCTGCTAAATTTCGCACTGCTCGCCGCCTGGACCGCGCTCTATTACGGGATCAATTATTTCCTGCTTCTCGAGGAGCAGATCGAGCAGCGCGAGAAGCTGGAGAGCCAGGCATCGACCGCGCAGCTGGCGATGCTCCGTTACCAGCTCAACCCACATTTCCTGTTCAACACGCTCAATTCGATCTCGACTTTGGTGCTGTTGAAGCAGACCGAGCGCGCCAATGCGATGCTCGCTCGCCTCTCGTCCTTCCTCCGTTACACTCTGGTCAATGAACCGGCTGCCAAGGTCACGCTGGCCCAGGAGGTCGAAACACTGAAACTCTATCTCGAGATCGAGAAGATGCGGTTCGAGGACCGGTTGCGGCCACATTTCCGGATAGAGCCCGAGACGATCGGAGCTCGGCTTCCGTCGCTCCTCCTGCAGCCGCTCATCGAAAATGCAATCAAATATGCAGTGACCGCGAGCGAAACCGGGGCCGATATCTGGATTACAGCGAAGCGCGAGGCGCACGCCGTGCGGATCGAAGTGGCCGATAACGGCAATGGCGAAGGCACGGAATTTGCCGCCAGCCCTTCGACGGGAGTCGGACTGGCGAACATTCGGGACCGACTGTCGCAGGCCTATGGCGCCGCGCACCGTTTCGAGACGAAGAAGAACGACAAGGGGGGTTTTAGCGTTATCATCGAAATTCCCCACGAAACCGGAGACACCGCCTGATGAGCATCCGGACCATTTTGGTCGACGACGAACCTTTGGCAACGCAAGGCCTGCAGCTGAGATTGCAGGCTTTCGACGACGTCGAGGTGGTCGCGACTGCCGCCAACGGCCGCGAGGCGATCCGGCAGATCAAGACGCACAAGCCGGACTTGGTTTTCCTCGACATCCAGATGCCCGGGTTCGACGGCTTCTCGGTCATTCAGGGGCTGATGGATGTCGAGCCGCCGTTGTTCGTGTTCGTCACCGCTTACGGCGAGCACGCGCTGCGCGCCTTCGACGCCCAGGCGGTGGATTATCTGATGAAACCGGTCGACGAAGACCGGCTCGCCGAAACGCTCGACCGCGTGCGCCAGCGGCTGAACGAGAAACGCAGCGCCGAGGAGTCCGAGCGGCTCAAGGAAGCGCTTGCCGAGCATGCGCCCGAGGCGGCGGAAGAGCTGGCGGACGCGGCTCCCGAGGGGCCCGCCGCGAACCGCTTCGAGAAGATGATCAACATCAAGGACCAGGGCCAGATTTTTCGCGTCGACGTCGACACCATCGAGCGGATCGACGCCGCGGGCGACTATATGTGCATCCAGACGGGCGATAATACGCTGATCCTGCGCGAGACAATGAAGGATCTGGAGAAACGGCTCGACCCGCGCCGATTCCAGAGGGTCCACCGCTCGACGATCGTCAACCTCGACCTTGTCCGGCAAGTGAAGCCGCATACCAACGGCGAATGCTTCCTGGTGCTCGATTCGGGAGCGCAAGTGAAAGTCTCGCGTTCCTACCGCGATGTCGTCGCCAGATTCGTTCACTGACGAGCGCGCAGTGGCCGATCTGACCGGCCGGCGCATCCTCCTGATCGAGGATTCTCCAGTTGTCGGTCCGATCACCGCCGACCTTCTCGCGGAGCTCGGGTGCGAGGTCGCCGGACCGGCACCCAATATGGCGGCAGCGCGCGAACTGGTCGAGGAAAGCGGCTATGACGCCGCGTTGGTCGACATCCATATCCGCGGAGAGCGCGCATTTCCCTTGTGCGAACTGCTCGAGGCGAAGGGCGTGCCCTTCGTCCTCACCAGCGGTTATGCGGGCTGGCATATCCCGGACAAGTGGGACGGACGCCCGCGGCTGCAGAAGCCCTATACGATGGATCAGGTGCGCGAGGCGCTCAACGGAGTGCTCAGCGACTCAGCGGCCGGTCCACGCAACGAGAGTGCCACACCGAAATAGGCGGCATTGTCGCTTGTGTCCGGACCGCCGCTGACGAATCCATGCTGGTTCATGCCGGAGGGTGCGAGATCGCACGATTGATCGCAGTCTGGCCCAACCCTTCGAGCAGCGCGCGCGTGCCGGCAAGGAGTTCAGCCATGCGCGGACGAACCAAAGTTTCACGGAACCAAGTTCCAGAGATTGCCTGTGGCTGCGGTGGCGATTACGCGCTTCGCCATGTCCACGAAATTCGAATCTTTCGCAGCGCTTCACGTGCCCGGCGACCCTCTGGTGCTGTACAACATCTGGGACGTCGGGAGCGCGCTCGCGGTGGTGCGCGCCGGAGCAAAGGCCCTGGCGACAGGGAGTCACCCGGTGGCGGACGCCAACGGCTGGCCCGACGGGCAGGAGGTTCCGATCGACTTCGCGCTGGCGAATGCCAAGCGGATTGTTGACGCCGTCGAGCTTCCGGTCACGATCGATTTCGAAGGCGCCTATTCGGCGCACCCCGAGGAGGGCGGCGCGAATGTGGCGCTCCTCGCCGCCACGGGCGCCGTCGGCTGCAATTTCGAGGATCAGGTGGTGGGCGGCGACGGCCTGCACCCCCTAGACCTGCAGGTCCAGCGGATCGCGGCGATTAGGCGCGCTGTCGGCGACCGGTTCTTCATCAACGCGCGCACCGACCTCTTCCTGAAAACCCAGACCTATGACGATGCGCTGATCAGCCAGGTGGTCGAGCGCGGAAAGGCATTCGCCGAGGCAGGGGCGAGCGGCTTCTTCGTCCCGCGACTCTCGGACCCGCAGCAGATTGAGCGCGTCGTGCGCGAAGTGCCGCTGCCACTCAACGTGATCGCCTTCCCCGGAGCGCCGGACAAATCGGTGTGGGCAAAGGCGGGGGTCGCCCGGATCAGCCACGGGCCATTCCCGCACCGGACGCTGATGAAAAACTTCGAAGAAATGGCGCGCAATGCCATCAACTAAGGCATCGCTCAGCTAAGCGGCTCAAGTATGGAGCTAGCTTTGGCGGTTCGCCGCCACCATTTACCGCGCGGACCGGACTTGAGCACGGTTTTGCGGAACATCCTCGCGCCGACGCGCAGGATCAGCGTGACCCACAGAGTCTGCCACGCAATCGCGGCGAGGTGAGGCCACCAGTCTGGCTCCAACGCAGCCCGGCCGAGCATCACCAATGGCGATGACAGCGGAAAGACCGCGGCGGCGATCGCTTCGGTGGAATTCGGTGACGCGTTGGCCGTGATCGCAAAGCCGAGAAGAACGACTTGCGCGAAGGTCACGGGCATGGAGAGCGTCTGGACTTCGCGAACCGTCGAAGCTTGCGCTCCGATGGTCAGGAACACGGCGCCGAGCAGCAGGTAATTCATCGCGAAATAGACCACGCCGAGCGCGAGAAACCCTGGCCAACCGATCGCCGGCGCGGGGAGAGTCCGGAGGCCGCCGTGGCTCATCATCTGAATGAGCAGCGCGCCGGCGCCGATCCACACCACAATGCCAAGGATTGACGCGGCCAGCATCGCGAACAATTTCCCGATGAACAAGGCGTCGATCGGCATGGCCGCGGCGATGACTTCAATGATCTTGTTCGATTTCTCCTCGATCAGCTGCGACATCACCATTCCGGAGAGCAGCACGGTGAGGAAAAAGAGGAGCATCTGGCCGATCTGGCCGGTTTGCTCGCGATCCTGAGCCTCTGAACCACGGTCGGACGCCGTTTTCGTCAGAGCGAGACTCATCGATTGGGGCTCCTGCGCCCGAGCGTCGGCAAGGATCAGATTCATCTGCGCGGAGATGGGGTCTTCCGGCCCGACAGCGCCCGTCAGGTGCGGTTGCGCGAGGCCACCGGTGAGGACGGCGCGGAAAGGCGGCCGGCGCGACGCGAGCAAGCTGCGCTGCTGCGCCCGCGAGTCGCGATCCGGAGCATAATGAACGAGCCGGACGACCGCGCTCTCGCCCATTGCATCCACCAGCCCTTCGCGTGCCGAGGCGAGGCGAGAGAACTCGGTCGGCGAGGAAACAATGGCGACGACCGGCTGCTCGGCCTTGCTGGTCACATTCGCGGTGATTCCGCCCAGAATGCCGCCCAGCAACAAGGGGAACACTGGCCCCAAGAGAAAGAAGAGGAACGCCTTCGAGAGCACCGTCGCGCTGAAGTCGCGGCGCCCGATGACATAGGCGGAGCGAAGCAGGCGCATCATTGCGGCTTCTCCTCAGCCATCGCGGCCGCGGCCTTGTTGCCGGCGATCGCAACGAAGGCGTCGTGGAGTCCGGGCCGTTCGATCGCGAGCGTCTCGATCCCCGCTTGGCCATCGATCAGAGCCTTGAGCAAGGGCTCGGGGCCCCCCTCGGGCAATTCGAACACCCATTCATCACCTTCGCGGCGCGCACTTGAGGGAATGGCGTTCCGCCAAGGTCCATCGGTTTCGCGTGTACTCAGACGGACGATGGGGCGCAGCCGTCCGCGCGCCTCGGCGACGCTTCCGTCGAACACGACCTTGCCCGATGCGATGATTGCGACACGCTCGCACAGCCGTTCGGCATGGGCGATCACATGGGTCGAGAAAATGATGGTCGCGCCCGCCCGGGCTTCGCGCCGGATCAGCTCCTCGAGGCGGCCCTGGTTGATCGCGTCGAGGCCGGCGAAGGGCTCGTCGAGGACGATCAGCCGGGGACGGTGGACGATGGATCCGAGCAGCTGCACGGTCTGCGCCATGCCTTTGGACAAGGTGCGGATCGGCTGCTTCGCCCATTCGCCGAGGCCATGCTGCCGAAGAAGCTCGTCGGCGCGGCGGCGGCCTTCGCCGAGCGGCACGCCGCGCAACGCGCCCATGAAAGCGATCGCCTCGCGCGCCTGCATCGCGGGGTAAAGGCCGCGTTCCTCGGGCAGATACCCGATCTCGGGCGCGGCATCGAGCGGTTGCCGATGCCCGAGAACATACCGAGTGCCGCTCGACGGATCGATGATGCCGAGCAGGATCCGGAGAATGGTCGTCTTCCCCGCGCCGTTTGGGCCGAGCAGACCGTAGATGGAGCCCGCCGGGACGGCGAGGCTGACCCCATCGACCGCGCGCGTGGCGCCGAAATCCTTGACGAGGTCGATCGCTTCGACGGCCAGACCGCCGGTCATCACTTTGTCTGCAGCCTGTCGAAGCACTGAAATTCCTACGGAAATCCGGCGAGAGCGTGTAGGGACGCGCCGTGATTAGAGGGCAAAGCCTTGAGGAAGCAATAAGGGCGCAGGCCGAGCGCCTGGGGTTTGTCGCCTGCGGCTTCACGAGCGCCGCTGCGGCGGACGCAGCCGGGCTCGATCTCAGGCGCTGGCTGCAAGCCGGGCATCACGGGACGATGGAATGGATGGAGACGCGCGCGCATCACCGAGTCAGCCCGCGCGCCCTCTGGCCCGACGCCAAGTCGGCGATCGCACTGGGGATGAGCTATGCGCCGGCGGCCGACCCGCTGGCGCTCGGGGAGCGCCCCGATCTCGGCCGCATCTCGGTCTATGCGCAGGGCGCCGACTATCACAAGACGGTCAAGAAGGCGCTGAAGGCGCTTGCGCGGTTTATCCTCAGGCAAGCGCCTTCGGAGCTCAAGGTGTTCGTCGACACCGCGCCGGTCATGGAAAAGCCCCTGGCGCAAGCGGCGGGGATCGGTTGGCAGGGTAAGCACACCAATCTCGTCAGCCGCGAGCATGGCAGCTGGCTGTTCCTCGGCGTGATCCTGACCAGCCTCGAGCTGGAGCCGGACGCGCCCGCGGATCACGGGCAGCATTGCGGAAGCTGCCGGCGATGCCTCGACGCCTGCCCGACGCAGGCCTTCGTTGGTCCCCACCAAATCGACGCGCGGCGGTGCATCTCCTATCTTACAATTGAGCATGACGGGCCGATCCCGAAGAATTTGCGGAAGCCGATCGGCAACCGCATCTACGGCTGCGACGATTGCCTGGCGGTGTGCCCCTGGAACCGCTTCGCTGACTCTGCCGCCGCGAACCGCGCGTTCCTGCCGCGCACCGAACTAGCGGATCCCCGGCTCGCCGACCTGCTTGCGCTGGACGATGCGGCATTCCGCGAGATGTTCGCCGGATCGCCGATCAAGCGCGTCGGACTTAAACGAATGACCCGCAATTGCCTGATAGCGGCCGGCAACAGCGGCGATGCCTCGCTGGCGCAGTGCATCCGTCCGCACCTCGACGACGCGGACCCGGTGATCGCCGAGGCCGCCGAATGGGCGCTGGCTCAGATCGGATGTTCCAGAGTGGAGATGCAGGCAGCCTGATCGGTCCCGACGCCGCTTGGCGCGCGAGTGTCAATGTAAGTGACGCGCAGCGCACCCGAGCCGTTCCCCGACGGATAGAGATAGGCGTCGAGCACGCAACGGGGCGAGCGGAACTGAAGCTTGAGGCTGTTGCCTTCGCGCACCTGCAGCGCCGGGTTGCCGAGATGGCCCACGATCTCTTCCGCCGTGAGGCCGAGCAGGCGCCGGGTCTGCGGCTCGGCTGCCGTGACGGGCGGAGGCTGCGATTGCACCGCCGGTTGTTGCGGGGCCGCGGCGCAGCCGGCGAGGAACAGGGTCGAAGCGAAGATGAAGCGGCGCATTGGCTCTTTCTGTCATTGCGACCCTTGCGAAAGCAAGCGGAAGCAATCCGTCGGTTACCGCGGCTCCTTGGGATACTCGCAATGACGATTGTCTGAATGAACGACGGCCGCTAGGCGCGCGCTTTCCCTTGACCCCCGGAGACTTCATGACCGACCGCCGTCTCGACGTGCTCGCCATCGGCAATGCCATCGTCGACGTGATCGCCGATGCCGACGACGCGTTCCTTGCCGCCCAGGGCATGCACAAAGGCGCGATGCGGCTGATCGACGAAAACGAGGCGGAACGGCTGTACGCCGCAATGGGCCCGGCGCGTGAACTCAGCGGAGGGTCGGCGGCGAATACCGTTGCCGGGCTCGCGTCGCTCGGCCTTCGCGCCGGGTTCATCGGGCAGCTTGGCGACGACCAGCTGGGCGAGATTTTCCAGCACGACATCCGCAGCCTCGGAGTTCACTTCGCAACGCCGGCAAAAAGCGGCATCGGAGCAACGGCCCGATGCCTCATCGTGGTCACGCCGGACGCCCAGCGGACCATGAACACGTTCCTCGGCGCGGCGCAAAGGCTCGTTCCGGACTCGGTCGATCGGGCCGCTGTCGCCGGCGCGCAGATCGTCTACCTCGAAGGGTATCTATGGGATCCGCAGGATGCGCGCGCTACGATGATGAAGGCGATCGACGCAGCGCGCGAAGCGGGGACGAAGGTCGCCTTCAC
>JBDTON010000160.1:0-3060 GCA_039933195.1 Sphingomicrobium sp. | reverse complement strand
GCGATTCGAACTGCCTGCGCCCAGCCCGCAACGCACCCGAGAGCGGCTGCTCGCCCGCTGCCGGCAAGAAATTCCCGGGCAGGAGGACGAGCCGTTCCGCTCCGCGATCGAGCGCGCTGCGGACCATTTCCATTTCGGTCCGGCCGAGCTGGACACGTTGGTTGAGCGGCTCGCTGCAATGCCGCCGTCCGTCCGTGCAGCGGCCGTATGGCCGACAGCGCGCGAGGCGGCGCGGGGCGGACTGGAGTCGCTCGCTCAACGGATCGAGAGCCGGGCCGATTTTGACGATGTCGTTCTGCCCACCGGCCACTTGGCGACGCTGCGCGACATCACGCGCCACCTCCGCCATCGCGAGTGCGTTTATCGGGACTGGGGCTTTGGGCGGAAGCACGTCCTCGGACAGGGCCTGGTGGCGCTGTTCGCGGGTGAATCGGGAACCGGAAAGACGCTTGCTGCCGAGGCCATCGCGAACGCCGTCGGGCTCGATCTCTATCGCGTCGATCTGGCGACCTTGGTTAGCAAATATATCGGCGAGACCGAAAAGAACCTCAAAAGCCTGTTCGACGCCGCCGAAACGAGCGGCGCGGTGCTGCTCTTCGATGAGGCCGACGCCCTGTTCGGCAAGCGCAGCGACGTCAGGGACAGCCATGACCGCTACGCCAATATCGAGGTCGCCTATTTGCTGCAGCGGATCGAAGCCTATCGCGGGCTGGCGATCCTGACCTCCAACATGAAGAGCGGGCTGGACCGGGCCTTCCTCCGGCGCATTCGGTTCGTCGTCAACTTCCCGTTCCCCGATGCTGCGGCGCGCGAGCAGATCTGGCGCCGTCAGTTCCCGCCCGAAGCGCCAGTCGGGGAAGTCGACTATGCGGCCTTGGCGCGGCTCAACATCGCCGGCGGCAACATCCGCAGCATCGCGCTCAACGCCGCCTTCAAGGCGGCGGACGACGGCGCCAGCATCCACCAAACCATCCTGATGGACGCCGCGCGCGGCGAGTTCGCGAAGCTGGAGCGGTCTTTCACGGAGGCGAAGTGATGGTGAATCGGCCCCCGGCTGTCTTGGTGTCCGTAGTAATCCGACAGCTGATCCTGCCCGAGGGACAGGTGAAGGTAAAGCTGGGTGAAGCAATCGCCAGCGCTTTGGAACACGAGCTTGCCGGCGGCTTCCCTCGCGCGTCGCAGGATCCCGCGATCGCGCACGAGATCGCGCGCGGAATTGCCGGACATCTCGGAATTGCCCCGGTTTCTAAGGATGCAAGCCATGCCTTCGCTGAACCGGGGATTGGGCGCTCGCATGCCGTTTCGCCTCCTGCTCGAACAAAGTTCCAGAGACGCATATGAGCATTCGTCCTCTAATTCCCGCCGCCAAATCCGGGCCCACTCCTGCCCTGAACAGGGCCGCCAAGGCATCGGACCAAGCCGAGTTGGTTAGAGAAGCTCTCCGCACTCCGGCGAGGGCGCCGGACGGCGGCGTGCAAAACCGCATGGAGAACTATCTCGGCTGTAGCCTCAGTGATGTCCGCATCCACACGGACGAGCGCGCCGCGGCATCGGCACGCGCGTTGGGAGCGGCGGCGTTCACTGCGGGAAGGTCCATCGTCTTCGATTCTGCCCGCTATGCGCCAAGAAGTCGCGATGGTGCGCTCCTGCTGGCGCATGAGCTCGCGCATGTTGCCCACAATGCCACGGCCACGCGACGCGAGTCGGGCGTCGCTCCCCAATCCGCGCCTGCCGAACGCCACGCCGACCGCGCCGCCGCAAGGGCGCTCGATGAACACAGAACCCGCAAGTCGATGCTCGACGTCCGCGACTGGGGGCCGGCTTGGGCCATCCATCGCCAAGTTACTGGTACCAAGACCAAGGGTACCGTCGCGCATAGCGGCGAAGTCGGCCGCGCACCTGGCGCAACCGGCGTCCCGACCGGCACAGTGGAAGTCCGCACTGGAGAAGAGATCGAGTTGAGGGGCGGCGGCAGGATTCCCAACGTGATTGCGCTCGCTTATAGCGGGTCCATCTCGGCGAATACGCGGTGGCTGCAGTTCGTCTGGTTCGAGTTGATCGCCACGACGCCCAAGGGCCCTGCTTCTGTCGCTGGAAGCATCCCGACGACCAGCGGCACAAAACCATTCACGACCGACCCGAGCGCGCCGAACTGGTCAATAGATACTGATTCAACGACCAGTCCCTTCTATGAGGCGGGGGGTGCGAATTTGCGCACCGCAAGTTCGACCACCATGTTCGATGCGCCAGGCGGCGGCAGCGTATCGCCATTAGCCGACACCGTTTTCAACGCCGGCGTCGGCGCCACGGCAGTCAGATTCACTGCGCACTTCGAAACCTATCTCATTCAGTCCAATCGCGCGGCCTATGTCGTCCGTTACCAGGCCAGTACGGGCCTTACTCGCAACGCAGCCGGAAAGACCATTGTCGGCGCGATCGGCTATTCGGTCGGCACGTCCGGACAGGTGACCAGCTTGCCAGCCGATCGCCGGACAATGCTCCGTACCGCTTTCCCAACTTTGGCCGTCCAATGAGCGAGGTTAGGTTACAAGGAACGTTTGCTTCTGAAAGCATTGCGCGAGGCGCGGTCCGAGTCGCCGGCCTCGACTCAGGCGGCGGCGTATGTGCCGAAACCACAGTTGATCGGCAGAGGGAGTGGCGGCTTTCCGCGCCACGGCAGATCGCTTCGATTGTCGTCCAGCAGACGCAGACTGGAATTGCCGCCCGCCTCTTCGACGCGACTGACGCGGAAGTACTGCGCTTGCCGATTTTGCAGGCCTGCCGGATAGAATTCGCATCCCAACCGCCTGGAGCGCATCTTTGGGTTGATCCGATTTCGCTGGATAGTTTCCCGGACGAATTGCTGGGGGCTCTGCGCTTGCATCCTGAAGGCACGATTGACTTGCACCTGGTCGACTATGCTTGTTCGGAAGGCGACCTCATTCTCTACCTTCAGCCAGGCCGCTACCGCATCGGCGGCGGTAGGCTCGCCCTGAGGCCATCGGCCGAGACAGAGGGCGAAGCGATTCACGTCTGCAGGATCGACGATCTTGAGTCCGG
>JBDTON010000159.1:0-2312 GCA_039933195.1 Sphingomicrobium sp. | reverse complement strand
CCGACCGCCTCGCCTTCGGCGCCGAAACCCTGCCCCCACACCGTCCGTCCGTCCGCGAACACCACGACTCCCGTCGCGCCCGGTGGCTGGGGCGCGTGCAGGGGTCGTGCGTCGGCCATGGGCGGGAAGAGCCTTTCCGTCAGCGGTAAAACAGCGATGTCGCTAAGGCGTCGTCGCTACGGACATTGCGCGCGCCGGTCAACGCTGGTCAGCCCGGAAATCGCTCGTTAGGGCAAAGCGATGATCAGAGACGACATCAAGGCCGCGACGATCGCCGCGATGAAGGGCGGCGACAAAGAGACCACCGGAACGCTCCGACTGGTTTCCGCCGCCATCAAGAACCGCGACATCGAGGCGCGCACCGGAGGCGGCCCCAAGGACGACGACGCGCTCGTCACCGAAGTGCTGCAGAAGATGATCAAGCAGCGCCGCGAATCGGCCGAAATCTACCGCAACAACGCCCGCGCAGACCGCGCCGAGGCTGAAGAAGGCGAGATCCGAGTGATCGAGCGCTTCCTTCCGCAGCAGCTGAGCGATGTCGACGCCGAGGAGAAAATTCGCGCCATTGTCGCCGAGACTGGCGCTTCGTCGATGAAGGACATGGGCCGGGTGATGGCTCTGGTGAAGGAGCGCCTCGGCGCCTCGATCGAACCTGCGCGCGCCAGCGGCCTGGTTAAAGCCGCTCTCTCGTAGCAATCGCAAAAAGGGCTCCGCCGCGTGTGCGACGGAGCCCGAAGAGTGACTGAATGAACTAGTGTGTTGCTGCGGCTGGCGTCCGAGCGGTTCCACCGCCGGCGAGGCCCATCACGCCTTCCATCACCAGATCGTAGAGGAAGATGGCCATGGCCGTGGCAAGCGCCGCTGCCGCGCCGAGCTGGAGATTGCCAGCAACGGCTGTGAGCTGAGCGCCGATCGTGGGGATGTGGCCGAGCGCCGCGCCAACGATGGGCAAGGCGAGCACGAGCACCCCGGCGAGGATCATCCTGTCGCGGGGCATCGCAAGGCCAGCGATCAATCCGAGTACGACGAGCACCAGCGGCACGTTGATCATGCTGAGCGCGATAAAGCCGGCGATGAATGCAAGCAGGATGTAGAGAGAGCGGGCAAGCCCGCCAATTTTCTTCAACATATCCATTCCCCTCCCTGATCGTTCCATTCAGCGGTCTTGCGCCACCGTTTCGGAACAGTAACAGTGTAGCGGCAATCCCCTTCGGCTGCTCCGTCAATTATTCGCACGCGCAATCCGCCAGCGGAGCTGTGGATAAATCGCCCACGACCGCTTGCGGGTGGAATCGGGTAGTGCCACTCTCCAATCTCGTTCGTCCTGAGCGAAGTCGAAGGGCGCTGGCACAACATCGATGCAATTCTGGGTGTATCTTCTGCGCTGCGCTGACGGCTCTTATTACGCTGGTCATACCGAAAACATGGAAGCGCGTTTGTGGCAGCACCAGCAGGGCATCTGCTGTGATTGGACGAGCCGGCGCCGGCCGGTCGAACTCGTCTGGTGCGAGCCTGTTCCAACGCGGTACGAAGCGCTTGCCTTCGAGCGACGGATCAAAGGCTGGACCCGCGCAAAGAAAGAAGCGCTCATCGCGGGTGACTGGGACCGCATCGGCTGGCTCGCAAAGCCTCCCCATAAGCGGCCACCGAACGAAGCTTTGCAGACCAGCACGATCAATTCCGTTCGTGCTGAGCGGAGGGCGAAGCCCGCAGTCGAAGCGCGTCTTGCACAACCGTCACAGCAACGCCCTTCGACTTCGCTCAGGACGAACGAGCGAGGAGTTCGGCAGTGACTCTCTCCACAGCCTTTCTCGACGAGCTTCGCGCGCGCACGGTGTTGTCCGCGGTCATCTCGCCATCGGTGAAGCTGATCCGCGCCGGCCGCGAATGGAAGGCGTGCTGCCCGTTCCACAACGAGAAAACGCCCAGCTTCACCGTCAACGACGACAAGGGTTTCTATCATTGCTTCGGCTGCGGCGCGCACGGCGATGCGATCCGCTTCCTCACCGACCAGCGCGGAATGCAGTTCATGGACGCGGTCAAGGAGCTCGCGGCCAAGGCCGGGATCGAAGTTCCCGCTCCGGACCCCCGAGCGAGAGAGCAGGCGGAGCGAACGGCGTCACTCACCGACGTCATGGGTGAAGTCGCCAAATATTACGCTGACCAGCTGCAAGGCATGGCCGGCGCCGACGCGCGCGAATATCTCAAGCGCCGCGACATCGACCCGGCGGCGATTGCCCGCTTCGGCCTCGGCCTTGCGCCCGACAGCCGCACAGCGCTCAAGCGAGCGCTCGAAAAGCTCGGTGAAGACA
>JBDTON010000158.1:0-7085 GCA_039933195.1 Sphingomicrobium sp. | reverse complement strand
TCTGTTTTCAACCCATTGCAGACATTAGCGCTTAGGTCTGCTTTCGACCCATTGCGGACGTTAGGTGGAACGCCCATTCTCGGGCAGGATGGACGCGAACAGGTTGCCTCAGTTCGGCATTGTCGTCGCCCTAGCCCTGGCGCTGAGTTCGTGTGTGACAGTCGTTGTGGTACATTTCGAGCGGAGCGAAGCAGGGGACGTTTAGCTTCACGGCGCACCGACCGATGATCTTGGGCGGCGGCTTACGTCCGGTCGTGTTACGCTGCGTCAGTGGGCTGGGGCTCCGGGACTCGACTTCTCGGAAGCTAGTGTGGTCCGAATGGCGCCACACGCCATGCATCGACGTGGATACCGTGAGCCTTGGCGAACACCTTCAAGGCTACGAGCACAACTACCGACCGTCAGACATCGCATCAGGACGGCGCTATTTCTTCTCGGTTTCGGCCAGAGGAGCTTACGGCCAGTTAGAGTTTACAATGCCGTGAGCCAATGTCCGCTTTCCACCCATTGCGGGCACTAAGTGTCGGCGGCACACTCCGTGTGATGGATGTAGACCTCAACATTCCCGAGGCATTGGCCTTCTTAATCGTTTGGACCATGCTGATGTGGGCTCCATTTTTTGGTGTCGCCTACGCCAGGCGACCGTTCGGCGGGGCCTGGCAGAATTACCTGAAGGTCTATTTCGGCGTTTGCGCTCTGACCGTAGGAGCGTTTGTGCTGCTTGCGGTTTTTCAGAACCCAACCCGGTAGAACCTAATGTGCCGGACTTGCTTGCGACTGCGTGGCTGAAGCGCTGCTAGTGTCTGCTTTCCACCCAAAGCGGACATTAGCGGCCGGGTTCTATTTCGACTCTCCACGCGAACCTGCATCGGTCGCTCTAGACTGCGCTAGCCGCCGCTTCAGTGCAGCCAGTTCCTCCGACTCGAGTTCTTCAATCCCCGCGAGTTCTTTACTGGCGTGCTCCTCGGACCGAAGCAGCTCATCGAGTTTCGCGTGCATCGCGGTATCGCGATAACGGTCCTCCTTCTCTCGAAGCCTCTGGCGGTTGAGCACCATCTGAGTCAGCGTAATGGCCAGGATCGATAGAGTTGCGACCAGAACATCGGTCGGCAGTCCTGAAGCCCACCAAACGAAGCAAAAGACGATTACCCCGATTTGGGTGAGAGGATGTGCCGCAGCATCGGCCACCCAAGTCGATACACGATGGCCCAAATCAGAGATGGTCTGAGAGAGTTTGCGGCCCATAAAAGCTGCATAGCAGAAGCAAGATCGTCAGCGCACCGAATGTCCGCTTTCCACCCATTGCGGACGTTAGGCGACCGTGCCAGCGTCGCACATCGTGCAGCGCCGTCTGAAAAGAACCCCGCGACCGCACTCCGCGCGGTCCCCCTCACCGCGAAATGGCGGAGAGGATGAATCCGCATGAACCCCTCCGCCCCCATCCTCTTTTTCGATTCCGGCGTCGGCGGGCTTTCGGTGCTTGGACCCACCCGCGCGCTCTTGCCGAACGCGCCGATCGTCTATGCCGCCGACAGCGCCGGCTTCCCTTACGGCCAGCGCAGCGAAGCGGAGATCGCGAGCCGCGTCCCGGCTCTGCTTGGCCGGCTGGTCGAGCGCTTTCATCCGCGCCTTGCCGTCATCGCCTGCAACACCGCCAGCACCATCGCGCTTGAGCACGTGCGCTCGGCGCTCGACGTGCCGGTCGTCGGAACCGTGCCCGCGATTAAGCCCGCCGCCGAAATCTCGAAAACGCGGGTGATCGGCGTCCTCGGCACGGAAGCAACCGTCCGCCAGCCCTATGTCGATGACCTTGCGGCGCGCTTCGCGTCCGACTGCACATTGATCCGCCACGGCGCGCCCGAGCTGGTCGAGCTCGCCGAGGCCAAACTCGCCGGGGACGAAGTCAGTGCGCAAGACGTACGGGGGGCGGCTCAGCCGATGTTCGATGCTCCTGGTGGCGCAAGCATTGACACCGTGGTCCTTGCCTGCACCCATTTTCCGTTGCTCGGCGTCGAATTGAGAACTGCCTTTCCGGACGTGGCGTACGTCGATGGCGGACCGGGCATCGCCCGCCGAATCGCCTTTCTCACCCGTGATCAGCCCTGGCCGATGGAACAATTGCCTGGAATTGCCTTATTCACCGCGCCAGCACGTGAACCTCTACTCGCCTCATTGGCTGCCTATGGCTTGTCGGAGGTGCAGGACCTCTAATTGCGAGTCGTTCTCAATGGCCTTGGCCAAGAGGCCCAGCTAAATGGCCGGCGAGCGAGGCACAAGCGTTGGACTACGACCGCATTTTCAAATCCGCGATCGACCGCCTTCACGAGGAGGGCCGCTACCGCGTCTTCATCGACATCTTGCGCACCAAAGGCCAGTACCCCAACGCGCGCTGCTTTGGCGGCAACGGCCCCAAGCCGATCACCGTCTGGTGCTCGAACGACTATCTTTGCATGGGTCAGCATCCGGCGGTGGTCGCGGCCATGGAGGCGGCGCTGCACGATGTCGGCGCCGGTTCTGGCGGCACCCGCAACATCAGCGGCAACACCCATTTTCATACCGAGCTGGAGGCCGAGCTCGCTGGCCTTCACGGCAAGGAAGCTTCGCTCATTTTCACTTCGGGCTACGTCTCGAACGAGGCGGCACTCTCGACGCTGGGCAAGCTGCTTCCGGGCTGCGTGATCTTCTCCGACGCGTTGAATCACGCCTCGATGATTGCCGGAATCAAGAACAGCGGCTGCGAGAAGCGCGTGTTCCGCCACAACGACCTCGAACATCTTGAGGAGCTGCTCGCCGCGGAAGAGCCCGAGACTCCGCGGCTGATCGCGTTTGAAAGCGTCTATTCGATGGACGGGGACATTTCCCCAATCGCGGCGATCTGCGACCTCGCCGAGAAATACAACGCTCTCACCTACCTCGACGAGGTCCACGCGGTTGGCATGTACGGCGCGCATGGCGGGGGCATTTCGGAGCGCGATGGAGTCGCAGAACGGCTGACGATCGTCGAAGGCACCCTCGGCAAGGCCTACGGCGTGATGGGTGGGTATATTGCGACGGACCGAACCATCACCGACTGCATCCGCAGCTACGCGCCGGGGTTCATCTTTACGACGTCGCTGTCGCCGGTGCTGGTCGCCGGCGCGCTGGCCAGCGTCCGCCACTTGAAGGTTTCGAATGAGGAGCGCAGGGCGCAGCAGGAAGCCGCCGCCATGCTCAAGGCCAAGTTCGCCGCCGCCGGGCTGCCGGCAATGCCGAGCGCCACCCACATCGTCCCCTTGCTCGTCGGCTGTCCGATCAAGGCCAAGCGGGTCAGCGACATCCTGCTCGCCGAATACGGGCTCTACGTCCAGCCGATCAATTTCCCGACGGTGCCGCGCGGCACCGAACGGCTGCGCTTTACCCCCGGTCCTCACCACAGCCCTGAAATGATGGACCAACTAACCGACGCCCTGGTCGAGATCTGGAGCCGCGAAGAGATCCGGCTCGCCGCCTGAGGCTGGCGAATCCAACCGGCTTGTCCTAGGCAAGCACCATGCGCATCGCCCTTGCCGCCGACCATGCCGGGTACAAGCTCAAGGACGAACTTGCCGGCTGGCTGCGCGAGCAGGGTCACGACGTCGCCGACCTCGGGACGAACGGACCCGAAAGCGTCGACTATCCCGAGTTTGGGCGCAAGCTCGCCCAATCCATTGCCGATGGCGGAGCCGACCGCGGAATCGCAGTGTGCGCCTCCGGCATCGGCATCTCGATCGCGGTGAACCGCGAGCCCCGATGCCGCTGCGCACGGGTCGATGACCCGCTGTCGGCACAGCTCGCCCGCGAACACAACGACGCCAACGTGCTCGCGCTCGGCGCTCGGCTGATCGGCAGCGACATGGCCAAAGCGTGCGTCTCCGCCTTTCTCGGCACGGACTTCGCCGGCGGCCGCCACCAGCGCCGCGTCGACCAACTTTCCGCCATTTTGCAGGACAGCGACTGATGGCCACCGCCGCCGATCTCGAACGAGACCAGAATTACCGCGTGCCGCACGGCTTCTTCACCAGCGGGCTCTCGGAAGTGGATCCTGCGGTCGAGGACGCGATCCGCGCAGAATTGCGGCGCGAGCAGACCCAGATCGAGCTGATCGCGTCGGAGAATATCGTCAGCCGCGCCGTGCTCGAGGCGCAAGGCTCGGTGCTCACCAACAAATATGCCGAAGGCTATCCAGGCCGCCGCTATTACCAGGGCTGCGGACCATCGGACGCGGTTGAGAGCCTGGCGATCGAGCGGGCGAAGAAGCTATTCGGCTGCCAGTTCGCCAACGTCCAGCCGCATTCGGGGGCGCAAGCCAACGGTGCAGTGATGATGGCGCTGCTGAAGCCCGGCGATACCATCATGGGGCTCAGCCTCGCCGCGGGCGGACATCTCACCCATGGCGCGCCTCCCGCTCAGTCCGGCAAATGGTTCAATGCCGTCCAATATGGCGTCCGCCGTGACGATCACCTCGTCGATTTCGAGGAGGTCGAGCGGCTCGCCAAAGAGCACAAACCGAAGCTCATCATCGCCGGCGGTTCTGCCTATCCGCGCCATTTCGACTTCAGACGCTTCCGCGAGATTTGCGATGAAGTTGGAGCACTCTTCCTCGTCGATATGGCGCACTTCGCCGGGCTCGTCGCTGCCGGCGAACATCCTTCCCCATTCGGGCATGCCCACGTCGTCACCACAACCACGCACAAGACGCTTCGCGGCCCTCGCGGCGGCATGGTTCTGACCGATGACGAAGCCATCGCCAAGAAGATCAACTCGGCGGTCTTCCCAGGGCTCCAGGGCGGACCGCTGATGCACGTGATCGCCGCCAAGGCGGTCGCATTCGGTGAGGCGCTGCAGCCTGAATTCAAGGCCTATGCCAAGGCGGTGATCGCGAACGCGAAGACGCTTGCCGGACGGCTCAAGGAGCGCGGCGCCGACCTCGTCGCCGGCGGCACGGATACGCATGTCGCGCTGGTCGACCTCGGCCCACTCGGACTTACCGGCAAGGACGCCGACGAAAGCCTCGAGCGCGCTGGAATCACCTGCAACAAGAACGGGGTGCCGTTCGATCCCCTGCCTCCGGTGCAGACCAGCGGAATCCGCGTAGGCTCGCCCGCGGGCACGACGCGCGGGTTCGGCGAAGCCGAGTTCCGCGACATCGCCGACATGGTCGCCGATGTGCTCGACGGGCTCGCCAAGACCGGCCCCGAGAACAACGGAACCGTCGAAAGCGCAGTGAACGGGCGCGTTCTCGCTCTTTGCGCCCGCTTCCCCATTTACCAGGGATAAAGGATGCGCTGCCCGTTCTGCGCGCATGAAAACAGTCAGGTGAAGGACAGCCGCCCGTCGGAGGACGGTGCGGCGATCCGTCGGCGCCGTCAGTGCGAAGGGTGCGGCGCGCGCTTCACGACGTTCGAGCGAGTGCAGCTGCGCGATCTCACCGTCGTCAAGAAGACCGGCGAGCGCGAACCGTTCGACAGGGACAAGCTCGCCCGCTCGATCGCCATTGCCTGCCGCAAGCGCGACATCTCACCGGACCGCATCGACCGGCTCGTTTCCTCGATCCAGCGCCAGCTCGAGACTCGCGGCGACGAGGTGCGCGCGGCCGAGATCGGTGAGGCGGTGATGGACGGCCTCAAGGCGATCGACCACGTCGCCTACATCCGCTTCGCCAGCGTCTACAAGGATTTCAGCGAACCAGGCCATTTTGCCGAGATCGTTGAGGCCGTGGGCGAAGAGGGACGGTGCGAAGAACCAGATCGCCAATCGGGAAATCCGCAAGGACCCCCCGATCGACTCCTGTGAGCGGGGCCCAACAAGCGGCTAAACCCGTGATCATCCTCGTGCGTCCCCAGCTCGGGCAGAATATCGGCAAGGCGGCTCGGGCGATGCTCAACTTCGGACTGACCGAGCTGCGCCTCGTCGCGCCGCGCGACGGCTGGCCCAATCCCGACGCCGGTCCCGCCGCCAGCGGCGCCGATGTCGTTCTTGAGCGAGCGCAGGTTTTCGGAACGGTACAGGAAGCCATGGCGGACTGCTCTTTGGTCTTCGCATCGACAGTCCGCCGCCGCGACCTTGTCGTGCCCGTGCTCGGGCCGGAACAGATGGCCGACGAGATCGCGGCGTCTCCTGAGCGCAGCGCGATCCTCTTCGGTCCTGAGCGCTCAGGCCTGGGAACCGAGGAAGTGGCCCTCGCCAGAGCGATTGTCACCGTTCCGATCAACCCCGAATTCGCGTCGCTGAACCTCGCCCAGGCGGTGATCCTGCTCGCTTATGAATGGTCCAAGCGAAGCACGCTCTCGCAGCCGCCGGCCAAGGATCTCGAACCGCCGGCGCCCCATGCGGAGCTCGAAGGCCTGGTGCAGCAACTCGATGCAGCACTGATGGAAAAGGGATACTTCCACCCGCCGTCGCGGACTCAGGCGACGAGGAACACCATCCGCACGATCTTCACCAAATCGGGCTGGTCGTCGCGCGAAGTGAAGGCGGTTCGCGGAATCCTTCGCGCATTGGTCAGCCCCCCGCGCCGGCGCGGCTAGTTACCCGTTGCGTTTCCGCAACTTAAAGCGCAAAATGTCTCTGCTGCTGAATGGAAAGGAATTCGGCCATGTTGCAGCTCGTGATACCATTGCTCCTTGCGGCTCCGGCGATGAACGGCATCCCGGAGCGGGTGATTTTTCGCGATCCGACCGGGCCCACGCCCGTGACCGACCTGTGGATCATCCCGCCCAAGATTCCGGACTGCAAGAACGATCAGCAGATCCAGCAGGCCCTGGACCAAAAGGCCCATGGTGACCCGCAAACCTGTGATCCGCCCAAGTCGGCCCTTCCGCTTCAGCGCCGCTGAGCTTGACCGCGAAAGGGCTGTCGGCTAGGCGCCCGCCTTCGCAATTGGCCCCGCATCCCGGTGAAGCGGTGGCCCTGCCCTCTTGAGCTTTCAAGAATCTAGCAGCGCGGTTCCGGGGACGATGACAACGCAATTGAAGGACCGAACATGACGAAGCGCACCAGCGCCAAATACAAGCTCGACCGCCGCATGGGCGAGAACGTCTTCGGACGGCCCAAGAGCCCCGTCAACC
>JBDTON010000157.1:0-3369 GCA_039933195.1 Sphingomicrobium sp. | reverse complement strand
TCGTCGGGTTCTGCGTGCAGCGCAGGTTGGTCGACGTGTAATCGCTCGACACGCATATGTTGCAGCCGATGCACTCGCGGATCTCGTCGATCCGCCCCTCTTCGATCTTCTTTGGCAGAAAGGGGTCGGCGATCGATGGCCGCGCCGCGCCAATGAAGTCCATGACGCCCCGCCTGATCTGCGAGACCATCGTGTCCGGCGAGGTAAAGCGGCCGACGCCCACCACCGGCTTGCTCGTCACCTGTTTGACGAAGCGCGTATATTCCTCCTGAAATCCTTCCTTGGCGAAGCGCGACGTCTGGCTGTCGTTCGGCCAGTTGGAAATGTTCACGTCCCAGAGGTCGGGCAACTCGGCGAGCATTTCGATCACGTCGCGCGCCTCGCCGTCATGGGTGAGCCCGGCGTCGCCAATCAGCTCGTCAGCCGCGAAGCGGACAGCAACAGCGCAGCGGTCACCCACGGCGTCCTTGGTGTCCTCGATCAGCTCGCGCAGGAGACGCGCGCGGTTTTCGAGGCTTCCGCCATATTCGTCGGTGCGGTCGTTCCTGCGGCGCTGAAGGAACTGGTGAGCGATCGACAGGTCGTGGGTCGCATAGACGTAGACCACGTCGAACCCGGCCTTCTTCGACCGCAGGGCGGCATCGCGGTGCCACTTGCGCAAGTCGCGGATGTCCTGCTTGTCCACGGCCCGCGCCTGCACCGGGGAATAATAGATGATCGGCCGATGCGAGGGTCCAATGGGCGCCATGCGCGTGCCCCAGTTCGCGACCGACGCGCCGTGATGCATGATCTCGATAGC
The DNA here is from genome assembly GCA_039933195.1 of Sphingomicrobium sp. Classification (GTDB taxonomy): domain Bacteria; phylum Pseudomonadota; class Alphaproteobacteria; order Sphingomonadales; family Sphingomonadaceae; genus Sphingomicrobium. The sequence continues at coordinate 2,570 of JBDTON010000157.1, read as the reverse complement.
CGCTAACGCGCCGTGCTCGTGCACCGCGTCTGCCATCAAAGCGAAAGCGGGAATGTCGCGATCGTCCCACAAGCGCCCCTCGTGGAAGGGCTCGCAATCGGCGCTCGGATGGATCTCAGTCTCCTCCGTCGCAACGACTGCCCATCCGCCCTCAGCCTTGATTCCCCGCAGCCGCGCGAGCGTCTCGGGTTGAGTCCATCCGATGCCGGTGCAGTGCGGCACCTGGTAGAAGCGATTGCGCGCGGTCACGGGGCCGATGGGAACCGGCTCGAACAGTATGTCGTAGCGAGCATCGCGGATCATGACGGCAGCACTGCGGCCAGCGTATCGGCGAGCAGGTCGATGATCATCTCGAGTTCGTCATCACTGACATTGTACGGCGGCGCCACGAGGATATGATCGCCTTGGCAGCCATCGATAGTACCGCCGCCCGGATAGATCAGCAGCCCCCGACCGAAAGCTGCGGCCTTTGCCCGCTGATGCATAGCCAGCGCCGGGTCGAACGGCGTCTTTAGCGTGCGATCAGCAACCAGCTCGATCGCCTGGAGCAGTCCGCGGCCGCGGATGTCACCGACATTGGGATGATCCCCGAAGCGCTCCGCAAGCAATCGCCTTAACCTCGCTCCGCTGGACTGGACGCGATCGAGCAGTCCATCCTCGCGGATGATACTTTGCACGGCGAGCGCCGCAGCGCAGCCGATCGGATGCGCGTTGTAGGTTTGTCCATGCTTGAGCGCGGCGGAACCGTCCGCGACAGCATTGTAAACCTCAGTCGTGCACACCACCGCTCCGATGGGCTGGTAGCCCCCGCCGAGACCTTTCCCCAACGTGACGATGTCGGGTACAACATCGTCCAGCTCGCATGACAGGAATGTGCCGGTCCTGCCGGAGCCGCACATTACCTCATCGAGAATCAGAAGCACGCCGTAGCGGTCGCAGATCTCGCGCACGCGGCGGAGGTATCCGGGGACTGGCGGCACTGCGCCGGCCGTTGCCCCGACCACGGTTTCTGCGACGAAGGCGATGACGGTTTCCGAACCGACGCGCAGGATCTCCTGCTCGAGCGAGTCGGCGGCCCTGCGCCCATATTCTTCCGTGCCCTCACCCGGCTCGGCAAAGCGATATTCGAAGCATGGATCGACCAGCGACACGTCGAAAAGCAGCGGCTGATAGGGAGCTCGGCGCGAGGCGCTTCCACCCGCGGCGAGCGCGCCGAGTGTGTTTCCATGATAACTCTGACATCGGGCGATTAGTCGGCTGCGTCCCGCGTCTCCCCGCTCAAGATGATATTGCCGGGCCAGTTTCAGGGCAGCCTCGATCGCCTCCGAACCGCTGCTTGTGAACCACACGCGATCAAGCGCACCCGGCGACATGTCCGCAATGACGGCCCCCAGCTCTTCGGCTGCCTTGGTCGTGAAGAATCCTGTGTGGACATACTCCAAGTCAACGGCTTGGTCCGCCATCGCCGCAATGACACGAGGGTGAGCGTGGCCGAGGCAGGACACGGCAGCTCCGCCGCACGCATCGATATAGCGGCGCCCGCCGTCATCGATGAGGAAAATTCCTTCTCCCCGAACAGCAACGGGCGGCCGGGCCGATGTGGACCGGTGGAAAACGTGTTCGGCGGTCATTTTCGCACACTAACGGTTGTAGTGGCCGCATCAACGTTGCTGCTGTTCTTCTTTCGGCAGCCATCCTACGCTCTGTCGAGGCGCGGGAGGGGAAATGCGAGCAGCAGCCGTTATTCTTGCAGCGGCAATGGCGACCACAGCGCCGGCACATGCCGAGCTCGACCTCAATCGCGCCGAGATCAGCCATCTCCCGAATGGGCTGACCGTAATCATGCTTGAGGACCATAGCTTTCCGCTCGTCAGCGTGCAGATGCTCTACAGGAGCGGTTCGGCCGCCGAGACGACCGGAAAGACCGGTCTCGCCCATTTCCTCGAACATCTCGCCTTCCGGGCGAGCAGGAATTTCCCCAGCGAGCGGGCAACCGAGCTGATCTACGACGCCGGCGGGGAGTGGCATGGCTACACCGCGATGGATCAGACGACCTATTTCGCGACTATGCCGAGTGAGGGGCTCGATCTGCTGCTCAAGATCGAAGCGGACAGGATGGCGCGCACGGTTATCGATCCCGCGTCGATCGAGGCCGAGAAAGGTGCAGTGATCACCGAACTGCACAGTTACGAGAACGACCCGCTGTCCGTGCTTCAGGACGCAGTCACAAGAACCGCCATTCAGGCGCACCCGTATGGGAGTCCGATGGCGGGTTACGTCAGCGATGTGCTGCGCCTGACCGCGGCAGACGCGCGAGGATATTATGCGGGTCACTATGCGCCGAGGAATGCCGTCCTCGCGATCGTCGGCGACTTCGTTCCTTCACGCGCGCGAGCGCTGGTTGCCCAAGACTTCGGCGATGTGCCGGCCAGGCCGGTCGCTGTGCCGAGCTTTACAGCCGAGCTGCCGCAGCGTGGGCAGCGGAGGATCGAAATGTCGGGCCCGGTGGAGCGGCAATATTTCCTGCTCGCCTTTCCGTCGTGCGCTGCGTCCAGTCCCGACTTCCCGGC
>JBDTON010000156.1:0-16172 GCA_039933195.1 Sphingomicrobium sp. | reverse complement strand
AACCCCTGACCTTCGCAATGCCATTGCGACGCTCTCCCAGCTGAGCTACGGCCCCACGTCCTCGTGCCTTAGGCGAACTTCCCCGCGCTGGAAAAGGGGAAATGGTCGCCGCCGGGGCAATTTCCCAAGCGATCAGCCCTCTTCGTCCTCGCCCGCGGTCGCAACCCCGAGATCGTCGTCGCCGGTGTCGATATCGACCTCCTCGTCGGCGCTGATCTCCGCGTCCTCGTCGACGGTCAGCTCCTCGTCGACCGTCAGCTCTTCGGCGGCGAGATCGGCGTCCTCGGCGGGTTCCTTGACGGGGGCCGGCGCGGCGACCTCGAACGCCATCGGCTGCTTCGACTTCAGGACCGGCTCGGGAACGAAATCATTGCCGCAGCTGATGCAGTGCACCGGGTTCTCGGTGCCAAGGTCGTAAAAGCGGGTCGAGCACTTGGGGCAAGTGCGCTTGGCGCCCCATTCGGGCTTCACCATGAGGATCTCAACTCCAGAAAGAAAAGGGTTCGTCGCGGGGTTCGCCCGGCGTTCGGGGGCGCGCCTTGCCATAGCGATATGGCCCTGTCAAAGCGCGCCCCTTGGCAAAGGATATGGGAACCAACTCCCGCGCGAAAAGCCCGCGCAAGGGTTTTGTGATCGCCGTGGACGGGCCCGCGGCGAGCGGGAAGGGGACCATCGCCCGCGCGCTCGCGGCGCACTACGGCCTGCCGCACATGGACACCGGCCTGCTTTACCGCGCGGTGGCGCTCAACCTGTGGCGCTGGGGCGGCGATCCGGGAAACGAGTTCGAGGCGTTGCGTGCGTGCGACATGCTGGGCATCGACCCGGAGGACGAGGAGCTGAGGAGCGAGCCGGTGTCGCGCATCGCCTCGTCGATCTCGGCCTATCCCTCGGTCCGCGCGGCTTTGCTCGAGCGCCAGCAGCACTTTGCCGGCCAGCCCGGCGGAGCCGTCCTCGACGGCCGCGACATCGGCACCATCGTCGCTCCCGGGGCCGACGTGAAACTGTTCGTCACCGCCACGCCCGAAATCCGCGCCCAGCGCCGCGTGCGTGAGTTGCTCGAGCGCGGGATGCCGGCGCATTACGAGGACGTCCTCGCCGACATCCGCGCCCGCGACGAGCGCGACACCCACCGCGACGTCGCTCCGCTGAAACAGGCGCCGGACGCGCTGCTGCTCGATACCACCGCGCTCGACGTCGACCAGGCGATCGCCGAGGCGGTGCGGCTGGTGGATAAGCAGCTCGCGCCGTCGGGCGGATGAGCGCCGGCCCGGCGCACCCGCTCGTCTCGGTGATCGTTCCGGCGTGGAACGCCGAGCAGACCCTGGCCGAGACTCTCCACTCGGCGGCTGCCCAGACTCATCGCGACCTCGAGATCCTCATCATCGATGACGGGTCGACCGACGACACCGCCGCGCTCGCCGCCGAGTTTTGCGCGTCCGATCCTCGCGCGCGGCTGATCCGGCAGAAGAATGGCGGGCTGGCCTCCGCTCGCAATTGCGCGATCGATGCCGCGCAGGGCGATTTCATTGCCCCGCTCGACGCCGACGATCTGTGGCATCCGGAAAAGATCGAGCGGCAGCTCGCGACCTTTGCGGCGAGCTCTGCGCAAGTTGCTCTCGTCTATTGCTGGTATCGGATGATCGACGAGCGGGGCTGCGTCATCGCGCCCGCCTGGGCCCCGGTGTTCGAAGGCCGCGTCTTCGCCCGCCACCTCGAGTGCAATTTCGGCACCGGCAGCGCGCCCTTGATCCGCCGCAGCGCGCTTGGCGACCTGCGCTACGAACTCAGCCGGCCCGGCGAAGGGGGCTGCGAGGACTGGCTGCTCCAGCTGCAGATCGCGGCGCGGCACGAGATCGCCTGCACCCGTGCCTTCCTGCTCGGGTACCGCCAGCACCCCCGCGCGATGTCGGCGGACTCGGGACGGATGATCCGGGCGCACATCCAGATGTACCGCATCATCGAACGCGAATTTCCCGGGTGCGAGACCCGGATCGTGCGGCGCGAGCTGGCCCGCTGGCGCGCCGCCCGCGCCCTGACGATGCTCCGCGTGCAACCCCGCGCGCACGCCATCGCTGAACTCGCCGGAGCCCTCGCCCAGGCGCCCTTGATCGCCGGCAAGACAATCGTCTCGAGCCTGCTCCCCCGGCCCAAGCGAAGCGGCGACACTCGGGCGCCCCACTTCCAGTCCCTGCCGCCGGGTGCGCGCTAGGGCTTCCGCCGCACCGCCCAGACGAACGCAGACAGGCTGCTGATCAACGCAGCGACGGCGATGAGCATGGAAGGATCGAGAACAAGCATGAGACACGACTCCGAGCCTCTGCATTGTTCCCTATCTGTTCCCTAGGCGCAATAGGCAATTGCCTAGTCCAAGCGTTTTTCGCGCTTACAGCGTGCCCTGGAAATAGCGTGCGAGCGCAGCCCGCTCGGCGGGGGTCAGTTTCTTCGAGACGTCGCGCATCCGGCCGTAGACGTCGTTGGTGCGCGTGCCGCCCGCGAAGGCGTTGAGCTGAGTCACCAGATAGGCTTCGATCTGCCCCGTGATCACCGGCGTTTCGATCGGCCCGCCGGAGTTGTTGACATGGCAGGCGAGGCACGCCGGGAGACGGCGGTGGCTGTCGCCTTCGTTCGCCAGCTTTTCGATCTCCGCATCGCCGAGCAGCTCGCGCGCTCCAATCGCGGCATATTCTTTGGATGCAGCCGAATAATAGGCCGCCACCGCCGCGAGATCCTGGACCTGAAGCATCTGCGAAACGGCAGTCATCTGCGGATTGACGCGCGCGCCCGAACGGAAATCGTGCAGCTGTTTGTAAATCGCGTAGGGACTCTGGCCCGCCAGGCTCGGGAACACCGGACCGGGCCCGAAGCTCTGCGAGAGCCCCTTGTCGCCGTGGCAGGCCGCGCAGGTCTGCGCCGCGATCGCCGCTCCCCGCGCGGTGTTTCCGGAAGCGAGGACGTTCATGATCGCCGGATCCCAGCTGACCGTGCTGACGGGGATCGCCGTCGCCGTGCTGACCGGCTGCGGAACGGCGGGCGAGCCGGCTTCGAGCCCCGCGGAGCGGGCCATTGCGTGGCCCATCGACAGATGCGCGTTTTCCTTCTGGCCGGCGGGGATGATGACGAAGCCGATTAGGGCTCCAGCGGCGAGCCCCGCTGCCACTATTGCCGCAGCGCCGATTCGCCATGGACGATCGATCGCCGCCTGTTCCGGAGGCGCTCCGGCCGGACTTTCGTCGCGGGGCTTGAGCGGGCGTTTGCGCGGCGCCTTGGCCATCTCAGCCGAGCCTGTGCACCACCGCTTGGGGCGGTGGGTAAACGAAGAATTGCGCGATCGGCCAGCCGTAGGCCAGCAGCATCAGCAGCGCGACGAGGATGTTCCACAGGCCGAACCCGTTGAGCGAAGAAGGCACGCGCTCGGGCGGATGCACGGCCTGGGCATATTCGATCGCCGCAGGAGCTCCGGCGATTCCGCGGCGGTGAAGCATCGCGAGATTGTAGACGAACAGCAGAGCGCTGAACGCCAGGACGATTCCGCCGACGAGCGACACGATCACCCACGGCCCCCAACTGTGGATAAGCGGATTGGAATAATCGAAGGCGGCGACCCGGCGCCACTGGCCCTGCAGCCCGAGCCAGTGCCACGGCAGAGTCATCACCATCATTCCGATGAACCACAGCCACAGCTGGACGCGCAGCGGGCGCTGATCGGCGAAGTTGCGTCCGGTCAGGCTTGGCCAGATTGAATAACAAATCGCCTGGTACATGATCACGACCGTGCCGCCGAAGATCAGGTGGAAGTGCGCGGTGACCCAGCTCGTGTTGTGGACCATCGCATTCATTCCGTAGCTCATGTTGATCAGCCCGCCGCCGCCGCCCCAGAACAGCATGAAGAACGCAAGGCCGGTGGCGAGCACCATCGGGCGATCCCACGGCAAAGCGCCGATCCAGCCGAACAGGCCCTTGCCGCCGCGCATTCGCCCGGCGATTTCGGCCGACGCGGTGATGGTGAAAATGGTGAGCAGGGTGGGCACCGACACCAACGCCGTCAGAAACACCTGGAGGAACTTGAACCCGTTCGAGTGCTCCGGGTCCATCATCAGATGGTGCAGGCCGACGGGCAGCGAGTAGAGCAGGAACAGGATGAACGCGAGCCGCCCCATCGTATCGGAATAGAGCCGTCCGCCCGCGGCGCGCGGAAACATCGTGTAGAAAGCGATGTAGCTCGGGAACAGCCAGAAATAGACGATGGCGTGCAGTGTCCAGGAGAAGAGCGTGCGCGACAGCCCGACATCGACCATGCCGTTCCAGCCGAACGCCGCTGGAATGACCTGGAACAGCAGCTCGGCGGCCACGCCAAGAGTCGTCCATAGCCACATTACGGCATTGGCGACGCTGGCGAACATCACCAGCGGCACCGGCTTGCCGGGATTGTCGGCCCTCCACCAGCGCATCGCGAAAATCATGATCAGGCACCAGATCCACGATGCGACCACCACCAGCACCAGGCCGATGTAGAACCAGGGCGTAGCGGTCAGCGGCGGGTAGAAGGTATACAAAACGGAGGCATCTCCGCTGATCACCGACAGCGCGGCCATCAAGGTGCCAACGATCCCAAGCCAGAACGCGCCCCAGGCGAGGCCGAGGCCCGGCAGCGGACGCTTCAGCGCCGTCTCGGCGACATAATAGCCGAAGCCCATGATGAAGAAGGTCGTCAGCACGAACGCCATCGAGACGCCGTGCAGCGTGACCGAGCGGAAGTAATTTGCGGCGGTATGATAGGGCGCCGTCAGCGGGCTGCGCGCCCACATCTGCCAAACGCCGAGCAGGCACGCGACGGCGAACGCGGCGATCGCCACCCAGATATGCGCGGTGACAAGCCGGCTGGTCTGCAGCCCGGCCGTTGCGCCGGCCCGGCGGCGGCGCGCTGCGGGCATCCGCTTAGCTGCGGTTGCCACAGCTGACCCTTCCGTCTGCGTTCGGCCGGAACTGTTCGGGCGGGACGACGCGCACCGTCGCCATCATCTGGCTGTGCCCCAGGCCGCAGAATTCATGGCAGGGCATCAGCAGGTCCCCCGTCTTGGTGAACTGCGTATGGACCTGCGCGACATAGCCGGGGACGATCATCGTGTTCACGTTGGTGCCGGTGACGAGGATTCCGTGGATCACGTCCGGGGTGGTCAGGCGAATGGTCACATCCTTCTTCGCCGGCAGCACAATGCAGTTGGGGACGAATTCGAACTGGGTCGCGATCACGCGGGCGACGATCTGGCCGTTGGGATCGACCCGAGTCCCCAGATTTGCCTCGGTGAACTCGGCCGACAGGTGCAAGGTCTTGGGATCGACATATTCGCGGTTTGACGGCGGGTTCACGTGCATCGCGATCGCTGCGTAGAGGATCGCGATCAGGATGATTGCGACGATCACTGCGACCACCGCCGCCCAGCGCAGCTCCGATTTCAGGATAGCGTCTTCGTGAATCGCCATCAGCCGACCGGTCCCCGCGGAAGGAACACCAGGAAGTAGAGGCCGAGCCAACCGGTCAGCAGCAGCCCGACGGCAACCGCCGAAACGACGACCGCGCCGCGCGGCGTCTCGACCATCGCGGCTTCGAGCCGTTCGATCTCTTCGGCGTCGCCCGCATAATCATGCGCTCCCGCCGGGTAGGAAGGCTCGTTCACTTGCCCCCGCGTTCCAAGCAACGATCAAAAGCTGTTAGGGCCCACGCGGGCAATAACGCGCTTTAGCTGCTGTGGCGTCCAGATTCATCAGAATGCCACCCAAGTAAAGACCCTCAGCGTGTTGTTGTTCGATGCATTGCGGTCGGTACCGTTGAAATTGAACCGCGCTCCGTCGAAACGGGTGTAGACGGTGTACTGCGCTCCGACGCGCATGTTGAAGCGCGGACCGAGTGGAGATTTTCCACGGCCCCATGGCGTTCCGTCGAGCTGAAACAGAAAGCCCGAGCTGTTTGGCCGGAAGGTGCGGTTGTCGGCGTAGATGAAGGGGTTCGACGATCCGCTAAGGTTGAAGGCGCTGATCGTCCCGCCAACGGCATTGTGCCAATAATAGGATCCGTCGATGCGCTCTTCGTTCAGCGTGTTGTCCGCGCACTGCGGCAACGGCCCCGGCTCGATCGAGCCCTCCGCCATGCCGAGCGTGCAGGTCGCGTTGAGCGACTGTTTTTCATGGGTGTAGTGTGCGTTGAGCGTCAGGGTGTCGGACTTCAGGGGTTTGATCCACGAGGCATCGAGCCCAAGGTCGGTATAACGGTCGGTGTATCCGCTTGAGCGGTCGCGGCCTGGATAGAGCGCAGCCTTCAGCGCGAACGCTCCCGCCTCGAAGGTGCCGCCGGCGACGTCGGTCTGGAAGGCTGCCCGGCCGTAAGGCGCAAGGCCGTGAATCTTGCCGGGATCGTTGGGGTCGGAGCCAAGCCAGTGCAAAGTCCCGCGCGAGGGCGTGCTGTAGCCGCCTGCCTCGAGATAGAATTTGGAATCGAGCCAGGCATAGGCGCTGAGGCCCAACACCGCCTGGCCGAGCCCGCCCGAAATCAGAGGGGAGGTCGCCGCGCCCGGAGCATAATCGGAATCAGTATACGGGAAGCCCCAGCCGGGAAGGGTATTCCAGGCGTCCTGGATCGTTGGGTTGTTATTGAGCGTGAGCCCGTAGATCAGGTCCTTGCCGCCGATTTTGCCGGTTCCGACCGCGCGCAGGTCCAGATTGTCCCACGCCCATGCTTCGTCCGGGCCGGAATAGGTGATTTGTGCGAAGCCGCCGAGGTGCGAGCCGACCCCGCCGGCGAGGAAGATGCTGCCCTCGTCGAAGGAGGCATTGTTGTTCCTCTTGGCGTCCTCGGTCGGCGGTTCGTCCTGGGCACGTTGGGTGTGCACGTAGGATGCGACCGCCATCGCCGAGAGCGGCACGTTGAATGGCTTCGTGCGAAGCGTGTAGCCGCTAAGCTTGAACTGGCGACCGAAGGGAGTGAGCTGCGGACCGAAGCCGCCAACGTGGCATGAGGCGCAAGCCTGGCCGGTCTGCTCGGCGAAGGCGGGAACGGCTGATGCCGGCCGGTGCGCGAAAAAGGCGACACTCGCCAGCAGCATGCCCGATGCGGTGAGAATTCTGCCGGTCAGCTTTCCGTCCGTCATGGTCGTTTCCCCCATCGCTCAAAGCCCTAGCTCTTCGCCTTGTAGAGCACGCACCAACCGGACGCGGCGATGGTCCCATCGACAAGCTTGCATGACGCAGGCGGTTGCCACAGCGTGCAATTGTCGCAGCGCAACTTGCCCTTGGGCGTCGCCTGGTAGCTGACCGCTTTTTGCGGCATCTTCGTCGACGCAGCAGCAGGCGTGCCGATCAGGCTTGCACCGACGACGGCGCCCCCGCCCGCGGCTGCAACGAACAGGAAGTCCCGCCGCGAGACCCGCTTGCCGCTGAATGACGATTTGTCCGACATAAGCCTCACTCCATTGGACCGTCCGCATTTGGTGAGCCGGGCAATGCTCATAGAAAATACGTAGTGGTACCTAGCACATGCGTTTGCGGCGGTGGCCCTGCAACAACTGCGCACCCCCCGATCCGCCGCAACAGTAGGATAATCTTCACTAAGCTCGGTTATTCGCGAACGCTAACCCGAGGAGTCACGCGTAGGTGTCAGGCGTAAGAAGCAAGGCGATTCGCATCGCGAGCAGCCATCTCATCACCAGCTGCGCGACGATCGCGGCCATCCTCATGTTCGTCGCGCTGGGCAGCCAGGTGCTCCCGCCCGCGTTCGGGGTCTCGCGGCTTCCGGCTGACGAGAGCCTCAAGATGGCGTTCGTCCTCAACATCGCCATCATTCTCTTCGGCTGGCGCCGCTCGAAGGATTTGAAGGACGCGCTCGACGCCTATGAGAAGGCCGAGCGGCTCGCCCAGCGCAACGCCAATACCGATCCCACGACCGGCCTCGCCAATCGCCGCGAGCTCCTGCACGCGCTCGCTGCCGTGCTCGAGGCGAAGCGCTCCGGGGTCGTGCTGCTGCTCGACCTCGACCATTTCAAGCGGGTCAACGATCTTCACGGCCATCTCGCCGGCGACCAGCTGCTCAAAACCCTTGCCGAAACGCTGGTGAAGGCGGCGCCCAAGAGCGCCTGCTGCGCGCGCATCGGCGGGGACGAATTCGCCATCCTGCTCGACGGCGAAGGCTCGCGCGCTGCCGAGAAGGTGGCGACGGCGATCTTGGCTCGGCTCGCCAATCCGGTGTTCGCCGGCGGCGCCCAGCTGCAGGTCTCGGCGTCGATCGGCCTTGCCACCATCGGCAAGCTCGCCAGCGAAGAGGACGTTCTTCGCCAGAGCGACGTCGCGCTCTATGCCGCGAAGCGCGCCGGACGCAGCCAGTTCGCCTGGTTCGACCAGCAGCTCGAACGCGAGCTGACCGAGCGCCTGTCGATGGAAGAGGACATGCGCTCCGGGATCAAGAAGGGCGAGTTCGTGCCGTTCTTCCAGCCGTTGATCGATCTCGCCACGCGCGACCTCGTCGGCTTCGAGGCACTGGCGCGCTGGCGTTCGCCCAAGCGCGGCCTGCTCGAGGCCGAAACCTTCATCGAGGTTGCCGAAGCGACCGGCCTCGTCGGCCCGCTGACGATGAGCGTGATGGAGCAGGCCATGCTCGACGCGCGCACCTGGCCCTCGCACCTCAAGATCGCGGTCAACATCTCGCCGGTGCAGTTCCGCGACCCGCGCCTCGCCGAGCAGATCATCAAATTGCTCACCGAGACCGGCTTCCCCGCGAGCCGGCTCGAGATCGAGATCACCGAGGCCTCGTTGCTCGAGGACCGCGAACAGGTGATCACCATCATCAAGAGCCTCAAGAACCTCGGAGTGAGCGTCAGCCTCGACGATTTCGGCACCGGCTACGCCAGCCTGGCGCAGGTCAACCTGCTCCCCGTCGACCGGATCAAGATCGACAAGAGCTTCATCTCGACCATCGTCAAGAGCGAGCAGACGGCGGCGATCGTCGCCACCATCACCAAGCTCGGCCACACGCTCAACGTGCCGATCACCGCGGAAGGGGTCGAATCCGAGCAGGTCCGCAACGCGCTCAAGCAGTTCGGCTGCTCCGAGGCGCAGGGCTGGCTGTTCGGCCGCGCCGTCTCCGCCGAAAGCGTGCGCACCTTCCTCGGACTGAAGCAGCCCGGCGACTCTCCGTCCGCCGCGTCCAAGGCCGCCGAAGACGACGGCCACCGCTTCACCCCCAGAATAAGCCGCAAGTCGCTATAAAAACTTCAGCCGCGGCTCGGCGCTGCGCTTCATCAGCGCGGTGATCGCCCACACGCACGCGTCGGCGCGGTCCGGCGAGCGCCCCGGCCCGGCATAATCGCCGCCGATCAGCAGCCCGGCGAGTTCGTCCTCCAGCTCGGGGAACCGGCCCGCCAGTTTCGCTCGCCCATTCTCGAACAAGGCCGCGACCGGCTCGGCGCGCGCCACCTTGCCGCGGCTCGCGTTCACCAGCTTCACCGGCAGGCTCACCTCGGCGCTGGTCAGAACGCTCGCGACCATGTCGCCGCCCTGGTTCTTCTCGGCCACCACGCGGTCCGCGCCCCAGCCCTCCGCCGCCTCGGCGACGCTCCGCGCCCAGCGCTCCGGGCTCGCCCCGCCGACGCTTGCATCGGCGAGCACATACACGGCCCCGTCGGCGCCCAGTCCGCACACCACGATCCCGCACGTCCCCTCGACGCTTGCCGGCGGGTCCACCCCGACCACGATCCGCCGCAGTTCAACGGTGGAGGGGGCCCGGCAGCGCTCGATCAGCGCCCGCGAAAACAGCGCCCCCTCCACCTCCTCGATCACCTCGCCGTCGAGCTCCTGGCGCCCGATCCGGGTCCCGCCATAGGTCTCGCGCATCCACTCCACGAACTCATCCGGAAGGTGTGGGTTCTCGTCGGTCCGGCCGCGTGTCTCGATGGCGCCGCTGAGCGCCTTCACCCGCCTGAACAGCGCGACCGGTCTTGGCGTCGTCGTCACCACCACCCGCGGTTTCTCGCCCAGCCTCAGGCCCAGCATCAGATTGTCCCACGCCGCGTCCGCCGTCCGGCGCTTGCCGTTCGCGCCCCATTTCGCCAGCTCGTCCGCCCAGGCGAAATGATGCTCGGGCCCGCGCAGCGCTTCCGCCGCCTCGGCCGAATAGACGAACGCCATCGCCCCGCTCGAAAACCTGACCGTGCCGATTGTCGGCTTCCACAGCACGCGCTCGTTCGCCCGCGCCACCTTCACCAGCCCGCTCGGCCCCTCGATCATCACCTTGGCGACGTCGTCGCGGCTGCCGCCGACGAGGGCGATTCGCGCGTCGGGCGTTTCCCGCGCCCGCTGCGACACCCATTCCGCCCCCGCCCGGGTCTTGCCGAACCCGCGCCCGGCGATCAGCAGCCACACCGTCCATGGCGGGTCGGGCTCCTTCTGCCCGCCGTGCGCCTGCCACGACCATTCGGCCAGCAGCCGCGCGATCACCCGCCGCGGCAAGCTCGCTACGAACGCCGCCCAGCCTTCGTCGTCGTCCCTGAAGTACCGCGCCGCCACGTGCAGCACCGGCCCCCAGCCATACAGATCGTCCCAGCCGTCACCCGCGCCGAGTCGGCCGCCCCGCTTGCTCACTAAGCCCCTCTCCCCTTCGCGGGAGAGGGGTTGGGGAGAGGGGGCGGAGAAGAGCGGTCGGGGAGAGAGGGCGGGGCAGAGGGGTTTGCCGCGGCGCGGGCCAGATCCTCTTTCGTCACCCGCACGCCGAACGCCTTGAGGCTCTTGACCAGCGCCCGCCGCATCTCGGCGTCGCTCGCCAGCCGCTCACGCTCATAGCTCGGCACCTGCTTGATCCGCCCCCGTCCGCGCGGGTTGTCGCGCGCCGCCTGGTCGGAGCGGATCCGAGTCACCTCGGCCTTGTGCTGCTTCAGCAGCTGAAGCGCCATTTCGGGATCGGTCAGCTTCGTGTCCGGCGGCTCGAACGCCCCGTCGAACTCCAGAACCGGCCCCGCCGCCTGCTCGAACTGCATCTCGACGAGCTTGGCCTCGAGCCGTGCGTAGCCCTGCTCGAGCGCCGCGTCCCAGCGTTCGGCGAAGAGCGGGTCGCTCGCCCGGTGGTCGAACACGGTCGAATAGCCGACGCCCGCCCGCCGCGCCGCTTCCTTGGCGTTGCACGTCGCCGCGAACCATTTGAGGAAGACCTTCTTCTTCGCCGCGTCGAACCGGTTCCACCCCCGCTTCGTCACCTGCACCCGCCGGTTCCGCCCCGCCTGATAATCACAAATATCCTCCCCCGGATTTCCGGGGGAGGGGGACCGCGCCGCGCGCGGTGGAGGGGCCTTATCCTCCCCCGGATTTCCGGGGGAGGGGGACCGCGTCTCGCGCGGTGGAGGGGCCTTATCCGCCCCTGCATTTGCAGGGGAGGGGGACCGCGCTCCCCGCGGTGGAGGGGCCTTCTTACCCATTGGCATTGTCTTTCGATTTGATCCGGGCCGTCACCGGCACACTCACCCACGCGCGCGGCATCTCATTCGCCCCTGCATTTGCAGGGGAGGGGGACCGCACGAAGTGCGGTGGAGGGGCTCCTTGGGCCACCTCGTCTTCATCATTCACGGAAAAACGGACCTTTCAGCCGGCGGCATCAGCGCCCTCGCGCAGCGGTGATACGCTGCGCGCACTTTTTCGGTCTATCGCTTATGTACCGGAACAGCGTTACGATGTCAAGACAAAATAACCGTTTTGGTTACACACTGATAATTTTGTACTTATACTTAGCATCAAAGAATCGCTAGAACGCCCAGGGAAAGCCGAGGCCAACAACAAGGTTACGCGCGAGGGTAAGCGTTACCGCGTGGCGTCGGGATGGGAATGTGCCACTCTTGAGACACCTTTCCATCTTTGTTCATGTCCACAAGCATCACGCGTCCGGACACTAGGTTAATAATGTGGACGTCTAACAACCAGGCTATCTTGTTCGCGCTTTCGCGGATGTAGTCGAAGTCATACTTCCGCCGCTCCTCTGCGAATATCTGCGCCGGTCTGCCGCGATGCAGGAATTTCAAACAGTAGGTGTAGAGGCTTTGCAATTCCTGCCTTGTGATCGCACCCTCGGGCCGGGGCTGAATATCCATGTTGCCGCTGGCGAGAACGACGCGGCTAACGGGCTTTGGAAAATAGTCTGCGTGAAACAGCGCCAGCTTTTTGAAAATGACGACTGCAGAGTGTTCTTCCCGGAATTTCTTGCTCCGGGCTTCTGGAACGTCGCCATGTGCGACGAGGCAGGCGAAGGCGATCAGTTCCGCTACCATCCGCAACTGGAGCATCGCGAACTCGAAGGCCATGTAGTCCAAGTGGAGGAAGAAGGGATTGCTGAACTCGGCGAGCTGGGTTCGCATAACCATGTTCAAACGGTCACTTACCTCCGCCATCAATTCTACATAGATTCTGGCGGCACAATCGTCTTGAGGGGTGATTATGTCGGACAATGAAACCTACTCCGAAAAGGAGACGGTCGCGCCGCGTGAGGTGGCGATTCAACGGCTACCAAAAATGCCGGACAAGCCGCACTAGGACAGCAACAAAGCCCGTAGCTAAGGCTTCATGTGAGCGGAGTAAACGAGGCCCGCGATGATTACGGCGAACACAATTCCATAGAACAACAGCACGCCGTGGAAGCGGGACGGCCACCGCTCCCAAAAGCTGTGGCGGAACTCATCCTCGATGACAGTGCTCATCTTGATGCCAACCGTGAACTCCTTGCCCGGCTTGCATTCAGCTTCGAGCTCCTTCAGTGCGGTCACTGCGCCCATCAGGAGCCGGTTGTAGTACAGGAAATCAAGGCTCCAGATTGCAACCCAGAACAACGCAAGCGCGGTGAACAGCGCTTCTGCAACACCCCACTCAATTTTAACGCCGCCAATGCCTTCCTTGGCGAATACGCCAATCACGGTGGACAGGGCGGCGATGCCGGCGAGGCTTTGCATGCGCAGCTTCATCAAAAGGTCGTTGAAGTGCATCGCAATGTCCTCGTACTTTTCCCAAAGGCTCTGGGTATCGTAAGTCTGCGCCATTATTTTTTACCCTCTATGAAAGGGACTCGGCCCACATGCGGTATCACGCTGACGCGGCGCTGATCTATGTGCTGATTGCTTTTGTCGCTGTCGTGGCGGCCGTCGCTTAGCTCGTGCAGCGTTCACGGGGCGTCCGGATCTGTCGCAGCTTGCGGTAGTAATCAGGCGGCGAGCGCAGCAGTCCGCCGATAGGTCAGGCGCTTGCCGACGAAAGGAATGGAAGATGAAGCGAACACCCACGGCCTCGCCGAGACCGAGTTCGGCCGCTTCCCCGCGCTGACTTTCACGCTCGCCCAGCTGTTCCAGGACCGCCGCCCCAAGCTCCCCCCGCTCGTCAGCCCCAACCGCAAAGCGCCGCGCGCGGAGACGTGAGCGAGCCACCAAAAGGGGTCGCAAGGGGAGTTGCTGTGAATCTACTCGGTGGTTCGATTCATCAACGAAGCCGCGGCGCCAGCCAAGCCGCATAGGCATCGACTCGCGTCTGTTTCCCAGTGCCCTGGCAATCATGTCGAGTGGTGGAAGACGTGACGCCGGCCAGTAGGCGCGCCTGGGTTAGGAAGGTCGCTCCTCCAGAGTCACCGTTACACGCACCTCCTCCCGCCGCGGTATAGGAATAGACGATGGCCTTGTTGGTGTAATCGGCAAACGGAATCGTGACATACCGCTTCACTCCCGCGTCCGTGAGGTGACCCTGATCGTCTTTCATGAGTCCGAACCCGACGATCGTCAGCGACGCCTGTTTGTTCTTCAAGTCCTGCCAGGAAGGCGCGCCTCGGTGCAGCTGAGGAAAGGTGGTTACGTGCGCGAAGGGGTCTCTCAGGTACAATATGCCGATGTCGTCCTCTAAGTTCTCGGGATCGTAGTTTAGACCTCCCGTCGAACTTTTCGGGAAGTCGTAGCTGACTATCGGCATTCTCGCCTCGTCGGGGCTCGTCTCAAACTTTCCTACAGATGCTGAAAATTGGCCCTTCAGGATATTCTGTTGGTAGTTGAATATGCAGTGAGCTGCAGTGAGAATGGTTCTTGGCGCAATCACGGTTCCCGAGCATTGCAGCCGTCTGCCCAGGGCGTTCTCGAACGAGATGGCCACCACCTGCTCATACTGACCCGGTGAAACTTCGCTGCCGTTGAGGATCAGCGGCGTATTCGTGTCTTCAAGTACGGCCGGCAGCGGTTCAAAGATGACGTCTACCGTTGCTGCCTTCACAGCTCTTGATTCGCAACAGCCGCCTTGGTTTTGAGCTTCGGCAGGCAAGGAGGCGTTGATGAAGTAAATGGCGTTGGGCCCGCCCTGGACTTGGAGAGGTGCGCCGTTCAATTCCAGTTTCTTGGCGTCGCCTCCGGAGCCTTCGGTGAGGGACACTTCCGGTCGATCGTTCAAGGACGAGGTCCTTACGGCTAGCTCGTACTTGCCCATCGGGGCGTCCTTGCGAAAGTGAATAACCGTGGTCGCGCTGGCTACTGCTTTCACATGCGCGGCCGTATCGTCGCCTTCGCTCTTGATTTCTGCCACCCCGATTGAAGCATATTTTTGGTCGTGGCCGCCGCGAGCAATGGCGTCCGCGCTGAGGGTGAACCGTACGTTGTCTGGCGCCACCTTGAGGTCAGACACGAGCGCTGAACCCTTGGCCGAGCTTTCGCGGCCATCATTGGCGTGGAACTGCTCACGGCCTATTGATTCGACGGTAATCTTGGAGACGCCCTGATCCGTGTCGGCGGGGCTGGCGCCTGCCGTAGCGAGCCCGCTGTTCTGCACCGTGGTTTCTATTGTGTAGGGAAGCTCCGGCAGAGGCGGCTTCGGAATTGGCTGCTGGGCTGCCGCATTCGCCACGTTCGTTGCCAAAGGCTCACCGGAGCTGCCACGATCGCATCCTAGTCCGAGCACAAGAGCCGCGAGAACCGGGGCGCATTGGAACCCTATCTTTCGACGAGGGCTCATTGATCCGAACTCTGGTCTTGGTCGGAACTTCCGTCGGGCTGGCTGGCGGGCTTTGCTTTCTTAATCGCCTCGCGTAGCGCCTTCGCCTGCTCGACCAGCGCGGACGCAACATCGACATTGCTCGAAGTGCCGTCATCCTTCTCGCGAGCAACGGACGTTCCACATTGCGGATGGATGGTGACATCACCCTTCGACGGGAAAGCTACGAAACGGAAATAATGAGGGTCGGAAATGTAGACGCTCTTTTGGACCGTGATCGTTCCGGCGGGCTGGTTGTCTGTGGCTGGCGTCGGAGCATCGAAGATGACGAGCATTTCCCGACAACCGGCGTAAACCAGGCCGGATCGGAACCCGGCGATGCGATCTGCGGTGACCCGGTCGGCATCGGGCTGAATCGGGCCGATCCAGTACTTCGTGGCTTGGACGCCCCGTACCGCCTCCCATGATGCCGGGCTAGTCTTGCTGTACTGTGACCCTCCGCGCGGCAGGTTCAGAATCAGCGGTTCGGTGTCTATCGACACCGGAAGTTCCAGTTCGCCGGTTGCCAATGGGATAAACCCAGAGCCGACGATCTTCGTGGCCAGCTGCCCAATCGCCTCAATCGTCTTGACGCGATTGTCGACGACTTCGACCCCGGCCTGCTGAACCATGTCCGTGTTCTTGACCTTCGTCAGGTTCAAATTCGTTCGGATGCCGAACCCATCAGCTCTCCTGAGCGCGATCCTGAAGCCCTCGTAACTCACGTTTCGCGCTTCAGCCGTGAATTCGCCAGCCTTCTCACCGGCGGCGATGTCCACATAAGTTCTTGGAAAAGCATAGGTATCGAGCTCGTCGTATCGCAGCTGTGAGGGATCTGTGATCAACCCCAGTTGTGCCCTCGGCGAGGCCATGCACGCGCTTACAAGAACAGCCGCGACGGAGATCAATGATTTCTTGGATGCCATGTCTCACCCCCTCACACGGCCTGGAAAATGGCCGCAACAAAAGCACTGCGTGAGCAAACGCACGCAGGCGGTAAGGTCAGACTCGGCAGCTGAACCCGCGGACTATGAGGGATTCAATTAACGTTTTCAATTCAGCATTTCATGATTGCCCTGATCGGTTCGCACCTTGCCCCTTCCTTCCCTCTAACCTATAGCGCGCGCCGTCCGGCGGACGCTCAGGCGTTCGCGGCGGCC
>JBDTON010000155.1:0-19117 GCA_039933195.1 Sphingomicrobium sp. | reverse complement strand
GGGTTGAGAAAGAGCGCAAGGAAGTCTGGGACATCCTCGACGAGGTGATCCGCGAACATCCAGTGCTGCTCAATCGCGCGCCGACGCTCCACCGCTTGGGCATCCAGGCGTTCGAGCCGGTGCTGATCGAGGGCAAGGCGATCCAGCTTCACCCGCTGGTCTGCGCCGCGTTCAACGCCGACTTCGACGGCGACCAGATGGCCGTGCACGTCCCGCTGAGCCTCGAGGCTCAGCTGGAAGCGCGCGTTCTGATGATGTCGACCAACAACATCCTGTCACCGGCGAACGGCAAGCCGATCATCGTTCCGTCGCAGGACATGGTGCTCGGCCTCTATTACCTCAGCCTCGAGAAAGAGGATGAGCCGGGCCAGGGCATGATGCTCAGCGACATGCAGGAGGTCCACCAGGCTCTCGCCGCGGGCGCAGTGACGCTTCACTCGAAGATCATCAGCCGTGTTCCCCAGACCGACGAGCAGGGCAACACCTACATGAAGCGCTTCGAGACGACGGCAGGGCGCATGCTGCTCGCCGAGACGCTCCCGAAGAGTCACAAGGTTCCCTTCGAAACGGTGAACCGCGTCCTGACCAAGAAGGAAATCGGCGACGTCATCGACATCGTCTATCGCCACACCGGCCAGAAGGAGACGGTGCTGTTCGCCGACGCGATCATGCAGCTCGGTTTCCGCCACGCGTTCGCCGCCGGCATTTCCTTCGGCAAGGACGACATGGTCATCCCAGAGGCGAAGGTGAAACTGGTCGAGGACACGCGCGCGCTCGTCAAGGATTACGAGCAGCAGTACCAGGACGGCCTCATCACTCAGCAGGAAAAGTACAACAAAGTGATCGACGCCTGGTCGCGTTGCGGCGATCAGGTCGCAAGCGCCATGATGAAGGAGATTTCCGCGACTCCGAAGCGTCCGGACGGGCGTCAGGCAGACCTGAACTCGATCTACATGATGGCGCACTCAGGCGCCCGCGGCAGTCAGGCGCAGATCAAGCAGCTCGCTGGGATGCGCGGCCTCATGGCCAAGCCTTCGGGCGAGATCATCGAGACTCCGATCATCTCGAACTTTAAGGAAGGTCTGACCGTTCTCGAGTACTTCAACTCGACCCACGGCGCCCGCAAGGGCCTCGCCGACACGGCGCTGAAGACGGCGAACTCGGGTTACCTGACCCGCCGCCTCGTCGACGTTTCGCAGGACGCCGTGATCATCGAGGAGGATTGCGGCACCGATCAAGCGCTCGAAATGCGCGCCATCGTTCAGGGAGGCGCAGTGATCGCGTCGCTCGCCGATCGCGTGCTCGGCCGCACCACCGCCGAAGACATCGTCGATCCCAAGAGCGGCGAGGTCATCATGGAGGAGGGCAGCCTTCTTGATGAACCGATGGTCGCCAAGATCGAGGAGATCGGGCTTCAGGGCGTGAAGATCCGCTCGCCTTTGGTCTGTGCCTCGCGCCAGGGCGTCTGTGCCAAATGCTACGGGCGCGATCTTGCACGCGGCACCCCGGTCAACATTGGCGAGGCGGTCGGAGTCATCGCCGCGCAGTCGATCGGCGAGCCGGGCACGCAGCTAACGATGCGGACCTTCCACATCGGCGGCGCGGCGCAGCTCAACGAGCAGTCAAACCTCGAGGCGCCGGTCGACGGGACGATCGAGTTCCGCGACATGCCGACCATCACCGATCCGCGCGGCCGGCACATTTCGCTGTCGCGCTCAGGCGAAATCGCGATTCTCGACATGGACGGCCGCGAGCTGTCGACCCACCGTGTCCCCTATGGCGCGCATCTGCTGTGCGAGAGCGGCCATATCGTCAGCCGCGGCGACCGAATCGCCGAATGGGATCCGTCGTTCAGTCCGGTGATCACCGAGAAGGCCGGTACCGTGAAGTACCAGGACCTGATCGAAAACCGGACGATGACGGAGCAGGTCGACGAATCGACGGGCATCACCCAGCGCGTAGTCACCGACGACGCGGCCAAGTCGAAGAAGGAGTCGCTCCACCCGCGTCTCACCTTGACCGGCAAGGGCGCGAAGGAGGCAGGTGTTTATCGCCTCGCTGCCGGAGCGATCGTCGCGATCGAGGACGGCCAGCAGGTCGAGGCTGGCGAAGTGCTGGCGCGCATGCCGCGCGAAGCCGCGCGGACGCGCGACATCACGGGCGGTCTGCCGCGCGTCGCCGAGCTGTTCGAGGCGCGTAAGCCGAAGGAGAATGCGATCATTGCCAAGGTGTCGGGCAAGGTCACCTTCATGCGCGATTACAAGGCCAAGCGGAAGATCGCGATCGTCCCCGACGACGGTTCGGAACCGGTCGAGTATCTCGTGCCCAAGTCGAAGATGATCGAGGTTCAGGAAGGGGATTATGTGAAGCGCGGCGACAATCTCGTCGGCGGTTCACCCGATCCTCACGACATCCTTGAAGTTCTCGGGGTGGTCGCGCTCGCCGAATATCTCGTGAGCGAGATCCAGGAAGTCTACCGGCTGCAGGGCGTGAAGATCAACGACAAGCACATCGAGGTGATCGTTCGCCAGATGCTGCAGAAGGTCGAGATCACCGAAAGCGGCGACACCACTTTGCTTCCGGGTGAGCAGGTCGACCGAGAGGAGATGGACGAGATCAACTCCAGGCTCGAGAAGAAGCAGAAGAAGGCCGAGGGCAAGCCGGTGCTGCTCGGGATTACCAAGGCCAGCCTGCAGACTCGCAGCTTCATCTCCGCGGCGTCCTTCCAGGAAACGACGCGCGTGCTGACCGAGGCGGCGGTCCAGGGCAAGGTCGACACCCTGATGGGCTTGAAGGAGAATGTGATCGTCGGGCGCCTGATCCCGGCGGGCACGGGGGCGGGCATGAACCGCCTGCGGGTCGCGGCTTCGGCGCGCGATACGGCGCTTCGTGCCGCCCACCGGCGGATGCAGGAGGCCTTGATCGCCCCGGACTCCGCTGAAGAGCTGCGGGCAGCCGAACTCGCGCGCACGCCGCGTGAGGACAGCGGCACGGGCGACGATCCGCTGGGAGAAGTGGTCCCGAGCGGCCACGGTCTCGACGCCGACGCCGGGGATTACCTTCAGGAGTAGCGGTCAACGGCTCCGCAAAGAAAAAGCCCCGCCGGCAGCAATGCCGGCGGGGCTTTTCGTTTTGCGCGTCAGATTACTTGCACTGGCCGCTGTTGATCGTGTTCTGCGTGCAGTTCGCGACCGAATTCACGTCTGCGGCTGCGCCACGGACCGTGTTGCAGGCGGCGACAGTGAGCGCGCCGCCAATGAAGACGACCGTCACAAGCTTCCGAACCATATTCGCTCCTCCGTTTAGGGTGCGGAACGATCATGGCCGATCCTGCGACTGTTTGTCTACGGACTCCTACTTGCAATTATTTCCGTTGATCGTGTTCTCGGTGCAGTTCGCGACCGAGTTAACGTCCCGGGCGGCGCCCCGGACAGTGTTGCACGCCGCAGCGGCAAGCGCGGCGCCGATCAAGAGTACGGTGGCAGCTTTCTGAAACATGGTTTGTCTCCTCTTACGGCTCAATGAAACGCGCCCGCGCGCTAAGCGCTCCATTCCGGTTCCGAAATTTCTGGGAAGCGCCGTCAAATGGCGACCGGTGCCGGAATATGCGGATGAGCATCGTAATTCTCGAACAGGAAATCCTCGGCCTCATATTCGAATAATCCTTGCCCCCGGTCCTTGATCACAAGGCGCGGAAGCGGGCGCGGCTCGCGCGCCAGTTGCAGGCGCGCCTGATCGAGATGGTTCGAGTAAAGGTGGCAATCGCCGCCGGTCCAGACGAACACCCCCGGCTCAAGCCCGCATGCGCGCGCGAGCATGTGCGTCAGCAGCGCATAGGAGGCGATGTTGAACGGGACTCCGAGGAAAATGTCGGCGCTGCGTTGATAGAGCTGCAGATTGAGCCGCCCGCCCGCAACCTGCGTCTGGAACAGGCAGTGGCACGGCGCGAGAGCCATTTTCGCAATTTCTCCGGGGTTCCACGCAGTGACGATCTGCCGGCGCGAATAGGGGTCATTGCTGATCAGCTCGACGAGGTTGGCGATCTGGTCGATGTGCCGCCCGTCGGCCGCCTCCCAGTCGCGCCACTGTTTGCCGTAAACGGGTCCGAGATCGCCATTGTCGTCCGCCCAGTCGTCCCAGATCCTGACATTCCGCTCCTTGAGCCAGCGGATGTTGGTGTCGCCGCGGAGGAACCACAAAAGCTCGACGATGATCGAGCGCAAATGCAGCTTCTTCGTCGTCAGCAGCGGGAAACCGTCCGCCAGGTCGAACCGCATCTGCGCCCCGAACCAAGACAGGGTACCAGTCCCGGTGCGGTCCTGCTGCGGCACGCCGTCGTCGAGGATCCGCTGCATGAGGTCGAGATACGGGCGCATTCCGCCACCCTAACCGCGGTGTCCCACGGGTCAAAGGGCCATCACTTTGGTCCGAAATGAATATCCGTTTCGGATTCGTCTCGAATAGGCGGCTCGTGCAACCGCACGTAGATTAGCGCGCATGCGGTATCAGCGTGCCGAACTCCCGCTGAAGCTTGATGGCTTGGTGGCAACGCGGAAATTCTTTGCCGGCTGCATGGCCGATGCCGACCCCCTGCGCGAGCATCTGTGGGTCGCGCATGTCGACGATCAGGCGCGGTGCGTCCATCTGTCGCGCTATCCCGGTGATGAAACGGGCGCAGTCTTTCCGCTCAAGGCGATAGTCACGGACGCTGCCGAGCATGGCAGCGCCGGGATCGTGCTCGCCCACAACCACCCGAGCGGTGACCCGCGCCCCAGCGACTCCGATTGCCGGACGACCCGCCGGCTCGCCACCGCCGTGGAAGCACTCGATTGCGCGGTCCTCGATCATCTCGTGTTCGCCGGCACCCAGTGCACGAGCTTCCGGCGAATGGGGCTGCTCTAGCTCTTACAGGGCTGGATTTTGCCCGGCTCCGGCCGCGGCCGAGCAATCCGAAATGCCACGAAGTAAACTTCCCCGCCGGTGAGCACGCTATATTTAACCGGCTCCAGCCCGAGCGCTGCGAACTCGCATTTCGCCTGGCCAGGGGGAATTCCGTGCTGTTTCACCGGCCGATCCGCGTCGACCAAAATCAGCTCGCCGCCCGGCTTCAGACCCTCACGAGCGTGCCACAGGAAGGCGTAGGGCGACTGCACTTCGTGATACATGTGCACGAGAAAGATCCGGTCGAACGATTGCGCCGGCAGCATCGGGTTGTCGGGCGCCCCAAGCTTGACCGCCACATTGTCGAGCTGCTCGCGTTGAACGCGCTCGCTTAGCGCATCGCGCACTTCGGGCAGGATGTCCTCGGCGAGCACCCTGCCGTTCGCCCGGACGACGGGGGCCAGGCGGACCGTGTAATAGCCTTCGCCCGCGCCCACGTCGGCAACCGACATGCCGGGTTTTATGCCGGCAAGCTCCATCACCTGCTCCGCTTCGCCTACGCGGTCGCGCGCGTCCTCGGTGGAAAAAGCGTCGCCGACAATCGGCGCGACATCGCGATGTGCACTCGGGAAACGGGGCTCGCTCGGCTGAGCGCGGCAGGCGGCTAGGGCCAGAACCGCGGCCGCCGCGGCGGCCTTATTCCACATCCTCGACCTCGACCGTTTCGCCGGTGACTCGTTGCGACAAAGCGGCCGCCATGAACCGGTCGAGATCGCCGTCGAGCACGTCGCCGGGGTTAGTCGAGGTGACGCCGGTGCGCAGGTCTTTGACCAGCTGATAGGGCTGCAGCACGTACGATCTGATCTGGTGGCCCCAGCCAATGTCGGTCTTGGCCGCGTTGGCGGCATCGGCCTCTGCTTCGCGCTTGTGCAGCTCCGCTTCGTACAGCCGGGCTTTCAACTGCTTCATCGCCGACGCGCGGTTCTTATGTTGCGAGCGCTCGTTCTGGCAGGCGACAACGATGCCAGTAGGAATATGCGTGATCCTGACCGCGCTATCGGTTGTGTTGACGTGCTGCCCGCCCGCGCCCGATGCGCGGTAGGTGTCAATCCTCAGGTCCTTCTCTTCCACCTCGATGTCGATGTCATCGTCGATCTCGGGATAGACCCAGACGCTCGAAAAGCTCGTGTGGCGGCGCGCATTGGCGTCGTAGGGACTGATCCGCACCAGCCGGTGGACTCCACTTTCGGTCTTCAGGTTGCCGTAGGCGTTCTCGCCTTTGACGAGAATGGTCGCCGATTTGATGCCCGCCTGCTCGCCGGAATGATGGTCGATGAGCTCGACCTTCATCCCGTGCCGCTCAGCCCACCGAGTGTACATGCGCTGCAGCATCTCGGCCCAATCCTGGCTTTCGGTGCCGCCGGCGCCGGCGTTGACCTCGATGTACGCGTTGTTGGCGTCCGCCTCCCCGGCGAGCAGCGCCGCGACCTTGTCCCGCTCCGCGCGATCGGCAAGCTCGGCGAGGCTGCGGATTGCGTCCTCGACCATTGCATGGTCGCCTTCGCTCTCGGCTAACTCCATCAGCTCCGCCGTATCGCCCAGCTCGCGCTCGATCGCACGCGTTGCCCCGATCGCTTGTTCGAGGCGCTGGCGCTCGCGCATAAGCTGCTGCGCCGCTTTGGGATCGTCCCACAGCGACGGGTCCTCAACCTTCGCATTCAGCTCGTGCAACCGGTTGTTCGCGCGATCCCAGTCGAGGAACCGACGCAGAAGCGCGGTCGCAGCGTGGATCTGGTCGATATGGGCCTGCGCTTCGGCGCGCATGTTGAACTCCATCCATTCGTCATTCCCGCGAAAGCGGGAATCCCGCGTCTTGTCATCTGCTGCGGGAAGAAAGCGGGACCCCCGCTTTCGCCGGGGTCACGGGCGGTGACTACTAGAGGGTGTTCTGCGTTGGCAAGGCGGCAGATGGCGCAGGCTCCGGCCGAGCGGCATTGCCGCTTACCGCCGGAGCAGCCTGCCGTCGCGCCGCCTGCTGCTGTATCCGCCGCTCCTGCTGTTGCTGGTTGTACGGATCGCCGGCCGCCGCGGTATAGCTTCGCCGCGGTTCGGTTTGCGGCTGGAAGGCTTCCCAGATGACCGGCGAATTCGGCACTTCCTGGGTCGGGAAGACGCCGAAGACGGACTTGCCGCTCGCGCGGTCGATTCGAACCCAGCGAATTCCCGAAGGAGCGGTGAACGGCACTTTCGGCTCGTTGGCGAAGGCTACTTTGGCCCATTGCTTGAACACCGGGGCCGCAATCCGCCCGCCCTGCGCGTAGCCACCCATCGGGCGCGGTTGGTCGTAGCCCAAATAGACGCCAGCGACGACGTCAGGCGTCCCGCCGACAAACCACACGTTCGTCGGTCCATTGGTGGTCCCGGTTTTGCCGAACAGCGGGCGATTGAGGTCCCGGAGCACCACCGCCGTGCCGCGGATGACCACGCCTTCCATGATGTGAACCATCTGGAACGCCGCCATGGGGTCGATCAGCTGCCGCGTGCGGCTTGGCGGCCGCGGCATCGGCTTGCCGTCCCAATCTGGGGAATTGCAATCCGCCATGAGGGCGCAGCGGTTGTCCGTGCGATAAATGACCTTGCCGTTGCGGTCCTCGACATAATCGATCGTCGAGGGTTTGACCGAACGCCCCTGGTTCGCGAGGATCGCATAGGCATTGACCAGGCGCGAGACGGTCGTGTCGCCCGCTCCCAGCGCAAACGCGAGATAATTGCCATAATCGCCGACGCCGAGCTTGCGCGCGGTATCGGTGATCTTCGGCATCCCCACCGTCGATGCGGCGCGCACGGTCATCAGGTTGCGGGACTGTTCCACGCCCCAGCGCATGGTGTGCGGCCCGGCCGACCGGCGGTCGAAATTGACGAAGCATTTGTTGCCGAGACCCGCCCCCTGCCAGACGCAGAACGGCGCATCGAGCTCGATAGTGGCCGGAGTGAAGCCGTTCTCGAGCGCTGTCACATAGACGATCGGCTTGAACGCCGATCCAGGTTGGCGGAGCGCCTGGGTCGCCCGGTTGTAACTCGAGCCGACGACGTCGAAGCCCCCCTGCATCGCCAGCACCCGACCGGTATGGACTTCCTCGGCGAGCATTCCGCCAGAAATCTCGGGAATCGATCGCAGCTGGTATGTGCCGGGACCCGTCTCCCTGGCGATGATGATCATTCCGGGCTTCAGCGAGTCGAACGCCGCCCCGCCGACTCCGCGTACCGGCATGGACGCGGCGGAAGCCGGCAAGCTGCCGGTCGATCCGTTGGTGAACCCGATCGTCGCCTCGCCGCCGCCTTTCGACAGCACCACCGCCTTTTTCCAGTCGGGAAAGCCGGTCCCGACAGGCGCCCGGTCAAGCTGACCGGCCCAATCCTGTGCAACGTCGATGGTCATTCCAAGGTCTTTCCAGCCGCGGCTGCCGTCGAAGCGAACGAGGCCGTCGCGAAGCGACTGAGCCGCGGCATCCTGAAGCTTGAGATTCATCGACGAGCGGACCCACAGGCCGCCCGAATAAAGGCTGTTCGGTCCGTCCTTGGAGTCCTGCCCGAACTGTTTGATCAGCTCACGGCGCACCTCTTCCATGAAATAGCCGCCCTGCTGACTGAACTTCTCGTTGCTTCCGTAGCGGATGGTCCCGAGCGGCTGTGTGGCGGCACCCTTCCACTGATCCTCGGTGATGAAGCCGTTCTTATACATCTCCCTCAGGACATAGTTGCGGCGGTCGAGCGCCTTCTGCGTCGCGCGTACCGGATCGTAGTTGGCGGGCGCCTTGGGAAGGACCGCGAGATAAGCGGCTTCCGACAGACTCAGCTCGTTCACGTCCTTGTCGAAATAGGCGCGAGCAGCGGCCTGAACCCCGTAAGCGTTGCGCCCGAGAAAGATCGAGTTGAGGTACAACTCGAGGATCTGCTGCTTGCTTAGGGTCGATTCCAGGCGAAAGGCGAGAATCGCTTCGCGCACCTTGCGGCCCACATTGTAGCTCGAGTCCTTCAACAGATATTTGGCGACCTGCTGGGTGATCGTCGACCCGCCCTTGGCGCGCCCACCGCCGGTCATACTCTTGGCAGCGAAATCAACCACTGCTCCCATCAGGCCCGTGACATCGATTCCGTGATGCTCGAAAAAGTTCTTGTCCTCGGCCGAAATGAAGGCGTGCACCACGAGTGGTGGGTATTCGTCATAGGACAGCTCGACGCGCCGCTCGCGGGCGAAGGTCTGGACCGGCGTGCCGTCATAGCCGCGAATGTTGGTGGGAAGCGGCGGCTGGTACGCGAGCAGGGTTTCCGACGATGGCAGACCGCTCGCGAAATAAAGCCACGTTGCGGCAAAGAGAGTGAACAGGGCAGCCGCCACCCAAGTGATGAAGCGCACCAGCCGGCGCGCCCACCACGGATCGATCCACCCGTGCACCCTGCGGTTAAAGGCGACGAGATCGGGGAGAGGCCAGTCAGGGACCGTCAAACGCGCGAACTTCATTGACCGCTGCGTCTAGCCTTTCCGAAAGCCGGGCGAAAGTTCCTAACGCCGTGACCGGGCGGCCACGTCGGCTTCGACCGCTTGGGCGAGCGCCAAAGCGATTTCGCCGCGGTGCTTTGGGTCTCGCAACAGCACTTCGTCGTCAACATTGCTGATGTATCCGGCCTCGAACAGCACTGCCGGAGTGCGCGCGCTGCGGAGGACATAGAAGGCGGCAAAGCGATGGGGCTCAGGCCGAAGCTCGAACCGGCCCGCCGATTTGTTCACCAGCCGCGAGGCGAGGTCCGCCGAGGCACTCATTTGGGAGCGCATCGTGAGGTCGGAGAGCATTGCTTCGACCGAACCGCCCTCCTCGCCCTGCGCAATGGCACCATTCTGGACATCAGCGAGGTGCGCCGCTTCGGCGTCCGATGCGATGTCGGACAGCGAATAGACGCTGGCGCCGCGGGCAAGCGGGTTGGGCGCGCTGTCGATGTGCAGCGACACGAACATCGCCGCTCCAAGCCGCCTCGCAACAGCCGCGCGATCGTCGAGGGTCAGATAGCGGTCGTCATCGCGGGTCATCGCCACCCGCACCCGGCCGCGTTTGACGAGGTTGTCACGAACCTCGCGCGCAAGCGCGAGTGCCAGGTCCTTTTCGACCACTTCTCCGGAGACGCTTCGCGCTCCTGGGTCGCGGCCGCCGTGACCCGCATCGATCACGACGATCGGACGGCCGCGTGCAGCCGGCGCTGCGTAAATCGTGTCGGAGAATGCGGCAGGGAGATTGACGGTGAGCTTTGCCCGCCGCGCCTCACCCAGGGCAGCGGTCCGCTCGCCGGCCGAAGCCGCGCCGCTGCCGCTCGCTCCAATCGCAACGGCAATCGCCGCGCCGGCGACCAAGGTCACCGCCACCGCGGCGAGAGTCGTTCGGTTCGGCAAATTTATATCCACGCAGCTCCGCCAAGCCGTTGCGGCCAAAAGCAACCTATCACGCCGGAATGGTTAAGGCGAAATTTAGATGCGCAGCGCCGCTGCGGTGCGCGCGCGGTCCGCGACGGTTTCGAAGCCGTCCTCCAAACCGCGATAGAACCATGTTCCACCAACACAGAGCACGGAGGGCATAGCGAGCCACTCGGCAGCAGTGTCGGGGCGGATCCCGCCGGTGGGGCAGAAACGCGCTTGGGCGAACGGCGCCGACAGTGCCTTGAGCGCGGCAACTCCGCCCGACGCTTCGGCCGGGAAGAATTTGAACCGTTCGAGTCCGAGGTCCATTCCGCGCATGATGTCGCCCGCGGTCGCCACGCCGGGCAGATAGGGGACGCCCGACTGGATCACCGCCGTGGCGAGCCCTTCGGTGAGGCCCGGCGAAACGATGAACTGGCTGCCGGCATCCACTGCGTCGCCGAGCTGACGCGGGTTCAGCACCGTACCCGCTCCGACGATCGCACCGGGCACCTTCGCCATCGTGCGGATGGCATCGAGCGCCTTCGGCGTGCGCAGGGTGACTTCGAGCACCCGAAGACCCGCCCCGACGAAGGTTTCAGCAAGCTTCGTCCAATCCCCCTCACCTTCGAGCACGAGAACGGGGATAACGGGCGACAGGCGCATGATCTCATCGATCGTCATCCGTGCTCCCTCGCGAATGCGGCGGCCGCTCCGAACAGGCCGGGTTCGGGATAGGTGATGAGCTTCACCGGCATCTCGTCCATTCGCCGCTCGAACCGCCCCTTGGCGATGAACCGGTCGCGAAACCCCGAATTGGGCAGATATTCGGCGAGGCGCAGCCCCACCCCGCCCGCGATCACTACCGCAACCGCGCCCTGGGCGAGCGCCATGTCGCCGGCGACGGAGCCAAGCGTCAGGCACAGCCGGTCGAGCGCAGCATTGGCGAGACCGTCGGTCCCCGCG
Source organism: Sphingomicrobium sp. (assembly GCA_039933195.1). Classification (GTDB taxonomy): domain Bacteria; phylum Pseudomonadota; class Alphaproteobacteria; order Sphingomonadales; family Sphingomonadaceae; genus Sphingomicrobium. Next base: position 7,824 of record JBDTON010000155.1, on the reverse strand, counting down.
GCCGCAGCGGCCCACAGCTCCTTCTCATCATGGAAGGTAAGCGGCTGCTTCTCGATTGCGCCGAGCGCCTCGTAGAGGTTCCACAAGCCCCGACCCGACGCGACTCGCTCGACCGACACCCGGCGGAAATTGCGGCGAAGCTTGCCGAGAATACGGTCCTCGAGCTTGTCGAGCGGTGCGAAGTCGACATGGCCGCCCTCGGTCTCGATCACCTCATAATGGCCGCTCTTCCGCAACAGCGCGGCGACTCCGAGGCCGGTGCCAGGTCCGACGATGCTGATCGCGCCTTCGTCGGGCAGCGGCCGGTCCGGCCCGCAAATTCTCCAGAAGTCCTCGTCTGGCAAATTCGCAACCGCATGCGCCACGGCGCCGAAGTCATTGACGATGGTGAATCGGTCGACCCCCAGCCGCTCCTTCATCAAATAGGGCCGGATAACCCATGGGTTGTTGGTGAGCTTGAGCACCTCGCCGCCGACAGGGCCGGCAAAGGCGACCGCGAGTTCCGTCGGAAGGTCGATGCCATTGCGCCGGCCAAATTCCTGCCATGCCAGCTGGAAGCTCGAATGCTCCGACGTGTTGAGCTTCACCGGCTCGTCTAACGAGACGACGCGGCCGCCGTCGATCTCGGCCAACGCGAAGCGCGCATGAGTCCCGCCGATGTCGGCTGCGGCTATCGTCCTCACGCTTGCTCGGCTTCCATGGCCGCGAGCATCGCCGACGCTCCGAGCTCGGCCTCGTTGGCGAGATTGCGCATCAGGGCGAATAGCTCTCGCCCGGTGCCGACGGGCGGCGGCGGGGAATTGGCCGGCGGACGCGAGGCAAGATCCACGCCGACCGCTTCGAGCTGACCGGTGTGCCCGCAGAGCCGGATCGCGTCGCCATCGCGAACCCGCGCGAGCGGCCCGTCCGGCAGCGCCTCGGGCGACACATGGATCGCTGCCGGGACCTTGCCGCTCGCCCCGGACATGCGCCCGTCGGTGATCAGCGCCACCTTGAAGCCGCGGTCCTGGAGCACTCCGAGCGTAGGGGTGAGCTTGTGCAACTCGGGCATGCCGTTGGCGCGGGGGCCCTGGAAGCGCACAACGACTGCCACGTCGCGGTCGAGTTCTCCGGCTTTGAACGCTTCGATCACTTCGTTCTGGTCGGCAAAGCAGCGTGCGGGAGCCTCGACCGTCCAGCGCTCGTCATCGATCGCGCTGGTTTTGAACACGGCGCGGCCGAGGTTGCCCTTCACCAGCCGCATGCCCCCATCGGCCTGAAACGGCTCGGACACCGGCCGCAGCATGTCGATGTCGGCGCTCTCCTCGGCAGGCTTCCAGACGAGCTCATCCCCGTGCAGCTCGGGATTGCCGATCCACGCCAGCACCGAGTCCGCACCTGCGGTCAGATGGTCTGTGTGGATCAGGCCTTCGCTGCTCAGACTGTAAGTGATGAAGGCCATTCCCCCGGCGTCTTGAAAATCGTTCACGTCCTTGGCGCCATTGGGATAGATGCGCGCAAGCAGCGGCACCGCGCTCGAGAGTTCCTCGAAGTCTTGCCAATCGATGTGGATTCCGGCCGAGCGCGCGATCGCCGGGAGATGGATCATGTGGTTGGTCGATCCGCCAGTCGCGAGCAGGCCAACCATCGCGTTCACGATCGCGTGCTCATCGACGACGTGCGCGAGCGGCCGCTCGCCCGCGCGTGCGAGTTCGGCGAGCCGGTGCACCGCCGCCCGCGTCAATGCCTGCCTGAGCGGCGTGCCCGGATTGATGAACGCCGCGTTCGGAATGTGCAGCCCCATCAACTCCATCAGCATCTGATTAGAATTGGCAGTGCCATAGAAGGTGCACGTGCCCGGGGAATGGTAGGAGCGCGATTCCGCCCGAAGCAACTCGTCCTGCCCAACCTTCCCTTCCGCATAGAGCTGGCGGATGCGCTGCTTTTCCTTGTTCGGCAGTCCCGACGGCATCGGCCCACCCGGGATCAACAGCACCGGCAAATGCCCGAAGCGCAGCGCTCCGATCAGCAGGCCAGGCACGATCTTGTCGCAAATGCCGAGCAGCGCGACCGCGTCGAACATGCCGTGGCTGAGCGCGATCGCGGTGCCCATCGCGATCACGTCGCGGCTGAACAGCGAGAGATCCATGCCGGGCTGTCCCTGGGTGACTCCGTCGCACATCGCAGGCACCCCGCCCGCGACCTGCGCCGTCGCGCCGACTTCGCGCGCGAAGATCTTCATTTGCTCGGGGTAGCGGCCGTACGGCTGATGCGCCGACAGCATGTCGTTGTAGGCGGTGACGATGCCGATGTTCGGCCCGGCGAGCGTGCTGATCGCCGCCTTGTCCTCGCCAGAGGCGGCGAAGCCATGCGCGAAATTCCCGCACGACAGGCGCGGACGGTCGATCCCCCGCTCCTTCTGCTCGGCCATGAGCTCGAGATAACGGCGGCGGGTCGGCTTCGATCGCTCGACGATCCGGTCGGTAACGTTCGAAACTGTCGCGTTGAGGGTCACGAGTCGCCGCTTACTCGTGCCAGCTGATGCCGTCGCGCTCTGTCAGCGCGATGGCCGCCGAGGGTCCCCACGTTCCGGCCGCGTAGGGCCGCGGAGTGATCCCCTTCTCGGCCCAGGCGGCGCGGATTTGGTCGATCCATGCCCATTGCGCCTCGACCTCGTCGCGGCGAACAAACAGGGTCGGGTCGCCTTCGATAAGGTCGAGCAACAGCCGCTCGTAGGCGATCCGCCGCCGGTATTCGCTGAAGGCATCGGCGAGTCCGATGTCGAGCGGCACCTCGCGAAGCCGCACGCCCTGCCGGTCGAGACCCGGCGTCTTCGCCATTATGGTGAGGCTGATCGTCTCCTCCGGCTGGAGCCCGATCACCAAAGTGTTGGGCCGCGTCGTCGCTCCCCGCGCGGCGAAGATCGAATACGGCACGTCCTTGAATTGGATGAAGATTTCCGTGTCGCGCTGGGGCATGCGCTTGCCCGTCCGGAGGTAGAAAGGGACGCCCTTCCACCGCCAGTTGTCGACGTGCGCTTTCAACGCGACAAACGTCTCGGTCTGGCTCGCGTGGCCGATCTCCTCTGCGTATCCGGGAACCGGGTGGCCGTCGATCGCTCCGCGGGCGTACTGGCCGATGATGGTGTGGGCCTCGGCATCCGCCGCGGTGATCGGGCGAAGCGCCCGCAAGACCTTCACTTTCTCATCGCGCACGGCGGTCGCGTCGAAATTGGTCGGCGGTTCCATGGCGACCAGGGAGAGCAGCTGGAGCATGTGGTTCTGCACCATGTCGCGAAGCGCGCCCGCACCATCGTAATAATCGCCGCGGCCTTCGACGCCGATGGTCTCGGCGACGGTGACCTGGACGTGATCGATGTGCGCCCCGTTCCAGAGCGGCTCGAACAGCAAATTGGCGAAGCGCAGGGCAAGCAGGTTCTGAACGGTCTCCTTGCCGAGATAATGGTCGATCCGAAACGTGCGGTCCTCGGGGAACGCGCCAGCCACCGAATCATTGATCTCGCGGCTCGATTCGAGGTCGCTCCCGAGCGGTTTTTCGAGCGCCATGCGCACCGTCGGGCAGGCAAGCCCGGCGCCTTCGAGACCGTCGATCGTCGGCTTGAAGAGAGACGGCGCGGTCGACAGGAAAATCGCGACTCCCTGGCACGGATCACCGATGGTCCGGGCAAGCCGCTCGAACCCGGCCGGATCCTTGATGTCCAGCGGCACGTAATGCAGCCGCTCGAGGAAACGCTCGGCAACGTCTTCATGAAAGAAGCCGGCGGGGAGATGTTCCTGGAGCGCTGCCCGCGCGCGTTCGCGGAATCCATTGTCGTCGAGCTCGGTCCGCGCGGTTCCGACAATCCGCAATTCAGGTGGAAGCAGCCCGTCGGAATCGAGCCCGTAGAGCGACGGCAGAAGCATTCGCCGGGCAAGATCGCCGGTCGCTCCGAACAGCAGCAGTGTGGACGCTTTTTCCGCCATGGCTGCCTGCTAGAGGCGGGCGCGGCGCCAAGCAAATGCGGAGAGTCTCACGCGTTTCCTGACCGGCCTAAATTCCCGTCGCCGCGAAGGTATGCCCGTCCGGGTCGAGGTCCCTGAGATCGCGTCCCCGAGTCTCTTTCCCGAACCACGCGACGAGCAAGAGCGCCGCAATCGTCGGCACCATGACAATGACTGAGACCAGTGCGAGCGGTGGAACCAGCGCCAGGATAGCGAGGAACTGTGCGAGCATCCCTCCTGCCTTGGTGCAGGCTGCCACGGTGCCAGTGGTCCGGCCGCGGATGCGCAGCGGAAAGCTCTCGGCGGCGTAAGGCAGCAGCATGGCGATGAGCGCGTTGCTGCCCACGATGAGCAGTGCGACGGGAAGTACCGGGCTGCCGTTGCCCGTGAACTCGAGCCGCAGGACGCCGGCAAGACCGGACAGAGCGACCGCGATTGATCCGACCACCGACCATTTGGTGCTCCAGCCGCTGTAGAGATAGGCGACGATGAACACCGTCGGGAAGGCGATCAGGGCGGATTCAGCGAGGAGCTTGCTCGACAATTCCATGCTGTAACCCTTGGCCACGAGATCCGCAGGCAGCCACAGCAACAGGCCGAAGTTGATGAGGCCGTAGCACAGGGCTGCAAGGCTGAGCGCAATGAGCTTGCCGAAAAAGGCGCGGCCGGTCAGGGCAACCGACGGCCCGCGTTCCAGCGCGATCTGCTCCGCCGGGCGCGTTTGCCGGGCACTCGAGCCGAACCGCTCCATCACCCGCCGAGCCTCCTCCCTGCGCCCCCGCGCCAGCAGGAACTTGGCGGATTCGGGAATGAACGCGCCGAGCAGCACCAGCGAGAGGCCGGTAGGCAGGTTGAGCAGCCAAAGGATGCGCCAGCCGAACGCTGGCTGGAGGAGCGCCGAAAAGCCGCTCGCCGCGAAATAGCCGCCGACGGCACCGAGGCCACCCACCAGGACCAGCGCCCATCCGCGGTGTCTGCTCGGCATCATCTCGGCGAGCAGGGCATAAGTTACGGGAAGCATGCCGCCGGCAGCTGCGCCCATCATGAAGCACATGGCGACATTCCAGTAGAGCGAGGGCATCGCGCCGCAGATCGAGGTGCCCACGAACATTACCGCCGAAAGCAGGATAGAGGCCTTGCGCCCATAGACATCGGCGATGATGCCCCACACGATCGAGCCCACCACCGTACCGGCCAAAGCGAAGAACGGTACCAGCGATGCCGTTGCCTTGGGCACTCCATATTCCTTGACCATGCCCGGAATTGTGAAGCCGAGGCTCGCTGGCTTCATGATGTCGATGATGAGCGCGATCACCAGCACCGCCATCAGTGTCCAGTGCGCCCGCGTGAGTGGCGCGTCTTCGGGCGGGGAAACGACGACTTCCTTCGACGCCGACAGAAGGCGTGAAACGTTCCTCGGCAACAGCCCGTAGGCGGCAATCGCCACTCCGCCGACAATCGCAACCATTCCGGCGATCATATCTGCACCGATCGGCATGCCCTGAAGCGCGAAATGGTTGTGGCGACCCATCCAGAACATCGGCGCGTGGAGCAAGACGCCCGACGTAACCGCGATCACGCCCAGGACAAACGCCCACATTCCGCGCCGGTCCGATAAGGTGCTGGTGCTTATCATCAGCTAATTTTGGGTTGAGTTTTGATAGCGCTCACAACAGCCCTTTTGCATTATTGAATCGATCGGGCGCAACTGTTGCGGCGTCTAACCGGGGGTGCTAACCGAAATCCGATCTCCGGTTCCTTCCGGAGAATTCATGGCCGCGACCAGTGCAAGTGTCTGCGGCTTCACGAGGTTGACGCTGTCATGATGCCACAGAACGCTTTTCAGCCGCTCTCGGAAGAGACGGCGGGCGCGTTCCCCGTGCCGAGGCGCGGGATGGCGAAGGCAGCAGAAGCGCTTTCAAATCATCACGCCACCGCCCGCGGCTTGTTGCCCGCCGGTGTGGCCACAATCATCGCGCGCCGCCGGCTCAGCCGGATGCACCCGCGCGCCCGGAGAATTTTCGATGTCCATGCGCATGCTGATCGACGCGCGCCACCCGGAGGAGACCCGGGTCGCGGTGGTCAAGGGAAACCGGATCGAGGAGTTTGACTTCGAGTCCGCAGAGCACAAGCAGCTCAAAGGGAACATCTATCTAGCCAAGGTCACGCGGGTCGAACCGTCGCTCCAGGCGGCGTTCATCGACTACGGTGGCAACCGCCACGGATTTCTCGCCTTCTCGGAAATCCATCCCGATTACTACCAGATCCCCAAAGCCGACCGCGAAGCTTTGCTGCGCGAGGAGGCCGAGCACGCCGCCGAGGAAGAGCGGCTCCGTGCTGCCGAGCTCGACACCGACTACAACGACGGGAACGGCGACGGTGACGGCGATCTATCGTACGAAGAAGCGGGCGACGATCTGGCCGAAGACGCCGGGATGGAGGACACGGGGGACGCGGCAGAAGCGGGGACCGGATCGAACCGCTCGCCCGTCGACGAGTCCGCTGCCGACGAACTGAGAAGGAAGCGGCAGAACCTGCGCCGCCGTTACAAGATCCAGGACGTTATCCAGCGGCGCCAGGTGCTGCTGGTCCAGGTCGTCAAGGAAGAACGCGGCAACAAGGGCGCGGCGCTGACCACCTATCTGTCGCTCGCCGGGCGCTATTGCGTGCTGATGCCCAACACCAGCCACGGCGGCGGCATTTCGCGCAAGATCTCCAACGGCGCCGACCGCAAGCGGCTGAAGTCGATCATGGGCGATCTCAAGCTGCCGCAGACCATGGGACTGATCGTCCGCACCGCGGGCCTGTCGCGCACCAAGGTCGAGATCAAGCGCGACTTTGATTATCTCGCCCGCCTGTGGGACGAGATTCGCGAGCGGACTCTGGGGAGCACCGCGCCCGCGCTCATTTATCGCGACAGCGACCTCATCAAACGCGCGATCCGCGACCTCTATCACCGCGAAATCGACGAAGTGATCGTCGAGGGCGAAGACGGTTACAAGGCAGCGCGCGGCTTCATGAAGCTATTGATGCCGAGCCATGTCCGCCGGGTGACGCTCCACAGCGAGACGACTCCGTTGTTCCAGCGCTACGGGGCCGAGGACCAGCTCTCGGCAATGTACCAGCCGCTCGTCCAGCTAAAATCGGGCGGCTACCTCGTGATCAACCCGACCGAGGCATTGGTTTCGATCGACATCAACTCGGGCCGGTCAACGCGCGAGCACAACATCGAGCAGACCGCGTTCAACACCAACCTCGAGGCTGCCCAGGAAATCGCCCGGCAGCTGAGGCTGCGCGACATGGCGGGCCTGATTGTAATCGACTTCATCGACATGGAGCAGTCGAGCCATGTCCGCAAAGTCGAGAAAGCGATGAAAGAGGCACTGAAGAACGATCGTGCCCGAATCCAGGTCGGCCGCATCTCCGGCTTCGGGTTGATGGAGATGAGCCGCCAGCGGCTAAGAACCGGCGTTCTCGAAGCCTCGACGAAGGCCTGCCCCCATTGCGAAGGCACCGGGCTGATGCGCACGGCTGCCTCCGCGGGTCTCTCAGCGCTTCGAATGATCGAGGACGAGGCGACGCGAGGCCGCGGCGACAGGATCCTGCTGCGCGCAGGCCGGGAAGCCGCCGTTTATGTGCTCAACAAGAAGCGTATCGAGCTTGCCGATATCGAGCAGCGTTACGGAGTATCGATCGAGATCGCCATCGACGAGAGCTTCGAAGGCGCGCGGATGAGCGTCGAGAGCTCCGGCCCGCGGCCGGTCGCGGCGCCGCGGCTTGAAGTCCCGATGGTCGAGGAGGCTGAGGACGCGGATTTCGGCGAAGAGTCGCTCGACGAAGAGGA
>JBDTON010000154.1:0-22730 GCA_039933195.1 Sphingomicrobium sp. | reverse complement strand
CGTCGCCCACCGCCATTGCGCCGGGGAACTTGATTGCGTCGGCCGCCACGAGGATCGCCTTGCCGCGCGAGCGGCGCGAGGCGAAGGAGCCGCAGGCGAGGCCCATCTGGCCCATCAGCCAGCCGCCGAACACGCCGCCATAGGGGTTGGTGTCGGCCGGCATGGCCGTGACCCGGATGACCGGAACCGGCCCTTCTTCGATCAAGCCAGCATCCCCAGCGGGTTTTCGACGAGGCGCTTGAACGCCTGCATCAGCTTGGCCCCATCCGCCCCGTCGATGGCGCGGTGGTCGAAGCTGCCGGTCGCGCTCATCACGGTTGCGATCTGCAGGGAATCGTTGATCACGTAGGGCCGCTTTTCGCCCGCGCCGATGGCCATGATCATGCCTTGGGGCGGATTGATCACCGCTTCAAAATTCTTGATTCCGTACATGCCCATGTTGCTGAGGCTCGCGGTGCCGCCCTGGTACTGTTGCGGCTGCAACTTGCCCTCCTTCGCCAGGCCGGCGAGCTCCTTCATTTCGGTCGAGATGGCGGACACGCTCTTGGCCTCGGCGCCGACGATGATCGGGGTGATCAGCCCGGCCGGGATCGACACCGCGACGGAGATGTCGGCGCGGCTGTATTTGAACAATTGATCGCCGGCGAAGGCGACGTTGCACTCGGGCACTTCGATCAGCGCCATCGCCAGCGCCTTGATCATCAAATCGTTGACGCTGAGCTTCACGCCGCGGCTTTCGAGCCCCTTGTTGAGGTCGCCGCGAAGCTTGAGCAGCGCGTCGAGGTTGATGTCGACCGTCAAATAGATGTGCGGCACTTGCTGTTTGGATTCGGTGAGCCTGCGAGCGATGGTCTTGCGGACGTTGGACAGCTTGACCGCTTCGTGCGGGATGGCCTGCTCGATCGGCCCTGGCGCGACCGCATGCGTCGAAATGGCGGCCGCGGCAACCGGAGGTGCGGAGGGCGCCTTGCCGGCGACGGCGTCGATGTCGGCGCGTACGATCCGCCCGCCCGGACCGCTGCCCTGGACCGAGCCGAGGTCGATATTCTGCGCCTGCGCGAGCCGCCGCGCGAGCGGTGAGACTTTGATGCGCTCGCCCTCTTTCGCAGGAGCGACGGCAGGCTGCGGAGGAGCTGCGGGAGTCTCCACGGGCGCTTGCGGCGGCGGCGCGGCTTGCGGAGTTGCGTCCGCTTTCGGTTCTGCGGCCGGTTTTGGCGCTGGAGGCGCTGCAGTGTCGGGCTTGGGGGCCGCGGCGGCCGTCTTGGACGCGTCCTCGCCCTCGCCGGCGAGGATCGCAATCGGCGCTCCGACCTTCACTCCGTCGGTGCCCTCGGCGACGAGGATTTTCGCGATCGTCCCCTCGTCAACCGCCTCGAACTCCATGGTTGCCTTGTCGGTCTCGATCTCCGCGAGGATATCCCCCGACTTCACCTCATCGCCCTCCTTGACCAGCCATTTGGCGAGCGTTCCCTCCTCCATGGTGGGGGAGAGCGCGGGCATCTTGAGTTCGATGGGCATGGAGCGTCCTAGCGACGAGAAGGCGTCGCGCGGCTCAAAGCCAATGCGGCGGTTCGGGTCAAGGGAAAGCCGAATAGTCTAGCCTGCCGCTTGCGCTTAACGGAGATTCAACGCAGCAGTCGAGGCTGAATGGGGGACGAGGTCAAACGCACCTATCTCGTCGTGATCGACGACAGCGCCGAGGCGCGCGTGGCGCTACGCTTCGCCGCCCGCCGCGCGGCCAAGACCAACGGCCGCATCGAGGTGCTGGGCATCGTCGAGCCGCAGGACTTCGTGCAATTCGGCGGAGTCCAGGCCGCCATCGAGGAAGAGCAGCGCCTGAGGATCGAAGGCGTGGTCAGCTCGGCGGTCGGCGAGATCCTCGACGAGAGCGGAGTCGAAGCGAACATCGTCGTCCGCCAGGGCGAGCCGGTTAAGGCGGTGCGCGAGTTCATCGGCGAGCGCGAGGACGTCCATGCGCTGGTGCTCGGAGCGGCGCCAAGCGGCCACCCGGGGCCGCTGGTCGACGACTTCACGAACGCCGACGCGGGCAAGCTGCCGTGCCCGGTGATGATCATTCCGGGGAGCCTCAGCGACGAGCGGCTGGAGCAATTGAGCTAGAGCGCCCTCGACAGAATCTCGCCCAACCGCACACAGCCCGCCTCGTCGTCTTCCGTGAAGCGGGCTTTTTTCGGGCTGTCGATGTCGAGCACGCCGAGCAACTCGCCGTCGCGGATCAGCGGCACCACGATCTCGCTTGCCGACGCGCTGTCGCAGGCGATGTGCCCGGAAAAGGCGTGGACGTCGTCGACGCGCTGCACTTGCCGGCTCTTCGCGGCTGCGCCGCAGACGCCTTCGTCGAAGGTCATGCGGATGCATGCCGGCCGGCCCTGGAACGGACCGACGACCAGCTCCCCCCCGATGTTGCGGTAGAAGCCGACCCAGTTCACGTCGGGAAGGCTCTCGAAAATCAGCGCCGACGCGTTGGCCATATTGGCGATCGCGTCGGTTTCGCCCGCGACCAGCCCCTCGAGCGCCGAAGCGAGGTCGCGGTACATGGTCCCGGGGTCCGCGGCCGCGATCCTGAAGTCGTACATCAGTCCAGCTCCACCCTTCCGCGCGTATGCTTGATCGCGCTGCGCTGCTTCTTCTTGTCGACTCGCTCGGCTTTCGCGGCCCGGCTCGGCCGCGTCGGCTTGCGCTTGCGCGGGGCGATATGGGCTGCGGCGATCATTTCCGCCAGCCGCCGGCGCGCGTCGCTGCGGTTCGCTTCCTGCGTGCGGAAGCGCCTGGCCGTGACGAGGAGTTCGCCCGCACTCGTGATGCGGCTTCCGGCGATCCGCTTCAGCCGCTCGTAGACGTCGGGGTGAAGTCCGAGGCGGAACAGGTCGAGGCGGAGCTGCACGGCCGTCGCGACCTTGTTGACGTTCTGCCCGCCGGGACCTGTCGCGGCGAGGAAAGATTCGCTTAGAGCCTCCTCGGGAATGCTCACGTCCTCAGGCCGCATCGGCCCATTCGCCAAAATAGTCCGGAAGCGGCGCGGTGACATCGATCGCCGGTTTTCCGTCCCTCGGAACGACGAGACGTGACGCGTGCAGAAGCATCGGCCCCCTTGGAATACCGTAGACGCGGTCGCCGACGATACCGCTCCCAAACGCCTCGCGGGCGTGGACGCGGATTTGGTGAGTCCGTCCCGTCACAGGACGAAACTCGACCAGAGTGGACCCATCGCGGACTAGAAGCCGCCTCCAGCGCGTTGTCGCTTTGTCACCATGGTCATCACTCACCATCCGCCATCCCGCTTCCGCGCTCGACCGCTTCGCGAGCGGGACGTTAATGACTCCGTCGCTCCCCGCAATTTCGCTGCCCACCACGGCGATATAATATTTTTCGACCGACCGGGTCTCGAATGCACGCTGGAACGCGGCGCGGGCTTTGGGCGAGCGCGCAAACAGCAGGCAGCCGCTGGTGTCGGTGTCGAGCCGATGCATCGGCGCCGGCGGGCGCTTGAATCCGCATTTGAGCTCATTGAGGCGCGCCGCAATGGAATCCCCGCCACGGCGGGGCGCATCGACCGGCAGCCCGGCGGGCTTGTCGAGCACGATCGCCTCGGCGTCGATGTAGAGAATGCGGTCGGAGAGGAGCACATCACGCCATTGCTAGGAGCGCAGCGACGAAGCAATCCAGAAGCGAAACTGGATCACTTCGCTACGCTCGCGATGACGGGCCCGGGAGCTGCGACTTTGTGTCCCCGGCGCAACCAACCGAGGGAATCCAGCGCGTTACTCAATATTAACCTTTTCCCTTCAGACATCGAATGGTTAATGAACGCTTCAAGGCCCTTAAGGGCGGTTTACGCTTTGGGCCTGAAACGGGGGAGCCAGCAATGCGCGTGCTGTTGATCGAAGACGAGCCGACGACCGCCAAGAGCATCGAGCTGATGCTCGGGAGCGAGGGCTTCAACGTCTACACCACCGATCTTGGCGAAGAGGGCCTCGATCTCGGCAAGCTCTACGATTACGACATCATCTGCCTCGACCTGAACCTCCCCGACATGCACGGCTATGACGTGCTGAAGAAGCTCCGCACCGCGAAGGTCTCGACCCCGGTCCTGATCCTGTCCGGCATCGGCGAAATGGATTCCAAGGTTCGCGCGCTGGGCTTCGGCGCCGACGATTATGTCACCAAGCCGTTCCACCGCGATGAGTTGGTCGCCCGAATCCACGCCATCGTCCGCCGCTCGAAGGGCCATTCGCAATCGGTCATCCGCACCGGCAAGCTCGCCGTGAACCTCGATGCCAAGACGGTCGAGGTCGACGGCTCCCGGGTGCATTTGACCGGCAAGGAATATGCAATGCTGGAGCTTCTGTCGCTCCGCAAGGGCACGACGCTGACCAAGGAAATGTTCCTCAACCACCTCTACGGCGGGATGGACGAGCCCGAGCTCAAGATCATCGACGTCTTCATCTGCAAGCTGCGTAAGAAACTGTCTCTTGCGTGCGGCGGCGCCAATTACATCGAGACCGTCTGGGGCCGCGGCTACGTGCTGCGCGACGAGGAAGAGACGAGCGTGCCCGAGCCGCAGGCCGCGGTCGCTTAAAAGTTACCTGGGGGTAAAAAGGAGAAGGCGGGGCGTTTCGGCGCCTCGCCTTTTTTTTTGGTCAATGTCCGCTTTGCGTGGAAAAGCGGACGCTTGAAGCTTCGCCGCTTAAGGTTCGCTGCGGTGCAATCTGAAAGCGATAACGGCTCACACCTTCGAACCCAGGACGACCTCGCCCTAATGGCAACGGTTGTCGCTCGACGTGCAACCACTCGCGCTGACCAGCCCAACCAACGTGCCGGTTGAGCCGTATTGCCGAAGTTTCTCCGTAATGGTCGCAATTCTCGGGATCTTATTATGGACATTCCGGATTTAAACCTTTGTCTTTCAGTACAATCTAAACATAAATCAAGTTTATGGCGACAAATAGTCCACAAAATGCACTATTAAGGAAGTGTTGGTAACTAGCTAGTGTAGATCAATAATAATGGGAAAATGCACAATTTTCTCCATTGTGGAACAATCATGTTAGTAACAAGTTCCGTTTTGTATTATATACAATTGTATTACAATCGCTGTTTGTTTAGTTTCACAAATTAACTTGGCAGAACGCGTAATAGTTTGTTCATTATTATCAATTATTTGTTATGAAGTTACTTGGTACTATGCGGATCATCAGAGCTTAGATTTATCGGTATTGGCTGTGTTCTCAATCTTTGTTGCTTTGTAGATCCATTTTCTGCGGCTGGGCAGTTCCATGACGCGCGACGATCTTGGAGGCAGTGAATGTTGAAACGAAGCGCCGTCGCGTTCGCAATCATGGTCGTTGCCCGAGCTGTAAACGCGCAGCCGGCGATCGACGCCGGTACGCAGATTCAGCAGATCCCGCCGCCACCGGCACCGGAAAAACGCTTTCCCGAAATCCGCGTCGAACGGCCAGCAGTTCAGCCCGACGGCGGCCCAGCCGGCGTCAGCATCCGCGTCACTTCGCTCCGGGTCACCGGGCAGACGATCTTTCCAGAGGCCGAGCTGGTTGCCACCAGCGGCTTTCGAGCGGGAGGGAAATTCAATCTGCGGCAGCTGCGGCAATTCGCGGCGAATATCTCCGCTTATTACAATGCGCGCGGCTATTTCCTGGCGCAGGCCTATCTTCCACCGCAGGATATCAATGCGGGCGCCGTGACCATCGCCGTGATCGAGGGGCGCTACGGCAAACTTGACCTGAACAACCGCACCAACCTTCGCGATGGCGTCGCAAGGGGCGTGTTTGACGGCCTCGACCCTGGCGACATCGTTGCCACCGCGCCGCTCGTGCGCCGCTTGCTCTTGCTGTCCGACATCCCCGGGGTGGTCATTGGCTCGACCCTCAGCCCGGGCGAAGCGGTCGGCACCACCAACCTTACCGTCCACATCGATCCAAGTCGCCGCATCAGCGGCAGTGTCGAGGCCGATAATGGCGGCAACCGCTTCACCGGGGCCTTTCGCTTCGGCGGATCGCTGAATCTCAACAACCCGACCGGACACGGCGACATGCTCAGCGTGCGCGCCTTGGCCTCGACCTCGGGCCTAGCCTATGGCCGCGCGGCTTACCAGATGCTGGTCGGAGTCTCGACCATCGGCATCGCCTATTCGCATGTCCGCTATGAGCTTGGCCGCGAATTCAAGAGCCTCGAGGCCGACGGAAAGGCCGATGTCGTCAGCCTCTTCGACAGCTACCCGCTGGTCCGGTCGCGCGCCGCCAATCTTTACGCGCTTGGTGCGGTCGAAGCCAAGTTCTTCGAAGACAGATTGGGCGCCGCCGACACTGCGACCCACCGCCGCATCAATGTTCTGAGCACGGGTCTTAGCGGCAATTATCTCGACAGCTTCGGCGGCGGCGGTTCGACCGTCTATTCGATCGGGACGTCGCTCGGCGAGCTTGACATCCGCTCGGCCGCGGACCGCGCCATCGATCGCGCGACGGCGCGCAGCAGCGGTAGCTACGGCAAGCTTCAGGCGAGCTTCGCGCGCGAACAAAATATTGCCGGCCCGCTGTCCTTGTACGCCGCCGTGCGTGGCCAAATCGCCTCCAAGAATCTCGACAGCTCCGAAAAGATGGAGCTCGGCGGTCCTTACGCGGTTCGCGCTTATCCCGAAGGCGAGGCCTATGGCGACGAAGGCTATCTCGCGACCGCCGAAACACGGGTGTTGCTGCCGCAGTTCGCTATGCCGGGGCGGCTCCAATTGGTCGGCTTCGTCGATGTCGGCGCTGTCCGCTTGGCCAAGAATCCGTGGTTCACCGGACCAAACGTCGTCCATCGCAGCGGCATCGGAGCGGGCGTCAACTGGACCGCACCGAATAATTTCCTCGCCCAGGCCTTCTACGCCCACAAGCTCGGCGACCGGCCATCGACCTTATACGACGATGGCGACGGCCACTTCTGGTTCCGGATCGCGAAGCTCTTCTGATCGCGGTGTAGGAACCGAATATTTGTGACCGTCTCCGAGTAAAGGATTTTCGCCATGAGCCCATTCCGCAATTTGAGCGCCAATGCGTCGAGCGAGCAAACGCTGTTCGCATCGACCGCTTTTGCCGGCTTCGCGCGTCTCGCTCTATGCGGATTGGCGGGTTCATTCGGACTCGCCTCCGCGGCCCACGCGCAAAGCCTGCCAGCCAACGGCGTGGTCACTGCCGGCCAGGCAACCATTTCGGGAAATGCCGCATCGGTGACGATCAATCAGTCGAGCCAGAATACGGCGATCAACTGGCAGAGCTTCAACATCGCGCAGGGCAATTCGGTCGTTTTCGTCCAGCCCAACAGCAATTCCGTCGCGCTCAACCGCGTCGTCGGCGGCAATGCCTCGACGATCTTCGGGACGCTTTCGGCCAACGGCAAGGTATTTTTGATCAACCCCAATGGCGTGCTGTTCGGCAGGACGGCGCAGGTCAACGTCGGCGGGCTCGTCGCCTCGACACTCAATCTGACCGACGCCGATTTGATGGCCGGACGGTATAGATTCTCAGGGTCGAGCCGGGCCGCGGTGCTTAACCAGGGAACGATCAACGCCGACGGGGGCTATGTCGCATTGCTCGGCGCGAGTGTCAGCAATGAAGGCCTGATTCAGGCCAACATGGGCACCGTCGCGCTCGCCGCCGGAACCGCCATGACGCTCGACGTCGCCGGTGACGGATTGCTCAACGTCGCCATCGACCAGGGCGCGGTCAACGCTTTGGTTCAAAACGGCGGCGTGCTGCGCGCCAATGGCGGTCGCGTGCTGATGACCGCCCAGGGGGCGGGGCAGTTGCTGCGAACCGCAGTCAACAACAGCGGCGTGATCGAAGCGCGAACGCTCGACAACCGCAACGGCGAAATCAAGCTGCTCGGCGATATGCAGAGCGGAACGATAAACGTGGCCGGGGTACTCGATGCGAGCGCGCCGAGCGGCGGCAATGGCGGATCCATTGAAACCTCCGCGGCCACCGTCAAGGTCGCCAACAGCGTCCGAATCACCACCGACGCGCCGCTTGGCACCAACGGCACCTGGCTGATCGATCCTAAGGATTACATTATCGGTGCAGGGGGCGACATTTCCGGCGCCACGCTATCTGCGCAGCTGGTGACGACGAACGTCACGATCAGCACGCTCGCATCGGCCAGCGACAACACCGGAGGCAACGGCGACATCGTTGTCAACGACGCGGTGGCATGGACGGCATCGGGAACGCCGACGACCTTGACTCTCAACGCGTTGCGCGACGTCAACATCAACGCGGCAATTACCGCCACCAACGGCAACCTTGTCGCTTGCTGCGGCCGCGACGTGAACGTCAATGCGCCAGTGACAACGACCAATGGCAGCATCCTGCTCAACGCCGGCCAGGACGTGAACGTGTTCTTTGCGATCACGACAACCGACGGCAATATCGCGCTGTGCGCGGGGCGCGATATCCACATCAATGCCAAGATGACCTTGACCCGCGGCAGCACGATTCCGGCCGAGAGCCTGGGCTTGCCGGTCGGTCTTACGCTGATTGCGGGATCTTCGGGGCGCGGTCCCGGAGTCGGAGGCGGGACATTGATCTTTGCCCCGCTCGCTCCGCCGACGACGGTCACGGTCGCGCCGGTGACGATCAATTACAATCCGGTCTCTTATTCGGCACCGACCGATTTCTCGACCAAGTTCGTCTTGACCGAAGGTGCCGCTTTGACTCAGCGGATGTTGTTGTTCCCGGATGCGAACAAGGTGTTCGACGGGACCACGACCGCCGTCCTGTCGGGATTTAATACGACCCCCACATCGGGCGTGCCGAACGGGGTCACGTTGGTCGCCGGGCCGAACGCAACCGCGACCTTCGACAATAGTGCGATCGGCAGCAACGTCGGGATCACCTACGCGGGCTACACGTTGGGAGGCGCCAACGCCGACCAATATGCGCTGGCCGGCTCCTGCTGCGCCTCGACCTTCAGAACGACGGGCTCGATCGTCGCCACACCGATCCCAAGCCCGACCCCGATCCCCGGGGTCACGCCCCCGACCAGCGGGACGACTGTTGACACGATCCCGGCCTGGTGGGCGCCGACCATCGCCGCGCCGGTCGGCTTAGCGCTGACGGTGATCGGCAACGGTGTGAACGTCCCCGCCGAGCAGCTGGCACCGGTGCCCGTCGAAGCGGTACCGCAAACCGTCCCGCAGGCCCCGACCCGCGCCGAAGAAATAGTCAAGGCACGCAAGCCAATCCCTCACCCGCGGAAGCAAGCCAGATATTGATCGAGCGCGTCGGGCGACGCCTGGACAGGAGAGATTCGGTGATTCCCCAGCTGAGCATGGCGACCGCAGCGACGAAAGTTTTCGTCGCCTGCCTGGGCTTGCTCGTTGCCGCACCGATCGCGGGGAAGGCGGCGAACTCTGCTCTGTCCCCGCCCGACGCGACTGGCAAGGCGGCATCTCCCGTGGGCGTGCGTGCGCCGCGCCCGAAATTCGCCGATGCGAAGGCTTCCGCGGCGGCCCGCGAGGTCGCCGATTGGGTCGTTGCGAGCGGCGACAATCTCGAGTTGCCATTCCTGATCGTCGACAAGATCGGCGCCCGAGTCTTCGCATTCAGCGCCGACGGCGCGCCGCTTGGCTCGGCGCCAATATTGGTCGGTCTTGCGCGAGGCGACGCATCGCGGCCCGGAATCGGCGATCGCAGGCTGGCGGACATAGCGCCTGGCGATCGCACCACGCCCGCCGGCCGCTTCGTCGCGGCGCTCGGCAATGACCTCGGTCCGCAAGACATAGTGTGGATCGACTATGCCAATGCCGTCTCGCTTCATCGCGTGGTGCGCGGCAATGTTGGCGACCATCGGTTGCAGCGCCTGACCTCGCCGACCTCGAGCGACAACCGCATCACCTACGGGTGCATCAACGTTCCGGCGACCTTCTTCGACAACGTCGTCCGGCCTCTGCTCAAGCAGACCAACGGCATGGTCTACATCCTTCCGGAAGCAAGGCCGCTGAGCGACGTCTTCGCGATCCCGAAATAAGGACCGTGACGCCTAGGATGTTGGCGCGCCTGGGACGCGGCTACGTGCTGCGCGACGAGGAAGAGGCGAGCGTGCCCGAGCCGCAAGCCGCGGTCGCTTAAGCTCGTTTCAGTTCAGCTAGGAGGAAGGCGGGCGTTCAGCGCTCCGCCTTTTTTTACGCGTCGATCAACAAGCGGTGGCGGATGCGCCGGGTCGGGAGCGTCAGCGGCTCGTTTCCTTCGGGCTCCAGCTCAAGCTCGTCCATGCGCCGCCAGCCGTCGCGGCCGAGCCGCTCGAGCGGACGGAAGCTGGTCTTGTAGTCCATGCGGGGCGAGCCCTGGACCCAATAGCCGAGATAGACGTACGGCAGCCCGGCGCGCGCGGCGCGAACGATGTGGTCGAGGATGATGTAGGTGCCCAGCCCCTTACGTGAATCGGGCCCGACGTCGAAGAAGCTGTAGATCATGCTGAGGCCGTCGGTCTGCTGGTCCGACAGGCAAGCCCCGACCAGCCGGCCGGGACGGCCCCTTTTGGCTGGCTCGCGATATTCGATGACATAGGTGCGGACCGGAGTCTGCTCGACCATGTCGGAGAAATCGCCCTCATCCATATCGGCCATTCCGCCACCCGGGTGGCGCACGGCGAGATAGCGACGCAGCAGCTCATATTGCTCTTCCGTCGTCCATGGCTTGCAGGCGCTGACCTCGAGGTCGGCATGGCGGCGCAACATCTTGCGCTGGGTCGCATTGGCTTCGAACTCGGCGGCGAGCACCCGGACCGAAACACAGGCGGAGCAATCGATGCAGCTGGGTCGGTACGCAACCGACTGGCTCCGGCGAAATCCAATTCGGCCGAGCGCCTCATTCAATTCGCCGGCGTGGCGGCCGTTAAGCTCCGTGAAAACCTTCCGCTCGACCTTGCCCGGCAGATACGGGCACGGGCTCGGGTTGGTGACGAAGAATTTCGGGAAGCGGAAGGGTGCGCTCACCCGCGGTCCTCACTCAAATGGTTACGTCACTCTTTATGCGGCTGGTAAACGCCGAAGAAAAGGCTTTGGTCGCGTCAAATTTCAACTGAGGGTGGTGGGGTGTCTCACGCAGGGACATTGGTTAGTCGAGCGAGGCACGCTCGACGCGAAATCCCGCGGCTTCGAGCCGCGCCACGACATCGTCGATCGAGGCCGCATCGCGCGCTTCGCATTCGACCTCGATCATCGTGTCCTTGGCCGGAAGCCGCGTGAAGATCCGGCTGTGGTTGATTTCGATGACATTGACCCCGGCTTCGAAAACCTTGGCGGTGATCGCCGCGAGCGCGCCCGGCTGATCCTGCGCCGCGACGTGAAGCCGCGCGATCCGCCCCTGCCGCACCAGATCGCGAACCAACACATTGGCGAGCAAATGCGTGTCGATGTTTCCGCCGCACAGCACGGTCGCCACCTTCTTGCCGGCGAAACGCTCCCGGTCGGAGAGCATCGCCGCGACGCCCGCCGCGCCGGCACCCTCAACCACAGTCTTTTCGATGCCGACCAGCATGGCGACGGCGCGCTCGATGTCGCGCTCGGACACGAGCACCACCTCGCTGGCGAGCTTGGCGAGGATCCGCGAGGTCAGCTCCCCCGGCTGCTTGACCGCGATGCCCTCGGCAAGCGTGTCGCCGCCCAGGGGCATGTGACAGCCTTCGATCGCGCACTTCATCGAGGGATATAGCTCCGCCTCAACCCCGATCAGCTCGATGTCCGGCTTGATCGCGCGCGCGGCGATGGAGATTCCCGACATCAGCCCGCCACCCCCGATGGGGACCACGATCGTGTCGAGGTCAGGCGCGTCCTCGAGCATTTCGAGTCCGAGCGTTCCGGCGCCCGCGATGATATCAGGGTCGTCGAACGGATGGACGAACACGTAGCCTTTTTCCAACGTGAGTTCGCGCGCCTTTGCGTAGGCATCGTCGAACATGTCGCCGTGAAGGACGACTTGCGCGCCATGGCCCGCGGTTTGCGTAACTTTCACCGTGGGAGTGGGCGCGGGCATGACGATCACCGCGGGAATGCCGAGGCGCTTCGCGTGATAAGCAACGGCTTGCGCGTGATTGCCGGCGGACGCCGCGATCACTCCGCGTGCTCGCTCCTCCGGTGTCAGCTGGAGCAATTTGTTGAGCGCCCCGCGCTCCTTGTAGGCGGCGGTGAACTGAAGATTCTCGAACTTCAGCCACACTTCCGCGCCGATAATCTCGGAGAAGGTCCGGCTCATCAGCATCGGAGTGCGGATCACCGCGCCCTTGATCCGCTCGGCGGCGGCCCGGATGTCGTCGACGGTGGGCGGTTCAAGCATCTGCCGGGTGGGTAGCCGTTCACTTGGCGGCGGACAATGCTATGCGGCGCCCATGAACAAGCCGCTTTTCGCGCTCGCCGCAGCGCTGCTCGCCTCGCCCGCCGTCGCTGATACTCTCGTGTCCAACGTCAACGGCCTGCAGGTCGCCGTGGACGGACGGCTGCAGCATTTTACGGGATTGCTGATCGGCGAGGACGGCAAAGTCATCCGTACGCTCGGCCCGGCCGACGACGTCGGCGTAAAGGGGAAGGTCGTGGACGGCGGGGGTCGCACGATGCTGCCCGGCTTGATTGACGCCCACGGACATGTGACCGATCTCGGCTTCGCCGCGCTGCGCCTCGACCTCGTCGGCACCAACTCGCTCGATGGACTCAAGCAGCGCCTGAGGACTTATGCGGCGGCGCATCCCGATGCTCGGTGGATCATCGGCTTCGGCTGGAATCAGGAGTTGTGGCCGGAAAAGCGCTTCCCCACTGCGGCCGACCTCGATGAAGTCGTTGATGATGTGCCAGTCGTGCTGGAGCGCGTGGACGGCCACGGTGTGGTCGTCAACAGCGCCGCCATGAAAGCGGCCGGCGTGACGCCGCAAACGCCTGTCCCGGCCGGCGGGCGAATGGAAAACGGGCTATTCGTGGATGCGGCGCGCCAGCTCATCGACAAGGCGGTTCCAGCGGCAACCCCAGCCGAGCTCGACCAGGCGCTCGCGAAGGCACAGGAGATTTTGCTTGGTTTCGGCGTGACGGGGGCGGGCTCCATGAGCACCTCTGTCGCCGATTGGGAGGCTTTCCGCCGCGCAGGAAAAGCCGGCCGTCTAAACGTGCGGCTGATCAGCTACCTGCTCGGGACTGAATCGATGAAGGCCGTGCCGCGTCCGACGCCGTGGCTCTACAATGACCGGCTCCGCGCTGTCGGCGTCAAGTTGTTCGCTGACGGCGCGCTCGGCTCCCGCGGGGCGTGGCTCAAGCAGCCCTATGCGGACAAGCCCGACACCCGCGGGCTGCAATTCCATTCCGACGCGGAGCTGTTGTCGCTGGCTGGCACCGCGGCGTCGCACGGCTTTCAGGTTGCGACGCACGCGATCGGCGATGCGGCCAATGCTCAGGCCATCGCCGTCTACGAGGAACTTTCGCGCAAATACGGCCGCGACCGGCGCTGGCGGATCGAACATTTCCAGATCGTCGATCCCGCCGACATTCCGCGCCTTGCCCCTGCCGGAATCATCGCCTCGATGCAGCCGACTCACCAGACGAGCGACCGCCTGATGGCGGAGAAACGGCTTGGACCGAACCGCCTCACGGGCGCCTACGCGTGGCAGACGGTGCTGAAAACCGGGGCGAAGCTGGCCTTCGGAAGCGACTTCCCGGTCGAATCGCCTAACCCCTTCCCCGGCCTGTCGGCCGCAGTCAGCCGCCAGGACATCAACGGCGAGCCGCCGGGCGGCTGGATTCCATCGGAGCGGCTGACGTTCGAACAGGCGCTCGACGCCTTCACCCGCGGCGGCGCTTATGCCGGCTTTGCCGAGGACAGGATCGGCGCTTTGGAGCCGGGCAAATGGGCCGACTTCATCCTGATCGACCGCGACCCGACGAAGGTGAACGCGCAGGAGCTGGCGCGCACGCAGGTTCTGGAAACGTGGGTCGCGGGAAAGAAGGTGTGGGCGCGCCCGCTTATCACTTCACCTGCTGAGCGCGGGAAATAAGCATCGCCGGCGTCAGCACCTGCGGAAGCTCCTCTGGCGCCTTGTCCGGCGCATACCACAGGTAAAACGGCACGCCCGCCCGGCCGCGGCCTTCGAGAAAGCGGGTGATCGCCGGATCGCCATTGGTCCAATCGCCTGCGAGCACCTTCACACCTGCCTTCTTGAAGGCGTTGCGGACCTCGTCGCGATCGATCGCCGCGGCTTCGTTGACCTTGCACGTCAGACACCAATCGGCGGTGAAATAGACGAACATGGGTTTGCGCTGTTGGACGTAGCTTGCGACCCGCGCCTCGCTCCAGGATTGAGCACCAGCGGGCACGCGAGACGACATCGCACTTCGGTCCGTTGCCTTCGTTAGCAAGGGAGTCAGGAATACGACCAACGTCGCTACCATCAACCAACCCCAGATCTTCTGAACGCGTTCAGGGCGAGCGAAGCAGAGCAATGCGCCGAAGAGTAAGCACGCAGCGATAATTCCATCGAGGAGCAACGCTTCCCCGCCCAGCCTGTACAGCAACCACAAGGCCGCAACGGCACTCGCCGCCATCGGGATCGCCAGGAAGCGCTGCAGCCGCGCCATCCAAGCGCCGGGCTTGGGCAGCATCCTCCTGATCGGCGGGACGAAGGCGATGATCAGGAACGGAAGCGCGAGACCGAAGCCGAGCACGGCGAACACCAGCACCGCGCCCGCCAACGGGAGCAGCAAGGCCGTCCCCAACGCCGCGCCGAGAAACGGCCCCGCGCACGGTGTCGCGACGAACGCGGCGAGCGCGCCGGTGCCGAAGCTCCCCGCCGGCTGCGCCGATCCGCCGAGCGTCGGCAATTCGAAGACGCGCAGCAGGTTGGCGGTGATCGCGACTGCCAGCAGAAGCAGCAGCATGATCGTTCGCGGGTCCTGTAGCTGGAAAGCCCAGCCCGCAGCGGAACCCGCAGCCCGCAGTGCCAACAGGACTGCGCCGAGTGCGCCGGTGCCAACCACCGCGCCCGCCGTGTAGGCGAGCGCGTCGGACCGGGCGTGCGTCGCACCGCTCCCGGCGCGCGAAAGGTGCAAGGTCTTCAGCGCGAGGATCGGGAAGACGCACGGCATGAGGTTGAGCAGGATGCCGCCGGCGAGTGCGCCAAGCACCGCCCACAGTATGGCGTTCGCGCCGAGGCCGCCGATCGGCATTCCAGCGTCCGGCACAGCTCCGGGCACCGCGCGAAACTCGAGCCCGCGACCGTCGCCCAGCGCCAGCACGCCAGCGAATTGCGCCCCCGCCGCCCCCGTGCGCTTGAGCTCCGCAATGAGCATGTCGCCCGAGCGGCGGAAGCCCTGCTTCGCCTCGTAATCGACCACCTTGTCGGTGACGGGGAAGACGTAGGGGTCGCCGACGCTAACGCTGGCCGGGAGCGGAATGGCGACGCGCAAGGTGTCGCCGACGGCTTCAAAATGGCCAACCGTCGCCAGTGGCTGGGGCAAGGCACGGCGCCAATTGTCGAATTGCGCCCGGTTCGGGGTTCCAATGCCGACGGGCAAATCGAGCGCGAGTTGCCCGTGCTCGGGCACGCAGATCTTGTCGGTGCACGCGAGCCAGTGGGCGTCGAGGCGGATCGGAACTGTTCCGCGCGCGTCGGCCGGAACCTTCAGCCGCACGAGTACGGCATAATCGCGCTGGTAAACGTAGTTCATGAGGCCGGCAACGGTGAGCCGGCTTGGGACCGGATAGCGCAAGGGTCCCGCCGAGAAGCCTCGCGGAAGCTGCCAGTTCACGTCCATCGGCAGGCCGGCATCACCAGGATTGAGCCAGTAACCGTGCCAGCCCGCAGCCGGGCGCATGTGGATTGCGAGTTCGACCTCTCCACCGCGCGGCGCGGGTCCTTCGGCAACCAGCTCCGGCTCGATCCCGCGCGCCTCCGCGAGTGCCGGAATCAACAGGAGTGCTAGCAGGATCAGCAGGCGGCGGAGCATCGGTGCTCCGCTGTGCTCACAATGGCTGTTGCGGTTCAATCCAAATTCGGCCGCAGCCAGCGCTCGGCGCATTCGATCGTTACGTCCCGGCGCTGTGCATACTCCTCCAGCTGATCGCGGCCGATTCTCGCTACGCCGAAATACTGGCTGTCGCGGTGGCCGAAGTAAAAGCCCGACACCGCCGACGTCGGCAGCATTGCGAAATTTTCGGTCAGCGTGACCTCGCCCGGTTTGCTCCCGAGCATGTCGAATAGCACCGGCTTCAGGCTGTGATCGGGACAGGCCGGATAGCCCGGCGCGGGTCTGATGCCGTGATACTTCTCCCGGATCAGCTGCTGGTTCGAGAGGTGTTCGTCGGCATACCCCCAGATGCGGTTGCGAACCTCGGCGTGGAGCACTTCGGCGAAGCTTTCCGCCAGCCGGTCCGCGAGCGCCTTCAACAGAATGTCCGAATAATCGTCGTTCGCTTGCTTGAACCGTTCGAGGTGCGGCTCGAGCCCGTGGATGCCCACGGCGAAGCCGCCGATCCAGTCGTCGCCTTCGGGATTGATGAAGTCGGCGAGGCACATGTTCGGCCGGCCCTCACGCTTCTTCACCTGCTGACGAAGGAAGGGGAGTCGGGTCCAGTCGTTGCCGGCGAGCACGAGCACGTCGTCGCCGTCGCGCTTGCAGCGCCACAGGCCAATGGTGGCCTTGGGGGTGACCCACCGCTCGGCAATGATCTGATCGAGCATCGCCTGCGCATCCTTGAACAAGGCGCTCGCGCTCTCCCCGACCACCGGGTCCTCGAGGATCGCTGGATAGGTACCGGCCAGCTCCCACGCCCGGAAGAACGGAGTCCAGTCAATCGACGCTTTCAAATCCTTGAGCGGCCATTCGCCGAAATGGTGCAGCCCCGGATATTGCGGCGCAGGCGCCTGTCCCGATGGATCGAAGGGGTGTGCGTTGGCGCGCGCTTCCGCGAGCGTCGAGAGCTCGCTGTGGCCGCTGCGTTCGCGTGACTTCCTGAGCTTGTCGTAATCGTCGGCGGTGGTCGCGAGCAGCGGCTCACGCTGCGTATCCGAAACGAGCGACGATGCGACACCCACGGCGCGGCTGGCATCGAGCACGTGAATCACGGGCCCTTCATAGGCCGGATCAATGCGCAGCGCCGTATGCGCCTTGCTCGTGGTCGCCCCGCCGATCAGTAGCGGCGTCTTGATGCCCAGCCGCTGCATCTCCCCCGCGACCATCACCATCTCGTCGAGCGACGGCGTGATCAGGCCGGAAAGGCCGATCATGTCCGCCTGATTTTCGTTCGCGGCCTTCAGAATGTCCTGCCACGGCACCATCACGCCGAGATCGATCACCTCGAAGCCGTTGCACTGCAAGACCACTCCGACGATGTTCTTGCCGATGTCGTGTACGTCGCCTTTGACCGTCGCCATTACGATCCGGCCTTTGCCCTGCGTTGCGCCGGTCGCTTCTTTTTCCTTTTCGATGAAGGGGATGAGATGGGCGACGGCGCGCTTCATTACGCGTGCCGACTTCACCACCTGCGGCAGGAACATCTTTCCGCTTCCGAACAGGTCGCCCACGATGTTCATCCCGTCCATCAGCGGGCCTTCGATCACTTGGATCGGCCTGGCGAACTGCTGGCGGGCTTCCTCGGTGTCGTCGACGATATGCGCGTCGATGCCCTTGACCAGCGCATAAGAGAGCCGTTCGCCGACGGGCAGCGACCGCCATTCGGCCAACGCCTTCTCGGCTGCTTCGTCGGTTCCCCGAAACTTCTCGGCCAGCGTCACGAGCCGCTCCGTCGCGTCGTCGCGGCGGTCGAGGATCACGTCCTCGCAGGCTTCGCGCAGCTCGGGATCTATTACATCATACACGTCGAGCTGACCGGCATTGACGATGCCCATGTCCATGCCCGCCGGAATCGCGTGGTAGAGGAAGATGCTGTGCATCGCGCGCCGCACCGGCTCGTTGCCGCGGAACGAGAAGCTGAGGTTCGAAAGACCGCCCGAAATGTGCGTGCCGGGACATCGTGCGCGGATCTCGCGCACGGCCTCGATAAAATCGAGCGCGTAGCGGCGGTGCTCGTCGATGCCGGTGGCAACCGCGAAGATGTTCGGGTCGAAGATGATGTCGTTCGGATCGGTCCCGTCCGCGGTTAGGAGCTTGTAGGCGCGCTCACAGATCGAAACCTTGCGCTCGGCGGTGTCCGCCTGCCCGACCTCGTCGAACGCCATCACGACGACCGCGGAGCCGTAAGCCCGACACTTGCGTGCGAGCTCGAGGAACGGCCCCTCGCCTTCCTTCATGCTGATCGAGTTGACGATCGGCTTGCCCGATACGCATTTGAGACCGGCTTCGATAACGCTCCATTTCGAGCTGTCGACCATCACGGGAATGCGCGCGATGTCGGGCTCCGCGCTGATGCGCTTAAGGAACACCGTCATGGCCTGCTCACTGTCGAGCAAAGCCTCGTCCATGTTGACGTCGAGAATCTGCGCTCCGTTTTCGACCTGGTCGCGAGCGACCTCGACCGCCGCATCATAGTCGCCAGCAAGGATCAGCTTCTTGAAGCGTGCCGAGCCAGTGACGTTGCAGCGCTCGCCGATATTGACGAAGCGCGCGCCTGCGCCCGCTTGCTCGACCTTCTTCAGTTCCATTTCAGGCGGCGATCAGCATCGGCTCGAGCCCGGCGAGCAGGGTTCCGTCGCGTGCTGCCGGGACGGCGCGCGGCGTGCAATCACGCGCCGCCCCGGCAATTGCGGCAATGTGCAGGGGAGTCGTCCCGCAACAGCCGCCAACCACATTGACGAGCCCGCTTTCGATCCACTCGCGCACCTGCGCCGCGGTCTCGGCGGCCGCTTCGTCATATTCGCCGAATTCGTTGGGAAGCCCCGCGTTCGGATAGGCCATCACCAGAGTGTCGGCGACCGTGGCTAGCGCGGCAAGATGCGGCCGCAACTGCGCTGCTCCGAACGAGCAGTTGAGCCCAATGGTAACCGGTTTCGCGTGCCGCACGGACGCCCAGAACGCCTCCACGGTGTGGCCGGAAAGATTTCGGCCGGAAAGGTCGGTCAGGGTCATCGAGATCATTAACGGGAGCTCGCGCCCCAGTGCCTGTTCTGCCTCGAGCGCGGCCATGATCGCCGCCTTCGCATTCAGAGTGTCGAAGATCGTTTCAATCAGGATGAAATCGACGCCGCCCGCGACGAGCGCATCGATCTGCTCGCGATAGACGCCCTTTACCCCGTCGAAATCAACCTCGCGAAAGGCGGGGTCGTTGACGTCGGGCGACAGCGACAAAGTCTTGTTCGTCGGGCCGAGCGCGCCAGCCACCCAGCGCGGCCTGCCGTCCCTGGCGGCGTAACGATCGGCGACCTCGCGCGTGATCTCGGCCGCTGCGCGATTGATCTGCCGCACCAGCTCTTCCGCCCCGTAATCCGCCTGGCTGATGGCGTTGGCGTTGAAGGTATTGGTCGCAAGCAGGTCCGCGCCTGCCTCGGCGAAGCTTGCGCAGATCGACCGCACGAGTTCGGGCCTGGTGATGTTCAGCAGGTCGTTGTTGCCGCGCTGGTCCTTGATGAGATCAAGCCCGCCGCAATAATCGCCGCTCTGCAGCCGGTGCTGCTGAATGAGCGTGCCGTAGGCGCCATCCTTAATCAGGATACGCTTCGCGGATTCCGCCCTCAGTGACTGCGCTGCGCTCATGGTTTCGCTCTCACTCCGAGGAGATGGCAGATGGCGTAGCTGAGCTCCGCCCGGTTGAGGGTGTAGAAATGAAAGTGGCGCACGCCGCCGGCGTAAAGCTGACCGCACAGTTCGGCAGAAACGGTCGCAGCGATCAGCTGTCGTGCCGCCGGCAGGTCGTCGAGGCCTTCGAAGAGCTGATCGAGCCACTGCGGGATGGTTGCCCCGCAGGTCTGGGCGAAACGCCGTGTCGTCGCGACATTCGAGACCGGCAGGATGCCGGGCACGATTTCCGCGTCGATCCCTGCTGCGGCCGCTTCGTCGCGGAACCGAAAGAAGGAATCCGCGGAGAAGAAGAACTGCGTGATCGCACGGTCGGCACCAGCATCGACCTTGCGCCTGAGATTCTCGAGATCGAACGCGCGCGACGACGAGTCCGGGTGCACCTCAGGATAAGCCGCCACCGAAATGTCGAACGGCGCAACGCGCTTCAGCCCGGCGACGAGGTCGACAGAATCACGATAACCCTCCGGATGCGGCACATATTTCGACCCGGGCTCAGGCGGATCGCCTCGCAATGCGACGATGTTGCGCACCCCAAGCTGCCAATAATCGCGCGCAATCGCGTCGATTTCATCGCGACTTGCACCGACGCAGGTGAGGTGTGCCGCCGGCGTCAGGGGAGTCTCTTTGAGGATCCGCTCCACCGTCGCATGTGTGCGCTCGCGTGTGGATCCGCCGGCCCCGTACGTGACGGAAACGAAGCGCGGGCGCAGCGGCTCGAGAGTCTTGATCGACTCCCACAGCATCTGCTCCATGCGCTCCGTCTTGGGCGGGAAGAACTCGAAGCTCACCTGAATGTCGCCCCGAGCCTCGGCGAACAAGGGCAGATGCCGGCCCAGCGACTCTAAGGCGTTCACGCGGCCCTCCGCTGCGGCACTGCTGCCTTCACACCGCGCCAAAGCGTCACGGTGAGTTCGCCGCCCCTGAGATGCTGCACGAGGTCGACGTCCAGACCGGCCGCAGCGAACCAGCCGGCCATCACGTCATCTTCGAAGCCGAGGCGGATGTGCGCGTCGCGCTCGCGCAGTTCCTCGCGGCCGTGGGCAGCGAAGTCGACGACCAGCAACGTGCCTCCCGGCGTGAGCACGCGGGCCGCCTCACCAATCGCCACCGCCGGCGAGTGGGCATAATGCAGCACCTGGTGGATGATCACGCTGTCGGCGGAACGGTCGGCCAGCGGAAGCGCATACATGTCGCCCTGGCGGAGGCTCGAATGGATCCCGGCCGCCTCGAGCTTGACCCGGGCGAGCCGAAGCATCTCGGAAGACCGATCGATGCCGATCGAGTCGGTCGCCTTTGGTCCGAACAGCTCGATCATCCGGCCGGTGCCGGTTCCAATATCCACGAAACGGCCGAGGCTCCGTCTGCCCAAGGCGCGGTCGATTGCGCGTTCGACTTCGCTTTCGGCGACATGGAGCGAACGAATCTGGTCCCAGACCTCAGCATGGCCGGTGAAATATCGATTCGCCGCTGCGGCGCGCTCGGCACGAACCGTTTCGATCCGCGCCGCATCCGATCCGAAAAGCGCCTGGGTTGGCGAATCCGACCAGGCGTCAACCAACGCGAACATCGGCTCGACCCGATCGGCGTCGGCGAGCGTCAGAAAGACCCAGCTGCCTTCCTTGCGCCGCTCCAGCACACCCGCGTCGGCAAGGATCTTTAGGTGGCGGGACACGCGCGGCTGGCTTTGCCCGAGCACCTGCGCAAGCTCGCCCACCGACAGCTCCATGATCCGCAACAGCGCCAGGATCCGCAGCCGGGTCGGATCGGCAAGCGCCTGCAAACGATCGGCGAGCGGGAGAACTGCGGTCACTGGCATAACGATATAAAGATATCTTTATATGGTCAAATACGCTAGGAAGAATAATCCCTTGTCTGCTGGTAGGGATTGCAGCTATGGCCGCTGGCTTGGCCTGAGCGACTCGCGCGAACAGGCCGAGACCGATGCCCACCCACGGGCATTCTTAAGGGAGTGGAGCGATCATGAAGAAAGTTGCTGTGACCGTTGCGGTCCTCGCGCTCGGCCTGGCCGCGTGCAACAAGGCCGCCGACAACAATGCCGCGAACGAGACTGCGGTCGAGAACTCGGCGAGCCTGGACGTCAACGCCGCCGCCGAGAACGCGACTACGGCTGCCGACAACGAGCTGAACGCCGCCAGCACCGCAGTCGAGAACGCGGGCAATGCGGTCGACAACGCTCAGGACGCGGTGAAGAACGCGGCCGAGAACAAGTAACACGCTTCCAAAGCGATTACGGAAAGGGCCGCCCTCACCGGCGGCCCTTTTTTCTCTCATTCAAGCGCTGCAGGCGCGCTGCTATCCAGGAACAACAGCTGGACTGCTTCGCTACGATGCCAATGACCAAACGCTTGCTGATCCTGAGTATGGTGCTCGTGACGTCGTGCCGCGACCAGTCGCCGCCCGCACCGACCCAGGAACAATCCGCTCAGCTCAACGACGCCGAGAACATGCTCAATGAAGAAGGGCCGGAGCAGCGCCCCGGCCCTTCCAATTCGTCGGACTGAGGGTCGGACTTAGAAGTCCATTCCGCCCATTCCGCCCATGCCGCCGGCCATCGCCGGTGACGGCTTGTCGTCGGGCAGCTCGCTCACCGCCGCCTCGGTGGTGATGAGCAGTCCGGCGACCGATGCCGCGTCCTGAAGCGCGGTGCGAACGACCTTGGTCGGGTCGATCACGCCGGACTGAACGAGGTTCTCATACTTATCGGTTTGCGCGTTGAAGCCGAGCGTCTGGTCCTTGCCCTCGAGCAGCTTGCCCGAGATGACCGCGCCGTCGTGGCCGGCGTTCTGAGCGATCTGGCGGACCGGCGAGAAAAGCGCCTTGCGGACGATGTCGACGCCGCGGGTCTGATCGTCATTCTCGCCCTTGAGGCCCTCGAGCGCCTTAGTCGCGTAGAGCAGCGCAGTGCCGCCGCCCGGGACGATGCCTTCCTCGACCGCGGCGCGGGTCGCGTGGAGCGCGTCGTCGACGC
>JBDTON010000153.1:0-31414 GCA_039933195.1 Sphingomicrobium sp. | reverse complement strand
AACAGCGGGTTCGACACCTCACGCAGGATGTGCGCCAGCGCCTCCTTCGAGCAAACGGTGGGCGCATGGGCGGCCTGGCAGGCGGCCGATGCGTATAGCTCAGGCGAACCTTCCTTGAACGCGAGACCTGTTGCCGGATCCATCAGCGGCTGCGCGCCATACGCGCCCACCACACCTCCCGCGACAAGGAGGTAGAAGACGGTGCAAATCAACAGGCTGCCGATCAGGCCGATCGGTACGTTGCGCTGCGGATTCTTCGTTTCTTCGGCCGCGGTAGAGACAGCGTCGAAGCCGACGTAGGCGAAGAAGATGGATGCGGCCGCGCCCAATATGCCGGTTCCCGAAGAGCTCAGCGGATTGCCCCAACCGCGCGGCGCGAACGGGTGGAAGTTGCCGGCGTGGCCGCTGATCATCGGCAGCGTGATGATGAGGAACAGCGTCAGGGCCGTCACCTTGATCAGCACCAGCACCGCATTGACGGTGGCACTTTCCTTGGTGCCGATCACGAGAAGGGTGGTGACAAGTCCGACGATGATCACGGCAGGCAAATTGATTAACCCGCCGATCTCGCCGCCCTGGAGGAACCCCCACTGAATCTGCGGTCCGACCTTCAGGGCGTGAGGCAAATGTACGCCGACATTTTCCAGCAAGCCGGTGATGAATCCGGACCAGCCGACCGCTACGGCGCTCGCTCCTAGAGCGTATTCCAGGATCAGCGCCCAGCCGACCAGCCAGGCGACCAACTCCCCCATCACTGCGTAGGAGTAAGTGTAGGCGGACCCGGCGACGGGAACCATCGACGCGAGTTCGGAATAGCAGAGCGCCGCAAGCGCACAGACGGTTCCCGCAACGATGAAGCTGACCATCATGCCTGGACCAGCCTTCTGAGCGGCGGTGGCGGTCAGAACGAAAATTCCGGTGCCGATCACCGCGCCAATACCAAGCAGCGTCAGCTGGAACGCGCCGAGGGAACGCTTCAGCGCTTTCTTTTCCGCCGTCGCCAGAATCGCGTCCATCGACTTGATGCGTCCGCGGCCCGGTCGCTGTGCTGCAGTGGCCATCGAAACTCCCCTCAGAGCTTTGTTTCGCGGGCGACCCTAACGGTTCAAGCCGCTCGTGCAATCCCTTGAGAGCACCAACGCTATCTCGCCAGCATCGGCCCGAGCGGCCCGCCGCCGAAGATATGGACGTGGAGGTGCGGCACTTCCTGACCTGAGTTCGGCCCCACATTCGCCAGCAGCCGATAGCCGTCGTTCACCAGCCCCGCGTCGCGCGCGATCTTGCCGACCGAGCGGACCAGCGCCGCGATTTCCTCGTCGGACGCCTTCTCCGAAAAGTCGTCCCACGACACATAAGCGCCCTTGGGAATGACAAGGACGTGCGTCGGCGCGAGCGGATGGATGTCGTTGAACGCGAGCACTTGCTCGTCTTCATAGACTTTGGTCGAGGGGATCTCGCCGCGGAGGATGCGCGCGAAGATGTTGCTATCGTCATAGGGTTGGGTGGCATCGATAGGCATGTCACGACTCCGCTTGACCGGGCTCACCTGCTCGTTACCACTTTGACACGATGACCGACGAGACCCCCGAAAGCCTGATCCCGTACGACGAGATCGTGCAGGACGCGCTGCGCGCTGTGGTCGGGCGGGTGCTCGGCGAAGTGGAGCAGACAGGCGCTCTTCCGGGCGGGCACCATTTCTACATCACCTTCCAGACTCGCGCGCCCGGCGTAGCGATCCCGAAACATCTCGCCGAGCGCTTCCCCGACGAGATGACGATCGTCATCCAGCATCGCTTCTGGGACCTAAAGGTCGAGGACGACGGCTTCACGGTCGGGCTATCTTTCGGTGGAGTTCCGGCGACCCTGCGGGTGCCGTTCGCGGCGGTGACCCAGTTCCACGACCCCGCCGTCGAGTTCGCCTTGACCT
This sequence comes from Sphingomicrobium sp., assembly GCA_039933195.1. Classification (GTDB taxonomy): domain Bacteria; phylum Pseudomonadota; class Alphaproteobacteria; order Sphingomonadales; family Sphingomonadaceae; genus Sphingomicrobium. The sequence goes on along the minus strand of JBDTON010000153.1, from coordinate 29,487 downwards.
TTCACGCCGACGCCGCCGAGGCGCCGCGCGAGGAGCATGAGGAAGCCGAGAACGATGCTCCGGGGAACGAGCCAGCGACGGACGAGGAAACCAAGGACGACGGCTCCAACGTCGTCAGCGTGGACTTTACTCGCAAAAAATAACAGGACCGCGTCATCGCGAGCGTAGGGAAGCGATCCAGCCTCACTGGATCGCCGCGTCGCTAACGCTCCTCGCAATGACGAATTGAAGAGAATCATGGCAAGCAGCACCCGCACAGAGTCCGACAGCTTCGGACCGATCGCAGTCCCCGCGAACGCCTATTGGGGCGCCCAGACGGAGCGGTCGATCGGCAATTTCCCGTTTGGACCGCGGGAACAGATGCCGCTCGAGATCGTGCACGCGCTGGGCTTCGTGAAGCAGGCTGCGGCGCGGGTGAACGCACGCATCGGCGGGCTCGACCCGAAGCTGGCGGAAGTGATCCAGCAGGCCGCTGAAGAAGTCGCTCGCGGCGACCTCGACAACCAGTTCCCGCTGGTGATCTGGCAGACTGGGTCGGGCACCCAGTCGAACATGAACGCCAATGAGGTGATCGCCGGGCGGTCCAATGAGATCCTGGCCGGCAAGCGCGGCGGCAAGGAGCCGGTCCATCCCAACGACCATGTGAACAAGAGCCAGTCGTCCAACGACAGTTTTCCGACGGCAATGCATATCGCCGCCGCGCGCGCCGTCCACGCGCGGCTGCTTCCTGCGCTGAGGATGATTCACGAGCGGCTGGCGGATCAGGCGACGCGCTGGGATTCGATCGTCAAGATCGGGCGCACGCATTTGCAGGACGCGACCCCTCTGACGCTGGGGCAGGAATTTTCGGGTTACGCCGCGCAGGTCGAGGACTGCATCGCGCGTGTCGAGGGCGTGCTTCCGCGGCTCATGCGGCTCGCGCAAGGCGGCACCGCAGTGGGCACCGGTCTCAACGCGCCAAAGGGCTTCGCCGAGGAATTCGCGAAGGAAGTCTCGCGGCTGACGCAACTGCCGTTCACCTCGGCTCCCAACAAGTTCGTCGAGCTCGCCGCGCACGACACCCTCGTCGAGTTGTCCGGTGTCCTGAACACGATCGCGGTCGCCCTGACGAAGATCGCCAACGACATCCGGCTGCTCGGCTCGGGCCCGCGCTGCGGTCTCGGCGAATTGAAGCTGCCGGAAAACGAACCGGGCAGCTCGATCATGCCGGGCAAGGTCAATCCGACTCAGGCTGAGATGCTGACGATGGTCGCGGCCCAGGTGATGGGCAATCATGTCGCGGTCACGGTCGGCGGGATGCAGGGCCACCTCGAGCTCAACGTGTTCAAGCCGCTGATCGGCGCCAACGTGATCCGCTCGATCAACCTCTTGGCGACCGGAATGGAGAGCTTCACCGAGCGGATGCTCGACGGCGCCGAGCCCGACGAGAAGCGCATCGCCGAGCTGATGAACCGCTCGCTGATGCTGGTGACCGCGCTCGCTCCGGAGATCGGCTACGATAATGCAGCGGCGATCGCCAAGCACGCGCACAAGACCGGCAAGACGCTCAAGGAAGCAGGACTGGATCTCGGACTGATCGACGCAGATCGCTTCGACGCGGTCGTGAAGCCCGAAGGAATGATCGGCCGCTAAAGCGCGAGGTTCAGTCGCACTCCGAAATTGTCGATTCCCGGGTTCTGCCGCCCGAACAACTGGGCATGGCTCATGTGGATCCAGCTCGCCTCGACGGCCAGCCGGTTGCTGAACCGCGCGCCGACGCCGAGCTCGGGCTCGAACAGCACCCGGCTGCCGAAATCGATCTTGTCGTTGCTGAGGTCCTGGAAGTTCTTGGCTGAGCCGTTGTGGATCGCGATTCCCACGCCGGGCCGGATGTAAATTCGGTCGCCGAACTTCGCCGACAATCCGATCGCGGCGTAGCTGGTGTCGCCGGCCGTGTTCAGCGCTCCAAAAACGTAGGGCTCCAGCGGCGTGTGAGCGATCCGGCCGCCGCGATAACCAAGCATGACGTCCATCCCATCTTCGATCCCGCTCTTGTCGAGCGGAGTCTTGACGTCATGGACATAAAGGCCGCCGAACACTTCGCCCGCCTGAGCGGCGCTGGGGACGGCCGCGACGGCGACCAGGGTGAAACAGAGAGCTGCGCGTTTCATTGCGCTTACAATGCTTCGCGCGGCAATTCGTGCCGTTAGCCCTCCGCTTGCCACGCTTGCACCGCCGGGTTCGGCGCCAGCAGCGTCCAGACATTCAGGAGCAGATTGTCGCGAATGACAAACAGCGGGATAAGCTCGAGGACGATGAGCAGGACAACCGACGCCCTGACCGGAAGCCTGCGCGCGAGAAAGAAGCCGACACACATCATCAAAATGTCGGACAGCGAGTTGATGACGCTGTCGCCGGTGTAGCCGAGCGCAGCGGTTGTCTCGCGATAGCGGTCGATCACGAACGGCGTGTTCTCGATCACTTCCCACGCCGATTCGATGAACAACGCGATGAGAAAGCGCCACCCGGCCGGCGCACGCCGGGCGACCAGCCACAGCCCGGCATAGAAGAGCAGGCCGTGCACGATATGGCTCAGGCTGTACCAGTCGATCAGCATCTGACTGGTCTTCGGGCTGTCCCGGGCGCCGACCCACAAATCGACCGTTCCGCAGGTGCAAACCGGGTTGCGGCCCATCGCCAGCAGGATCGCCGCTGCGGCGGCAAGGATGACGAACGCTGCGATCGCGGTACGACGGGCGGTCATCTGCTGTCATTGCAAGGAGCGCAGCGACGAAGCAATCCATTGCTGTTCGTGGATTGCTTCGCTTCGCTCGCGATGACATGCAGCGGAGATGCTGCGCACGTACGGCCCCGGTTGCGACGGAAGCATCGTCGACCCGAAGATCCAGAAGATTCCCGACGACGCGACCTGGATCGACCTCGAAGAACCGACCAACGAGGAAGAGGGGCTGGTCGAGCGCTGCATTGCGGTCGACGTTCCAACCCAGGACGAGATGTCGGAAATCGAACCGTCGAGCCGGCTCTATGAGCAAAACGGGGCGCTCTACATGACCGTCAGCGTGCTCTTCGGGGTCGAGGAAGGAACGCCGTCGAGCACGCCAATCGGCTTCGTGCTGACCGGCCAGCGGCTCGTCACGATCCGCTACGCCACTCCGAAACCGGTGCGCGCGTTCGCCGACCATGCGCGGCGCGAGCCCGAACTGGTGCGCGATGCGTCCACTGTGCTGGTCCGTCTGGCCGACGCAATCATCGACCGGCTCGCCGACGAGCTCGAGGGCGTTGGCGCGGAGATGGAGCGCATCTCATCCCAAATTTTCCAGAAGGACATCGAGGACCGGCGTATCCCGGCCGAGAAGTTGACTCGGCTGCTGACCTCAATCGGCCGCGCGCAGACCCTGGTGACCAAGATCCGCTACACGGCGGTCAGCATGAACCGGATGCTGAGCTTCCTCGCCGGTTCGAAACCCCTTAACGAAGCCACCGAGCAGGACGCTCGCAACCATGTCGCGAGCCTGACGACCGACGTCACCTCATTGAGCGAGCACGCGAGCTTCCTGTCGGACAACCTCACCTTTCTGCTGGACGCGTCGCTGGGCCTGATCAGCATCGAGCAGAACGCCGCGATGAAGCTCTTTTCCTGGGCCGCGGTGGTGTTCCTGCCCCCGACCCTGATCGCCGGCATTTTCGGAATGAACTTCCACTATATGCCCGAGCTGAACTGGCGCTACGGCTATGCGCTGTCGCTCGCGCTCATGTTCGTGAGCGCGGTCGGACCGTATCTCTATTTCAAAAGGCGCGGCTGGATTTAGTCTTCCAGCGCAAGCGCTGGCGTTTGCTCGATCGATTCCGCCGCAACTGCGGCCGCGCGGCGACGCGCGAGCGCCGCATAAGCGAGCGCAAGGTCGCCGGCGATCTCCGCGTTTTCGCCAAATTCCTTCGACGAAGCGGCGGCGCGGGCCTCGGCGGCGCGGCGGCGGAAATAGTCGCTGTCGTGCATCATACATGACACTTAGTGCCGAGCTGTAACGGTTGGGAGAGAGCGGCTGTTCATCCTGGCGCAAGGTTTGTTCCATTGGCCGCAATCGATCCATGCGTTTGCGGCGCGCAGGCGCGGTTGCTAAGGGCCTCAGCGCCCCCTTTTTAGCGCGCAACAACGTTGTCGCAGCGATACACGAGGACAACGATGATTCCGACCGGCCAGGACAGCCTTCACACTCGCACGAGCCTTCAGGCCGGAGGCAAGGGCTACGCCTATTACTCGCTCGCCAAAGCCGCGGAACAGCTCGGCGACATCTCGCGCCTGCCGTTCTCGATGAAGGTGCTGCTGGAAAATCTGCTGCGGTTCGAGGACGGTAAGACCGTCACCCGCGATGACCTCCAGGCGATGGTCGATTGGCAGAAGGAGCGGCGGATCGCGCGCGAGATCCAATATCGCCCAGCGCGCGTACTGATGCAGGATTTCACCGGTGTCCCGGCCGTCGTGGACCTCGCCGCTATGCGCGACGCGATGAGCGGGCTCGGCGGTGACCCGCAGAAGATCAATCCTCTGGTCCCGGTGCACCTCGTCATCGACCACAGCGTAATGGTCGACGAGTTCGGCACTCCCAAGGCCTTCGGAAAGAATGTGGAGCTGGAATATCAGCGCAACGGCGAGCGCTACGCGTTCCTCAAGTGGGGCGCGCACGCATTCGACAATTTCCAGGTCGTGCCGCCGGGGACAGGCATCTGCCACCAGGTGAACCTGGAATATGTCGCGCAATGCGTGTGGACCGGCGCGGACCAGACGGGCGAGACGGTCGCCTACCCCGATACGCTCGTTGGAACCGACAGCCATACGACCATGGTCAACGGTCTGGGCGTGCTCGGCTGGGGCGTCGGCGGAATCGAAGCCGAAGCGGCGATGCTCGGCCAGCCAGTCTCAATGCTTATTCCCGAAGTGGTCGGCTTCCGCCTCGACGGCGAGCTCAAGGAAGGGATCACCGCGACGGACCTGGTGCTGACCGTCACCCAGATGCTGCGCGCCAAAGGCGTGGTCGGCCGTTTCGTCGAATTCTACGGCCCGGGCCTCGACAGCATGACGGTGGCCGATCGCGCGACCATCGCCAACATGGCGCCCGAATATGGCGCCACCTGCGGATTTTTCCCGATCGATCAGCGCACCATCGACTATCTCGAGCTGACCGGCCGTGATGCCGACCGCATCGCGCTGGTTGGGGCTTACGCCCAGGCTCAGGGCCTGTGGCGCGACGCCTCGGCTCCGGAGCCGGTATTCACCGACACGCTGGAGCTCGACATGAGCTCGATCGAGCCCTCCCTCGCCGGCCCCAAACGCCCGCAGGACCGAGTGTTGCTGAGCGAGATCGACGACGGGTTCAATGCCGACCTCGCGACGGTGTATGGCAAGCACGACGATTCCCGCGTGCCGGTTGAGGGCGCGGACTTCGACTTCGGGGACGGCGATGTCGCCATCGCCGCGATCACCAGCTGCACCAACACTTCGAACCCCTCGGTGCTGGTCGCCGCCGGCCTGGTCGCGCGCAAGGCTCGCGAAAAGGGCCTCAGCAGCAAGCCGTGGGTCAAGACCAGCCTCGCTCCGGGGAGCCAGGTGGTGACCGACTATCTCAACGAAAGCGGGCTTAGCGAGGATTTGAACGCGCTCGGTTTCGACCTTGTCGGCTACGGCTGCACGACCTGCATCGGCAATTCCGGTCCGCTGGCCGAACCGATCAGTAAAGCGATCAGCGACAATGACCTTGTCGCCGTCAGCGTCCTCTCCGGGAACCGCAATTTCGAAGGGCGCGTGTCGCCGGACTGCCGCGCCAATTACCTGGCCTCGCCGCCGTTGGTCGTCGCGTTCGCGCTGAAAGGCACGGTGCGCTCCGACATGATCCGCGAGCCGATCGGCACCGGCCGCAACGGGGAGGCGGTGTTCCTCAAGGATATCTGGCCGTCCAACGACGAGATCCGCGCTTTGGTGGACGCCCACGTCCATTCCGCCATGTTCCGCAAGCGCTATGCCGACGTCTATCACGGCGACGACCGGTGGCGCGCGATCGCGGTGACGGGCGGTGTGACCTACGCCTGGCCCCCGGGATCGACCTACATCCAGAACCCGCCTTACTTCACCGGCATGACAATGACCGCGAGTCCGCCGGGCGACATCGAGAATGCTCGGGCTCTGGCGGTGTTCGGGGATTCGATAACCACCGACCACATCTCGCCCGCGGGCGCGATCAAGCCCGACAGCCCGGCCGGCCGGTACCTCCTTGAGCATGGCGTCAGCCGCGCGGAGTTCAACAGCTACGGCGCTCGCCGCGGTAACCATGAAGTGATGATGCGCGGCACCTTCGCCAACATCCGCATCCGCAACCGCATGCTGGATAACGTCGAGGGCGGCTTCACGCGTTATGCGCCGACCGGCGAGACGATGCCGATCTACGATGCGGCAATGGCCTACAAGCACGACGGAACCCCGCTCGTGGTGCTCGCCGGCAAGGAATATGGCACGGGCAGCTCGCGCGACTGGGCGGCCAAGGGGACCGTGCTGTTGGGCGTCCGCGCGGTCATCGTCGACAGCTTCGAGCGGATCCACCGCTCGAACCTGGTCGGAATGGGCGTTTTGCCGCTGAACTTCATGCCCGGTGAGAACGCCGAGAGCCTTGGGCTTGATGGCACGGAGACCTTCACCATCACCGGTGTCACGGACATCCAACCGCGGCAGGACCTCGAAGTGAAAGTGACCAAGGCGGACGGGAGCACGACCAGCTTCACCACCCGCTGCCGCATCGATACGTACAACGAACTCGAATATTTCCGCGCGGGCGGGATTCTGCACTACGTGCTGCGGAGGCTTGTCGCATGAACGGCGCCGCGGGTTGGATTGCATCGGTGGTCACCGGTGCAATCCTGTGGAGCGTGGCGAGTGTTTCGCTGGCTCGGCGCGAGCCGTGGGACGCGCCGAGCTACTGGACCCTGTGGTATCCCGCGGCGGTCGTCGCGGCTGCGGCGCTAGGATATTTCTTCCCCAGGCGGAGCTGGCGCTGGCCGGTCGTCCTCATGCTGATGCAGCTGCCGGTGATGATGTTCGTGACCGGGAGCGATGCCAGCCTGCTGCCGCTCGGCGCCGCGCTGCTGCTGGCGCTGTCAATTCCCGGGATGATGGCCGCGATGATGGGCGCCGCCGTGGCGCGCCGGTTCCGCAGCGCTTGAACATCATCGTCGAGATCGTCGGCTGGGCCGGCGCGGTGCTGATCCTGTTGGCGTACCTGCTGCTCTCGGCCGGCCGACTCACGGGGCAGTCGCTCACCTATCAGGCGATGAACGTCCTCGGGGCCGCGGGTTTCGTCATAAACGGCTGGTGGCATCGGGCTCTGCCATCAGCGGTGCTCAATGTCCTGTGGCTCGGGATTGGAGTGTTCGCATCATGGCGAATTTGGAAGAGAAGCGGATCGTCGACCTCAGCCATGTGATCGAGCATGGCATGACGACCTACAAGGCCCTTCCCGGGCCGCATATTTGCGATTTCTGGGAACGCGAGGGCACGGCGGCGAACTACGACGACGGCTCGACCTTCCAAATCGGCCGCATCGACATGGTCGCCAACACCGGCACCTACCTCGACAGCCCGTTCCACCGCTATGTCGACGGGGCCGATCTCGCCGATCTTCCGCTGCCGTCGCTCGCCGACCTTCCGGGGATTGTCATTCGGCGGCCGTGGGAAAACGGGATCGAGATCGACGCGGCGGCATTCGAGGGCCGCGAAGTGCGCGGCAAGGCCGTGCTCGTTCACACGGGGTGGGACCGACATTGGCGGAGCGATGCCTACTTCGGCGACCACCCCTTTCTGACCGCCGTGGCGGCGGACTGGCTGGTTGAAAGCGGTGCGGCATTGGTTGGGATCGACAGCTGCAACGTCGACAATATGCATGTACGGGCGCGCCCCGTGCACACCAAGCTGCTGGGCGCCGGCATCCCGATCTGCGAGCATATGACGGCACTCGGAAGCCTGCCAGACGAAGGCTTTCGCTTCTCCGCCGTGCCGCCCAAGGTGCGCGGCATGGGGACGTTCCCGGTGCGCGCCTACGCCGTGCTCGGCTGAGTCAGCGCCGGTTGCAACCACACCGGAATGATCGCCCCATCGGGGATCGAACCGACGCGAGCGTGAACGACCGAAAGGCCCACTTGCCGATATTCGGCGCGCGCGCTTTCACCCCCTTCCCCAGCCACGACGAACAAGCGCCGGTTGACCTTCTTCCGCCAGTTCATGCGCGCGGTATTCTCCTGGCCGATGAAGCAGCCCTTGGCGAAGCTTACGCCGTTCAATTCGGCGGCGTTGCATTCGAGCCAGAGGACATCGCCAAGCTCCCGGCGGCCTTCGCACACTCCAAGACGGAGCCGGTGCTCCAGCCAGCCCGAGGCGGGGCCGTCCGCCGCCGCGAGCCAGCGGTGGCCGAGGCGCTCCAGCCGCGGATCCGGCACGCCCGCGTCGCCGTTCGTCGACCAATGGACCGCGAGCGCGGGGTCGCCCGCGACGGTGATCGGCCGGCGTAGGCGATAGAGCGACAGGCGCCGGATGAGATCGCCGCCCGCCTCGGCTTCACAGTCGAGGAGCAAATCCTCGCCATCGCTCCACACGAGAAAGTCGAACAGGCACTTGCCCTGCGGTGTCAGGAGCCCGGCCCACACAGGCAACTCCCTGTTCACGTCGCTCGTGACGAGTCCCTGGAGAAAGCCGCGGACGTCTTCGCCCGAAAGTCGAACGACGGAACGGTCGGTCAGGGTGGTCGCGGCCATACCCCTTAGCTAAGGAGCCGCTCGTGGCATCGCAAACCCTGACCATCCGCCGCCCCGACGACTGGCACGTGCATTTGCGCGACGGCGAGATGCTGCGCGTGGTTGCGCCGTACACGGCGCGGCAGTTCGCTCGCGCGATCGTCATGCCCAATTTGGTGCCGCCGATCACGACAGTCGAGGCAGCGGCCGCCTACCGCGAGCGCATCGTCGCTGCGGCCGGAGCAGGCTTCACGCCGCTGATGACCTGCTACCTGACCGACGCCGCGAACCCGGATGAGATCGCCCGCGGCTTCGAAGAAGGCGTCTGGGTCGCAGCGAAACTCTATCCGGCCGGCGCCACCACCAACAGCGCGAGTGGGGTCACCGACATCCACAACATCTACCCGACGCTGGCGCGGATGGAGAAGATCGGCATGGTGTTGTGCGTCCATGGCGAGGTCACCGATCCCGACGTCGACGTCTTCGATCGTGAGAAGTTCTTCATCCTTCGCGTGCTTGACCGGTTGGCCCGGGATTTTCCAGGGCTGAAGATTGTCTTCGAACACATCACGACCGCCGAGGCGGTCCAATTTGTGGAGGATTCATCAGGGGTCGCGGCAACGGTGACGCCTCAGCACTTGATCCTGAACCGCAACGCTTTGTTTGCCGGCGGGCTGAGGCCCCATGCCTACTGCCTTCCGCTTGCCAAGCGCGAGACGCACCGGCTCGCAGTCCGCAAGGCCGCGACTTCCGGCTCTCCCAAATTCTTCCTCGGCACCGACAGCGCTCCGCATTCGCGCAAAACCAAGGAGTCCGAGTGCGGCTGCGCCGGTATCTTCAACGCGCCCTTCGCGCTCGAAAGCTATGCGACGGTGTTCGAGGAGGAAGGAGCGCTGGACAAGCTTGAGGCATTTACCTCCGTAAATGGCGCACGCTTCTACGATCTGCCGCTCAATGAGGGCGCGATCACCCTCGCGCCGGGTGAGCGCAAGGTACCGGACGAAATCGACGGCCTGGTGCCGTTCCAGGCCGGTGAGACGCTGTGCTGGAAGATTGCGTCTTAGGCGTTTCCCGTTCCGTGGGGGCCCATCGCGGCCCGGAAATGATCCTCAAGCCGCTGATAGCATTGGCAGGAGCGCCGCATCAGTCCCGCACGGTCGACTACCCGGACGACGCCGCGTCCGGTGCTGATGAGCCCTTCCTGCTCCAGCGACTGCACCACGGCGTTGACGGTCGTGCGCTGGACCCCGAGCAGGCCGGCGAGAGCCTGCTGAGTAAGCTCGATCCGATCACCCATACGGTCCTGGGCGTGAAGCAGCCAGCGGGCCCCGCGTTCGGGGATTGAATGGAAGGCATTGCAGGCAACCGACTGCATCACTTGCGCCAGGAGATAATCGGAGAAACGGCAGAACAAATTGGCGATGAACGAAGAGCGGCGCTTCGCGTCCTCCAGCGCCTCCATTGGCACCGACAGGGCAAAACCGCCGGCGAGCACGTTTGCGCGAGCGAACGCCGGCGCCGTGCCGCAACTTACGATTCCCCCGACTGCGCCTCTGCGGCCGATCATAGCGACCTCGATCGTGCGACCCCCCGCGAGCTCAACTGCCATGGAGATCATTGCCGGACCGAGGGGAAACAGACTCGAGCTCACGCCTTGGCCGCGGGCGAGCACCGTATCTCCCGGGTCGAGTCGGACCATCGTCCCGAACGGTTCGATCAGCGCCCTTGCTTCGGGCGAGAAGGTCGAAAGCAGGTGATTGCCGGCGAACGCGTCGTCGACCTGCGCGAGTTCATCGATCGCTGATTCCGCCACCCCGTGATAATGCGCTCAGGCGCAAGTTGCTCCATCACATATGGACTTCTTCGACGCTTTGCGTGCGGCCTGCGAGCAGGCAATCGGCGACGAGCCGCAACGGCGCCAGGTCTACGTGACTGCGCTTCTCGTCGATGAGGTCGAGGAACAGCCGGTAGATGTCGGGGTATTCGCCTGGGCCGTCGTCGCCGCGGACGTCCCCGTTGATCATCAGCTTGGAGCCGCCGCCTTCGAGCCGAACCGAGGTTCCGTCCGCGGTTAACACCGTGATCGTCCACTCCTCGCCCTCCGTTCGGCGCCAGTCGAGGCTGGCGGTGAGGGGCCCGTCGGCTTCGGGGCTGGAAAAGGTGACGTCCGCGGCGATCGGTGTCTGCGCATTGGTCGGCACTTTTAGCTCCGCCGATTCCACGAACAGCTCTCCGGGAAAAATCTTCGTGGCGATCGAGAAAGCGTTGATCCCCGGATCGAACACACCGAAACCGCCGGGTTCCCAGATCCAGCTTTGGCCCGGGTGCCATTTGTGCACGTCCTCGTGCCACAGAATTTCCATCGAACGAATCCGCTTGCCGGCGAGCGCCTGAGCTGCCGCGTCGACGGTCGAGTGATGCTGCGCATGCCAGGTGGTGTAGAGAGTGACGCCTTGCGCTTCCGCAAGGCAGGCAAGGTCGTGGATCTGCGCCAGGCCCGCGGTCGGCGGCTTTTCAAGCAGGCAGTGCAGCCTGGCAAGGATGCACTCGCGCGCGATCTCGTAGCGCGGGCCCGGCGGCGTGGTGATCGCCGCCGCCTCCAGCCCGTCGACGCTTCGGATCAGCTCGCGCCAGTCAGTGAAGACACGCGCGACGCCCTGGCCCGAGCGGCTCGAGGCTGCGACCAGGTCGAACCGCGGGTTCGCCTCGATCGAGGGCGCATGCTGGTCGGCGGCAATCTTGCCGAAGCCGAGGATCGCGATCTTAATCGGCTTCATTGGCGCCTCGTTCCGGCGACATATGCGCGCGCTGCTTGGAGCGTCTCGGCAGCCGATTGACCAGCCTTGTACAGTCCGCCGCCGAGGCCGAAGCCGGCCGCGCCCGCATCGATCCACGGCTGCATGTTGTCGGGCTTGATTCCGCCGACGATGAGAACGGGAACCTCCTTCGGTATCACGGCGAGCTGCGCCTGGAGCAATTCGGGCGATGCCGCTTCGGCAGGAAAAAGCTTGAGTCCGGTCGCTCCGGCGTCGAGCGCGGCGAACGCTTCGGACGGGGTGAAATAGCCGGGGCAGGAGATCATTCCCCCGGCCACCGTCGCGGCGATCACGTCCGTGTTGGTGTTGGGCGAAACGATGATTCGACCGCCAGCATCGCGGACCCGGGCAACGTTCTCCGGCGTGAGAACGGTTCCGCCACCGACCAGCATACGCTCGCCCAACCGCCTTGATAGCCGCTCGATGCTACGCAGCGGATCGGGCGAGTTCAGCGGTACCTCGATGATCCGGATGCCGCTCTCGTAGATCGCGTCGCCGATCGCCTCTGCCTCGTCCGGGGCGACTCCGCGAATGATCGCGATCAGCGGGCATTCGCCGAGGTAGTGCTCAAGCAGCTTTTTCGCGCTCACTGGTCGATCCTCTTCGCGATCTCATGAATGCCCGCGAGGAAACATTGTTCACCGTCGAGCTCGACCGCGTCGCGCTTCGCCTCGGCCACGGCGGCGGCATAAAGCCGGGTAAGCTCGGGCCTACCCATGACGACGACCCGCGCTCCAGTGGGCAGAGTCAGGCCGATCCGCACGTCCGCGCCGATCAACAGGCCGCTCAGGTAAGATGCGGCGTCCTCCTTTTTCGCCTGGCCGAGAAGAACCCGCGCACGGACCGAGAACAGGTCGGCGGGAAGCGCTTCATGAAATACGGCGTGGTGCGCCGCCTCCTTGAACACGTCGTTGGCCGCGACCTCGCCATGGAGCAGGTCGGCGAGGATGCTGTGGTCCTTTAATAGGCTGAACAGCTCGCCGGTCATGACCGTGCGGAAGCTTTGGATCCGTGCCTGGCGCAGCACCGCCCACTTGTTGTGCGTTCCCGGGTGGCAGACGAGCGCATCCGGATCGACGAGACCCGCCGCCACTGCGCCGAGGAGCTGCACCTCCTCCCCGCGCATCACATCGGCGCGGCCGCCGCCGATGTACGAGACTCCTGGAACGATCGCTTCGCGCTCGCCTGGGCGAACAAGCGCCTTGATCAGATCGTCGATGCTTGCGGGGCACGAAACGTACGGCGCCTCGACCCAGCCGCGGTTCGAGCCGGCCATTCCGGCAATGAGAAGCGGCTTGTCGCCGAGCCGCTGCCGGATTTCGCCGACAGCCGCTGGAAAGCCGCCCCCGGGCACCGACAGCACGCCGTTGCCGTCCTCGAACTCGTCGGTGCGCTTGCCTGAACCGTCGATCAGATAGGCGCGCCGATTGGTCGTCCCCCAGTCGACCGCGATGAAACCATCTGCCCAGCGCATGCTTTTTGAGCACATAGACGAAAACCTCGCGAAGGCGACTTCGCTTCGAAAGGTTTTCTTTTTTGGCGGTGCAGCTATCGCTGCCCAGGCCAAACCCGGCACCGACCGGGGGGGAACAGGTGCGCCAGCCCAAGGAGATTGAGCGATCGCCAACTTCATGTTCGCGACCGGGATCGAGAACAGCATCCCGACGATCAATCACGGCAAGACCCGAATCGACGAGATGGAGGTCTGCGGTCATTATGAAAGGTGGCGGGAGGACTTCCACTGCGTCCAGGAGGTCGGCATCAATTACCTCCGCTACGGGCCGCCCATTCACAAGACCTATCTCGGGCCCAACAAGTTCGACTGGGAGTTCGTCGACGCGACCTTCGCCGAATTGAAACGCCGCGACATCACGCCCATCGTCGACCTGTGCCACTTCGGAGTCCCCGATTGGCTCGGCAACTTCCAGAACCCCGATTTCCCTGGGCTGTTCGCCGCTTATGCAGGCGAGTTCGCGGAACGGTTCCCGTGGGTCCAGCTCTACACGCCGATCAACGAGATGTTCATCTGCGCGGTCTTCTCGGCCAAATACGGCTGGTGGAACGAGCAAAAAAAGGACGACAAGTCGTTCGTCACCGCCATCAAGCATCTCGTCAAAGCCAATGTCATGGGGATGATCGAGATCCTCAAGCGCCGCCATGACGCAATCTTCATCCAGAGCGAGAGCTCGGAATATTATCACGCTGACAGCCCGGCTGCGATCGGGCGGGCAGAAGTGCTCAACCAGATGCGCTTCCTGTCGCTCGACCTCAATTACGGGCGCCGGGTGGACAGCGGCATGTACCAGTTTCTGCTGGATAACGGCATGGCGCGCGAGGAATATGAATGGTTCCTCGAGCATCGGCTGAAGCAGCACTGCATCTTGGGCAATGACTATTACCAGCTCAACGAGCACCGCGTCTTCGCCGACGGCCACACCGTCGCGGCGGGCGAGATCTTCGGTTACGCCGAGATTACCCGCCAATATTACAACCGCTACCGCGTTCCGGTGATGCACACCGAAACCAATCTGTGGGAAGGGCCACATGGCGACGAGGCGGTCAAATGGCTGTGGAAGGAATGGGCCAACGTCCTGCGCCTGCGCAACGTCGGCATCCCCACCGTCGGCTTTACCTGGTATTCGCTGACCGACCAGGTCGACTGGGACACCGCGCTGCGTGAGCAGAACGGCAATGTGAACCCGCTTGGGCTATTCGACCTCGACCGCAAGATCCGCAATGTTGGCAAGGCCTACAAACAGCTCATCGCCGACTGGCGGAACGTGCTCCCGGCGTCGAGCGTCTGCCTGGTCGTGCCGATCAAGAAGCTCAGTGAGCATGACGACCATGACGCCGCCGGACGCGATATCGATGAGACGAGACTCGCCGGTGAGTGAGATGAAAATCGGGCGGATCGAGACCTTCTACGCCCCGCCGCGGTGGTTGTTTGTGCGTGTTGAGACGGAGGACGGCGCCTTCGGGTGGGGCGAAGCGAGCCTCGAAGGCTGGGCCGAGGCGGTCGACGGTGTGTTCGAAGCGTACCGTGACCGGTTCATCGGCGCCGACCCCTTTCGGATCGAGGATATCTGGCAGGTCGGCTATCGCGGCGGATTCTACCGAGGCGGAGCGGTGCTGATGTCGGCGCTCTCCGGCCTCGAACAGGCGCTGTGGGACTTGAAGGGCCGCGTTCTCGGCCTTCCCGCGTGGGAGATGCTGGGCGGCAAGGTGCGCGACAAGGTCCGCTCTTACGCCTGGATCGGGGGGGACCGCCCGCACGAGATCGGCGAAGCCGCCGCGGGTCGCAAGAAGCAGGGCTTCAACGCGGTCAAAATGAACGCAACGGCCGAGCTCGAGTGGATCGCCACCAACAAGCAGTTTGACGGGGTCATCGAGCGGGTGGAGGCGGCCCAGGCGCAAGGCATGGACGTCGGCCTGGACTTCCACGGCCGCGTTCACCGGCCCATTGCCAAGCAGCTCGCCAAGTCGCTGGAGCAGCTCGGGCTGCTGTTCATCGAGGAACCTCTGCTCAGCGAGAACCCTGAGGGGCTGAAGGAGATCGCCGCGCACACCTCGACGCCCATCGCACTGGGCGAGCGACTCTATACGCGCTGGGAGTTCAAGCCGTTCTTCGAGCAGCGCGCCGTGGACATCATCCAGCCGGATCTCAGTCACGCCGGCGGGATACTCGAAGTGCGGAAGATCGCAGCGATGGCGGAAGCCTATGACATCGCGCTCGCTCCGCATTGCCCGCTCGGTCCGCTGGCGCTCGGCGCGTGCCTGCAGATCGCCGCCTGCACGCCCAATCACGCGATCCAGGAGGTCAGCCTCGGAATTCACTACAATACCGGCGGGCACGATCTCCTCAATTTCTGCACCAATAAGGACGCACTCACGCCGGCCGCCGGCTATTTGCCCGTGCC
Organism: Sphingomicrobium sp.; assembly: GCA_039933195.1. Lineage (GTDB taxonomy): Bacteria > Pseudomonadota > Alphaproteobacteria > Sphingomonadales > Sphingomonadaceae > Sphingomicrobium. Next base: position 13,982 of record JBDTON010000153.1, on the reverse strand, counting down.
GGAAGGACCCGGGCTCGGGGTCGAGATCGACGAAGCCGCGGTGCGCGAGGCGGACAAGGACCGCCACCGCTGGCGCAACCCGGTGTGGCGCACGAGCGATGGCAGTTTCGCGGAATGGTAGGGCCGCTTCTGCTACTCGCCGCGGCGGCCGCGCAACCGCCGGCCCAGGCCTTGAAGCTGGGCCGCCAGATCGCCGAATCGGGGGTTCTGGGAATCGTGCTTCCCATTGCGCAGCACAAGGAAACGGAAGAGCTCGTCGCGGCCCATCCTGAGCTCACCGCCGTGGAACGCGCGCGGCTTCGGGAAACCGCCAAGCGCGTGTTTGAGGATGGTCGAGAGCGGCTGATGCAGGCCGAGGGTCGTGCTTACGCCGAGCACCTCAGCCTCAGCGACCTTCGCGCCGTCACCGCTTTCCAGCAGAGCGAGGCGGGCAAGCGCTATCGCGCGGCCATGCCCGGAGTAATCATTGAGACCATGAAGGTCATGGGAACGATGGACTTCAAGGCTGACGTGCTTGCCGCCTACTGCAAGGAAACGGGCAAGCTGTGCGCCAAATAGCCTAGTGGCATTTGAAGCGTTCGAACGGCTCCAGGCATGACTTGCAGCGCCATTGAGCCTTGCACGGGGTGGCGCCGAAACGGCTGACTTCTTCGGTATCGGCCGATCCGCAAAGCGGGCATTCAGCGGCGTTTGAGGGCGATGGCGGCGCGATCCCATAGGCTTTCAGCCGCGCGCGTCCCCTTTCGCTGATCCACTCGGTCGTCCACGGTGGGAACAGGACCCGCTCGATATGCACATTTTGAAAGCCGGCTTTGTCGAGCGCTTCGCGGATCATCATCTCGATCGCGACCGTGGCCGGGCAGCCGGTGTAGGTCGGGCTGATCAGCACGCGCGGCGGGTTCGCGGCCATTCCGCGGACGATCCCGAGGTCGGTGATCGTGAGCACGGGGATTTCGGGATCGGGCACAGTTTCGAGCACGGCCATGATCGCCGCCTCGTCGATCGTCTTTTCCACGACCCCGTCCATCGCGCCAATCTACACCCGTTCGAGCGCGAGCGCGATTCCTTGGCCGACTCCGATGCACATGGTGGCGAGCGCATGCTTCCCGCCGCTGCGCTGGAGTTCCTCGGTCGCCGTCAACGCAAGCCGGGCCCCGGACATGCCGAGCGGATGTCCGAGCGCGATGGCGCCGCCATTGGGATTCACATTCTCGGCGTCGTCGGGAAGGCCAAGCTGGCGTAACACCGCGAGGCCCTGAGCGGCAAAAGCTTCGTTCAGTTCGATCACGTCGAAGTCGCCGATCTTCAGGCCGAGGCGGTTCATGAGCTTTTCCGATGCGGGAGCGGGGCCGATCCCCATGATGCGCGGGGGAACTCCGGCGACGGCGGCGCCGAGAATGCGTGCGCGCGGCGTCAGGCCGTTGCGCCTGGCCGCCTCCTCCGAGGTGATGATGATCGCGGCCGCCCCGTCGTTGACGCCCGAGGCGTTGCCCGCGGTGACGGTGCCGTCGGGACGCACAATCGGTTTCAGCTTGGCCAGCGCCTCCATCGTCGTCCGGCGAGGGTGTTCATCGCAATCGACCACGACAGGATCACCTTTACGTTGCGGAATTTCGACGGCGACGATCTCGGACGCGAGACGGCCGTTCGCTTGTGCTGCAGCGGTCTTCTGCTGGCTGCGAAGCGCGAAGGCGTCCTGGTCGGAACGGCTGATCTGGAACTCCTGCGCGACATTCTCGGCGGTGCTCGGCATGGTGTCGGCGCCGTAGGCGTCCTTCATCTTCGGATTGACGAAGCGCCAGCCGATCGTCGTGTCGTAAATTTCCGCATTGCGGTCGAACGCCTGCGTCGCCTTGGGCATGACGAACGGCGCACGGCTCATGCTTTCGCTGCCGCCGGCGATGACCAAGTCGGATTCGCCGCCCCTGATCGCCCGCGCCGCCATCGCCACCGCGTCAAGTCCCGAGCCGCACAAGCGGTTGAGAGTCACTCCGCCGGAGCTGTCGGGCAGCCCGGCAAGAAGCGCGGCCATGCGCGCCAGGTTGCGGTTGTCCTCGCCGGCCTGATTGGCGCAGCCGAGGATGACGTCATCGAGCTCAGCCCAGTCCACGCCGGGGTTGCGATCAATCAGCGCCTTGATTGGGATCGCGGCGAGATCGTCGGCGCGGACTTGGGCCAGCACTCCGCCGTAACGGCCGATCGGCGTACGGACGTAGTCGCAGATATAGGCTTCGGTCATTCGGGTCAGAGGACCCCGCGGCGCATTTGGTCCAGCTCGATGCTCTCGAACAACGCCTTGAAATTGCCCTCGCCGAAGCCCTCGTTGCCCTTGCGCTGGATGATTTCGAAAAAGATCGGGCCGATCACGTTCTTGGTGAAGATCTGCAGCAGCAGGCCCTGACCATCGGTTGGAGCGCCGTCCATCAGGACCCCGCGCTTCTTGAGCTCGGGGATGCTTTCTTCGTGCCCTTTGATGCGCTCGGGGAGCATCTCGTAATAGGTCTCAGGCGTGTCCTGGAACTCGATCCCTCGGCCGCGGATGATATCGACGGATTGGTAGATGTCCGAAGTCCCCAGCGCGATGTGCTGGATGCCCTCACCTTTGTACTCGCGCAGGAACTCCTCGATCTGGCTCTTGTCGTCCTGGCTTTCATTGAGCGGGATTCGAATCTTGCCGCAGGGGCTGGTCATCGCCTTGGAGAACAACCCGGTCTGCTTCCCTTCAATGTCGAAATAGCGGATCTGACGAAAGTTGAAGAGCCGCTCGTAGAAGTCGGCCCAGACGCTCATCCGCCCGCGGTTCACGTTGTGGGTGAGGTGGTCGATGTAGGTTAGCCGGCTGTCGAGCTCGGCGAGCCGCTGCTCCGCGTCGGCGAAGAACTCGAAATCGACCTCGTAGATCGAGCCGTTCTCGCCGTAGCGGTCGACAAAGAACAGCAACGAGCCGCCGATCCCCTCGATCGCCGGGATGTCCATCTCGCCTTTGCCGACGTCGGTCGTGGCCGGCGTCGCGCCAAGTTTCACCGCACGATCGAACGCCGCCTTCGAATCCTTGACCCGAAAGGCCATGGCGCAGGCGCTCGGTCCGTGGGCCTTGGCGTAGGCTTCTGCGTAACTTCCTGGCTCGGCGTTGATGACGAAATTGATGTCCCCCTGACGATGGAGCGTGACGTCCTTGCGCTTGTGCTTCGCGAGTGCGGGGAAACCCATCTTGGTGAACAGCTCGCGCAGAAGCGCCGTGTCGGGCGCAGTATATTCGACGAACTCGAAACCGTCGGTCCCCATCGGGTTCTGGAGCCCGAGGACGCCCGTTTCGGCGACTTGCGTAGCCATCAAACTCTCCTTCGCGCTTGCAACTGCTACCGCCGCCGCTGCATTTCAAGGCAACTGGACCACAATGGGGAAGCGCGGCGATGGACGTTCCGGAGGGGTGGGCACTCGAAGACGGTGGCAAAGCGCTGGTCCGCAAGCTGGAATTCAAGGATTTCAGCGAAGCGTTCGCCTTCCTCACCCGAGTCGCGCTCCACGCCGAGAAGGTCGACCATCACCCGGAGTTCACCAGTGTCTGGAACCGGGTGGACCTGCGCCTGACCAGCCACGACGCCGGTGGAGTGACTGAGCGCGACATCAGGCTTGCCAATGCAATACGGAGCTTGATCTGACTCCGGCTCACGAAGCCGATCGAAACCGGCAGAACCTCACGGAGGTGCCACACACATGAAAAAGGGCGGTCTGTTTCCAGACCGCCCTCGTGCGAAAGTTTCGAATAAGCTTAGGCGAGCTGGCTGATCAGAGCCAGTTTGCGCTTGCGGCGGAGGGCGAACCCGACCGCACCGAAGCCGATGAGCATCATCGCCCAGGTCCCCGGCTCGGGAAGCGCTTGAGCAATCGTGATCGTGCCGCCGAGCGTACCGGTACGGCTGTTATTGCCGTTGACGGTGAGGGTGTATTGCCCGGAATTAATCAACGTGTCGCCCAGTCCCCAAAATTCGTTCGAACCGATCTGGCCGACGAATGACAGGGCGTAATTGTTTACACCGTCGCTGAGGACCGCGCTCGTAAAGTCAACGCCCGCCGAGCTCGTGGACAGCGAGATCGAGTAAATGCCGGCAAGCGTGTTAGTGAGGGTCAGCCACTCGGTGAACGTGGGGTTGGTCAAACCGGCTTCGGAGTAGCCGATTGTCGTGTCCGTCCCCAAAGTAGTCGGGCCAGTATAGCTCATGCTGCTGGCGTCGACGGTGATCGTCGCATTTGCAGCGGAGGCCATGGCCAGCGCGGTTGCGCCTATGAGAGCAAAGCCTAACTTTCGCATTACGGTTCTCCCCTTCATCGCTGTTGCGGCGAGTCGGCCGCTGAACGCGAATTGGCTTTCGTAACTCGCCCGCAGGAAAAAAGATAACGTTTTGTTAACGAGTCTGAGTCTCATTCTGGGACGGGGACTGCACGGCCCTTTTCGGCTTGGCCTTCATGCACATCGATCCTGCAGGGAGCACTCATAACTCAGGGGCGATCCACCGCGAGATGCGGCGCCAAGAAAAAGGGCGGCCCCCTTCGGGACCGCCCAATTAGCGCAAGCTGAAAAGTTTCCTAGACCGCCTGGGCAAGCGCCAGGGTGCGCCGGCGGCGGAGCTGCCAGCCCACGGCACCAAAGCCGAGAAGCATCAGTGCCCAGGTCGCCGGCTCCGGAACGGCGCCGGCCTGGAAGGCAACGTTGCCGCCGAACGAGCCCGAGTCGCCGCGAGTGCCCTGGACCGTCAACGTATACGTGCCTGCGCCCAGAGGCAGGCCGAAGATGGCGTAGTTCTCGTTGACATCGATATTAAACGGATTGGCAATCAGGTCGATCGGGCTCAAAATGCCCGTTCCGCTGATAAAAGCGGCGCTGATGTCCACGTCTGTCGGACCATTGGCGACGGCCGCGGTCGTGCTGAGCGTCACTCCGTACAGCCCCGCGAGGTCATTCATCCACGTAACGGTTTCGGTGAACGGCGAGTTCGTATCCGAATCGCTGTAGCCGAACGTATAGTTGATGCTGTCAATCGTGCTTGGACCGCTGACGCTCACCGAGGTCGGCGTCGTGACGATGAGGGTCGCACTGGCGGCTGACGCCATGCTCAGCGCGGTCGCGCCCATCAGACCCATTATCAGCTTGCGCATACTAGTTCCCCGCTTTCGGTCGGAATGACTCGTGCTTAATGACTCTTTAATATGATTGTTCCTTGAACCAAAACCGTTTTTTGACCTTTTCGGTCCCGGTTTGGCACAAGTTGCTCCCGCGCTACACCGCGCACGGCGTTAACCACGACGCGCAAGCCTTTGGCAGGTTCGTGAGAGGAGGGTTGCGCTCAAGCGTGGCTCGATGTCGCGGGCGGCGTTAACCAGGAGTGGGTCATGGTAGCGTTAATCCGAATTGTCCGCTGCCGGCGAGGCGCCAATGCCATCGAATATGCGCTCGTCGCATCGCTGATCGCAATCGCTGCAGTGGCCGCAATGCAAAAGCTCGGCACAAGCGTCGACTCGATGCTCAACAACGTTTCGAACGTTCTCTAGAGATCCGGCTGCAGTCGCCGTCAAAAGCCGACGCGGCGAAGAGCTACATCAGCAGTGAATCGCTAAATCGATACGAATAGGGCAACGCGCGGATCGCCGAGGCGCCCCACCGAGCAGCGACGTGCATGAGTTGCGGGCAGCTCGTCCCGGAAAAGATTTTTCGGACCACATCCTCGAGCGCAGAGGCGAATTCGTCCCGCGAGACGGCGAACACGTGCTCCGGCGAAAATCGGCACAGGACGACGCTTCCCACACAGGAGACGTCGAACACATGCTCGACGTCGAGAACAAAGCGGTTGAGTCGTCTTTCGCGCACCAGCTGAGCTTCGAGCAAAAGCTCGCAGCAGGCGCTCCAGACGTCGCAGATTGGAAGTCCCGCGGACATCTCGCCGAATCGAAGCTGAAGCACCGGATGGGCAAGGTTCGCCCTGGTTTCGAGCGCTCGGCCGAGGTCCGCCGGCGACGGGCGCGTCGATACCTCGAAGGACGAAAGATCAAGCGATGGAGACAACATTTCGACAGTCCCAGCGTAAAGACCCGGCGAATTCGTTTAACACAGATTTAACGGGCTGACAGGGTTTGCGGCGGCCATTGTAACCCAAGTGACTCCAATGGCTCCTATGTGGTAAGACTCGGGCGCTCCTATTGCGGGGTATGGGCAATGCTATTCAAAGAACAGGCTGAAAGCTGTCGCCGTCAGGCGACTCAATATGTCGGACGGCCCGAAGCGCCGTTCCTCCTGAGAGTTGCAAGCGCATTCGATGAACTTGCGACCAGGACGAACGCGGGCGCGATTGCGCATATGACCAGGCGGCAAGCGCGAAGCTCTCGCGAAAACATTCCCGCTTGATGGCCGCAGTCAGCTGCGGCTCGCTGTCAGACGCTTGACGCGGCCGCGGCAGGCAGCCGCCGAACCGATCACAGCGATCCCCAGCAGCTCCAGCCACCAACCGCTGCGCATGCCGGCGATGGGAATCGTGACCCAATAATCGATGTGGTGGAACGAGGCCGCGCGGAGGAAAATGAAGGCGAGCAGGATGAGGAGACCCATTGCTGCGACCTTCGCGCTGGCCGTCGCCTTTCGAAGCCCCCGCCAAAGAAGCATTGCAACGGCGATCGTGCCAATGGCCATCAGCAGTAGGAAGACCCCCTGGACGTCCCTGCGCCAACCGTACCAGCCTTCCGAATGGGCAGCGGCCCTCGCGATGTCGGTGAGATCGGATTGAAGGTCGAGTTGCTTGTTGATTCCCAATAGGAGCAGCGTGAGCGCAATGCCGCGCCAGAGGCTCCGCTCGCGGCCGCCAGCGGCGGATCCGGCCCGAACCGCCAGCAGCGCAGCGATGACATATCCGGCGACGACGAACCAGGCGAGCAGTCCCTGGTCGTGAATGAACCCGAACATCGCTACCCCTGCTCGGCGTCACGCGGCTTGCGGGCGCGGCGCCAGCGGATCAGGAGCAGAACCAGCCCACACGCCAGCGTGTCCGCAATCCAGTCTTTGACATCGCTGTCGCGATGGAGTGCTGGAATGGCCTGGACCAGCTCAATGAGGGCGCCGAAGAGCGAAAGTCCGGCCAGCAGCCCGAGGACGGACGCCTCCACGTAAGCCCAGGCGCCAAGCACGCCCAAAGCAGTGAAAGCCGCGACGTGCTGCAGCTTGTCGGACGGATTGCCCGGCAGCTCGGGGGGATGCGGGAGAACGGCCATAACGAACGCGAACGTCGCGGCTGCCCAGAACAGCAAGCGGCGGAGCGGAACCCAGTTCATGTCTTGAGCCTAACGTGGCGCGGCGGCCGCGCAAATGAAATGGCGGTCACACGCGTGCTGCGGACATTGATCGTTCAGACCGGAACTGCCACAGGTTTCGGCCCATGAACCGCGTTTTCGCCTTCGCCGATCCGATCCGCGCCGCCGCGGTTGCGCCGGCGACTTATTATTATCGTTGGGAGGCTGGAACGAGCTGACGCGCGAACAATCGACCTCAGTCCACCAGCCTCCAGCCCGCCAGCTCCGCTCGGCGGGCTTTTTGCTGTTCAAGAGAAGGAAACGATATGCACCAGGACACAATCACCAGGAAGCCGACGCGGCGCTGGCAGGATTATGTCGTCCCCCAACGCTGGGAATCGTTCACGGACGAAGATCATGCAGTGTGGGACCTGCTGTTCGCTCGCCAGGTCGAACTTCTCGGCACCCGCGTGGTCTCCGCCTTCTTCGACGGCATCGACCTGCTCAAGCTCACCCACCCGGGAATCCCTGACGTCGAGGGGCTCAACGGAATTCTCGAGCCGCGCACTGGCTGGCGAACGGTCCCGGTGCCCGGGCTGGTGCCCGACGACATCTTCTTCGCGATGTTGAGCGAGCGCGTGTTCCCGGTGGGCAATTTCATTCGCACCAGCGCGCAACTCGACTATCTCGAAGCGCCGGACTGCTTTCACGACATGTTCGGGCATATCCCGATGCTCGCCCACCACGACTTCGCCGAGATGGTCGAGCATGTCGGCCGGCTTGGCATTGCGGCGATCGCGGCGGGCGAAGGCGATCGGGTCGCGCGGATCTACTGGCACAGCGTCGAATTCGGGCTGGCGGAGGAACATGGCGAGCTCAAGATCCTCGGCGCTGGACTTGCCTCCAGCTTCGGCGAATCGCACTTCAGCCTGGAAAGTGGCGAAGTCGAGCGGCAAGCTTTCTCCATCGAGCGGGCGGTGAACACGCCGTACAAACACGACGCGTTTCAACCGCGCTATCTTATCTCGGAGTCGCTCGACCGGACGGTGGCCGCGGTGCTCGCTTTGACTCCCGAGAGGCTGCTGGCGCTCTAGGTGCAGGCCGTTATACGCCTGCCCATGGCCGACCCGCCGACGAATGGCGAATATCGCAGCGGGCACGATCCGCGGACCTTGCGCGATGCGCTTGGCTGCTTCGCCACTGGAGTGACGGTCGTCACCTGCGAGGATTCCAGCGGCACGCCAACGGGTCTCACGGTCAACAGCTTCACCTCGGTGTCGCTCGACCCGCCGCTGTTGCTGGTGTGCGTGCACAAGCTGGCGGCGAGCGCGGAGGCGCTGATCACCGCCTCGCATTTCGCGATCAACGTGTTGCAGACGGGTCAGCAGCCCGCGTCGATCCGCTTTTCGACGCGCGAGGAGGACCGGTTCGGAGCGACTCCGTGGTCGCGCGGCGAGGCGGGCCCGCCGATCCTCGAGGAGTCGCTCGGCGTGTTCGAATGCCGACGGTTCGCAGCTTACGACGGCGGCGATCACCACATCCTCGTCGGCGAAGTGATCAAGGCGAGCTTCGACGCGAGCCTCGATCCCTTGCTTTACTTCCGCGGAAGCTACCGCCGGCTGCACTTCGACTAGCTTGCCCTCAAGCACGCTTTCGCGCAGGTGCGCGGCGATGCTGGGCATGGATTTCATCAAGGCGAACCGGGCCGAGGTCGAGCGCGCGATCGAGGTCAAGGGCGTCGACCTGAACCTCGAATCCTTGCTCACGCTCGATGCCGAGGTGCGCGCGCTCAAGACCGAGATCGAGGCGCTGCGGGCTGAGCGCAACGCCGTCAGCGCCCGCTTCAAGGATGCGACGCCTGAGGAGAAGGCGGAGCTCGGCCGTAAGGCCAAGGATGCCGGAGCTCGCGCGTCGGCACTCGAAGAGGGCCTCGCGGGAAAAGAGGCGCAGCTCAAGGCACTGACGCTAAAGCTCCCGGGAATTCCGTACGGCGGAGCGCCGGTTGGACCCGACGAGAGCGCAAACGTGGTCGTCCGCACAATCGGCCAACAGCCGAAGTTTGGGTTCGAGCCGCTCGACCATGTCGCGCTCATCGAGAAGAATGATTGGGGCGACCTGTCGCGAGTGACGCAAGTGTCGGGCTCCCGGACCTATTGTCTCAAAGGCCGACTTGCGCTTCTCGAAACCAAGCTCATGGCGTTCGCGCTGGAGAGGATCGCGAATGCGGGATTCGCGCCCATCACCGTTCCGGCGATCGCGCGCGAGCAGGCGTTCCTCAATCAGGGGCAGTTCCCCGGCCACGAGGAAGAGACCTACGCGCTTCCAAACGACGATCTGTGGCTTGCCGGCACCGCCGAAGTGGTGCTGACCTCCCTTCACTCGGGCGAGATCATCGAAGCGGACAAGCTGCCGGTCCTTTATGCCGGTTACTCGCCCTGCTTCCGCCGCGAAGCGGGAAGCGCGGGCAAGGACGTGCGCGGGCTGCTTCGAGTCCATCAGTTCGTGAAGGTTGAGCAATATGTGATTTGCGAGGCCGACGAAGAGCAGTCGGCGAAATGGCATGCGACTTTGCTTGGCCTCGCGGAGGAGCTGCTTGCGGCCCTCGAGATCCCCTACCAAATAGTCGAGACCTCGACCGGGGACATGGGGCTCGGCAAGTATCGCATGAACGACATCGAAAGCTGGGTGCCCTCGCTCGGCAAATATCGCGAGACGCACAGCTGCTCGACGCTGCACGACTGGCAGGCGCGGCGGGCGAACATTCGCTACCGCGGCGCCGACGGCAAGGTGCGGTTCGCGCACACGCTCAACAACACCGCGCTGGCGAGCCCGCGCATCCTCGTTCCGCTGCTCGAGAACCACCAGACGGAGGACGGCCGCGTGCGGCTGCCGAAGGCGCTGCAGGAGCTGATGGGGAGCGAATATCTCTAGCCGCAAGTGGGAAGGCGACGATCGTCCGCCCTCCCTCCGGCTGCGCCTCGGCGAAGCGGCGTGGCTGCTGCCCCGCATGTGGCGGGCGTTCGGTTCGACGAAGCCGACAGGACCCGCGGACGGCCCGACCGCTTTGGTCATCCCCGGATTCATCGCGCACGACCGCACCACGGCGGCGCTGCGCGGGGCGCTGGCCGATGCCGGCTGGCGGGTCCATGGCTGGGAGATGGGGGTCAACCGGGGCGCCCGGCCCGAGACGGTGGAGCGGTTGAAGGCCCGTCTCGACGACATTTCCCCGACTCGAAAGGTTCTTGTCGTGGGGTGGAGTCTGGGCGGCCTGTTCGCGCGTGAGCTGGCGCGCGCAGATCCTCAACGCATCCGCGCCGTCGTCACTCTCGGTTCACCTTTCTCGGGCGACCCGAAGCAGAACAACGTATGGCGCCTGTACGAGCTTATCGCCGGGCACAAAGTGGACCAACCGCCGCTGCCGAGGATCACCGACAAGCCGCCGGTGCCGCAACTCGCGTTGTGGTCGCGCATCGATGGCCTGGTGGCGCCGCGCGCCGCGCGCGGGCTGGAGAACGAGCGGGACAAGGCGGTCGAGCTGGACTGCACCCATATGGCGTTCGGGGTTTCCCGCATCGCGGCGCGAAATGTCGTTCGCGAAATTCACCGCTTCCTGGATGAGCAGAAGTTGCTCCCGAGTGGTAGTGTCTCAGTTTGAATTTTTGGGGCATTCTGGCGAATGAACGGCGGGGATAGTCGCAACCTTTCGGTCGCGCTGCCAAAGCTCACACGAAACCGGGTGTTTCTTGGCGCGAGCAATCATGATCGCGTCCTCGTCGCTCTCAGATTCAATCCACTCGGAGCGCGTGATCTTGTTCGATCCTTCGAGACAATAGAGCCAATAGCCACGCATACGCGAACCCCCGAAAGCGCTGCGTAATGCGACTTTTTCGGCGGCGCAACGAATTGAGTTAGGCCGCACGCTTCTTAATAGGGCCCGCGCTGCTTTTGGAGCCGGGGCCATTTCGTCAATCTTCGCCACTATGTCCTCTAGCGGCCAAAGTCGGTCACTTCCGCCCGCTGCCATAGCGGGGCTGACGCGAAGCGACTTGTGGGTGCGGCAGAAATTGTAAAACACGAAACAGAGCGCAATAACGGCGATGCACGGTGCATCGACGCCAACCGCGAGGTTGCTGAGCAATTCCGCCAAATAATGATCGAGCAAGCTGGAGTAAAACTTGAAGACGTGCTGCTTGAGCGGGAACACATTGTCTCTGTAAGGAAGCGTCTCGGGCCTAAGGCGAAGCAGCTGCTCTAAGGAGCTTTCTTCCACCGCTTAGCCGCCGCCTTCTGCGCGATTTCCTTGCGCCGCTCGGGCGTCATGTTCTCCGCACGCTTCTTTCCGCCCTTCCTGCCTAGCTCGGCAGCGGCGCTCGAAAGCTCACGCTCGTCCTCAATCTCGCCAGTGGCGATGCGAGCGACCATGACGGCGCGGCCTATGGCATCGGCGGGGCGCTTCTCTCCGCGTGGGCCTTTAGGCATCGACGGGCTTCCTATGTTTGGAGATGCGCTGATCCAAAATCCCCAGGTTGCGCTTCAAGGTGCCCAACTCAGCCGGGTCAATTGGGTCTCCGGCTTCAAGAATGTTGATTTTAATGCTTAGGTCGTCGCGCGCATTACACAGGTCAATCAATGCGCGGTTGGTCGTCACGTGACCCATTCTCTCAAAATCTCGCATGCTTGCTCCTGATGCTTTGCGCTAAGCATATAGGAAGCGCAGGCGGAACGCGAAAGCAACTGCCCAAAATTCAAACTGAGACATTACCTCCTGAGTCGCGCCATTGACTCTTGCGGGTGAGTCGCAGGACAAGAACAAAAGTAGAACATAAGCGTTGTGAGTCGTGTGGCAAGAGGCCTGTCTCTGGTCGCCGGCGGAGCCGTCTCCGTGCGCTCCGGGCCGGCTGAACCTCATCGTCTCCCCGAGGGGCTGGACGAGCGCTGGCGGCTGCCTGCGCCATCCAGCCCCACCCTTTCCGAGCTGTTCGCCGCGCATCCGCGCGACGCCGGCTGGGCTGGGTTCCTCATGGCTCAGGTCGACACTTCGGAGCCTATCCTCTGGGTGCAGGAGCGCATGGCGATCCTCGAAGGCGGGCGGATCTACCCGCCGAGCCTGCCGATCCAGAACCTCATCCACGTCGAAGCGCGCGATGCGAGCGCCGCAATGTGGGCGATGGAGGAGGGGGTAAGATGCTCCGCCCTTTCCTGCGTGATCGGCGAGATCTGGGCCGACCCGCGAGTGCTCGACTTCACCGCGACCCGGCGGCTCGCCGTCGCCTCGGAACGCAGCGGCACGCCCTGCTGGCTGGTGCGGCTCGGCGGCACCGCCAACCTCAGCGGCGCACGAATGCGCTGGCGGCTGGCGAGCGCGCCGTCGCTGGCCAACGAACTGGATCCGCGCGCTCCCGGAGTGCCGGCGTGGAACGCCGAGCTGTTCCGCGCGCGTGGCCATCCGCCCGGCCGCTGGAGCGTCACGCATGAAGCGGGTCTGTTCCATCTGGTTGCCTCATCTGGCGACCGAGCGCTGGGCGAAGGCCAGCGGCTGTCCGCCTGACACCCCGGTCGTCCTCATTGTCGAGGGCACGCACGGACTGATCATCCATGCGGTGACCGCAGCCGCTGCCGAGCGCGGCGCGCGTCCCGGCGCGCGACTGACCGACGCGCGTGCGCTCGACCCCAGCCTCATCGCCATTCCCGCCGACCCGGCCGGAGATTCGGCGTTGCTGCAGCGGCTCGCGCGCTGGGCGGAACGCTGGGCGCCCCTGGTGGAGGTGGATGGGCCGGATGGGCTGCGCCTCGACATCAGCGGAGTCGCGCATTTGTTCGGCGGGGAGCAGAGGCTTGTGCGGGATGTGCAGGCGCGATTTGCGAGCCTCGGCCTGACCGTGCGCGTGGCCGTCGCGCCCAGTGCAGCGGCAGCATGGGCGCTGGCGCACTTCTCACCGCGCAGCTGCGGCGCTGAATACGTCGCGGCGAAGCTTGCGCCGCTGCCCGTGTCTGCCTTGCGGCTGGACCCGGAGACCGTTCGGACACTCGAGCGGCTGGGGCTCAAGACGATCGGCGCGCTGATGGAGATGCCGCGCCTGGCGCTGGCTCGCAGGTTTCGCGGCAACGAAGGCGTCGTCGATGCGCTCGATCGCGCGCTTGGGCGCAAGCCCGAGCCGCTGACCGCCGCGCCGAGCGACCCGCCGCCACGCGCGGCGATTCGCCTGGAGGAGCCGGCGACGCATCCGGAGGCGGCAAGCCAGGCGCTCGAGCGGCTGATCCCGAGGCTTGTGCGCGAGCTTCAGGAACGGCGTCTCGGTGCTCGCAGGCTCACGCTCAGCGGCTTTCGCGTGGACGGCAGCGTGGCAGTCACATCGGTATCGACGGCCATTCCCAGCCGCGAGCCGAAACATCTCCAGCGTTTGCTCGGCGATAAAGCGACGACGCTCGATCCGGAATTCGGCTTCGACGCATTCGCTTTGACTGCGGATTGGAGCGAAGGCTTGGGCGCCGCGCAGGAAAGCCTGGTGGAAGACCCTTCGGATGAGCGCGAGCTCGCGCGGCTGGTCGACCGGCTGACGGTGAAGTTGGGACCGGCCGCAGTTCGACGCCCCTGCGCGCACGAGAGCCATTTGCCCGAGCGTGCAAGCGGGTGGGTTGCGGCGGTCTCCAATACCCTCCCCCCTTCGCGGGGGAGGGTCGACTCGCGCGCAGCGCGCGCGGGGAGA
>JBDTON010000152.1:0-26691 GCA_039933195.1 Sphingomicrobium sp. | reverse complement strand
GCATGCCGCCAGCGTTCGTTCTGAGCCAGAATCAAACTCTCAAGTTGATGTACGATCCGACCGGCTGGAATGAGCCAGGCAGACCGGCATCTCTGGGAGCCGTTCCTGCACAAATATACAAACTGGTGTGTTTGCGTATGAGGACATTTGCTTCCTCCAGCCACGGCAAGCCGGGACCGGAAGTCACATTAAGGAACGGCATAAATTTGACCGATCGTCCGACGCCCAGAGGCCGTCAGAGACCGGGCCGCCGCCCACATGTCCCTTCATCTAAACCAACAATGTCAAAGAGCCGACGCGCATCCTCCCCCGGTTCGATTCGTTCCGGGCATCGGTTAGCCGACTAGAGAAGGCGCGAAACGAACGCCGGCCCCACGAGTGAGACCGCGTCCGCTGCTGGGGTGGCATATATGGGTGACCCGCCCATGCGTCAACCGGCTTTTTACAACTTTGTCGCGATCCGCGGTGGTCGCGGCTCCGGGTGCCCTTCCGGGTTCCCGCCACTCATTTTCAAGATTGGGTTGTTCGCGGCCGTTTTGAAGCTGCAAGCAACTGGATTTACGTCTTTTTCAATGGGCGATCAGGCGCTCTGGATATAAGTCCGCATCGCCTCGGCCTCGGCCTCGATCCGCTCCATGCGGTGCTTCACCAGGTCGCCGATGGAAACGAGCCCGCGAATTTCGCCGCCTTCGACGACCGGCAAATGGCGGATTCGTTTCTGGGTCATCATGGCAAGCGCGGCGAGCACTTCCATCGACGAGTCGACCGTGATCGCCGGCGAAGTCATAACCCGGCTGACCGGCCAGTCGAGCACTTCGGGACCGTGGTCGCGCAGGCAATAGATCACGTCACGCTCCGACATGATTCCGGCGATGCGGCCATCTTCAACGACCGGAAGCGCTCCGATCCGCTTGGCTCCGAGGACCTGCACAGCGTCCATCACCCGCGCCGCGGCGGTGATCGTCTCGACCGCGCTCCCCTTGCTGCGAAGCACATTTGCGATGGTCATACCCTGCCTCCGTGAACTCGCCGCTGCTCCCCTTGATCCTGCCACGCCGCGCCGTCAAAGGGCAAACGTGCCCCGCCCCGACCAGATCCCCAGCCCGCGCCCTTCGCTGCGCAAGCGGTTCTGGCGGATTTTCCGGCTGCTCATTTTGCTTTCGACCGTAATCGCCGCCATTGCCGTGTTGCTCGTCACAAGGGGCGAGGGCGAGATTCACGTTTCGCTGATCGTCGCGACCGCGGCGGGCATCGGCTTTACCGTATTGCTCGGCACGTCGCTGATGACTCTCGTGTTTCTCAGCGCCGAGAGCGGACACGACGATGCCGCTGTGCCCGATCTTCACCAGGAGAATGACAAGGAATGAGCGATCTCGAACGCGTCCCGATCCTTAGGGTGATGCCTGGGCCAAGCGACATCAACGCCAACGGCCACATCTTCGGCGGCTGGGTCTTGAGCCAAATGGACATCGCTGCGGGAATCGTTGCTTCACGCCGAGCGAAGGGGCCAGTCGCAACGGTCGCGATCGAGGCGATGGAGTTCCTCGCGCCCATCCACCTGCGCGACCTGATCTCGGTCTATGCCAAGGTCGAGCGGGTCGGCCGCACCTCGATGGCGGTGAGGATTGAGGTCGTCGCCGAGCGCGACCTGGGCACGACGGAGGTCAAGGTGACCGACGGGGTGTTCACCTTCGTCGCGCTGGACGCCGACCACCGACCGAGGGCGGTGGACTAAGCGGCGAGCACGATCCTCTGATCCTCAGGCGGCGGGGGTGATCTTGTCGTCCCCCTCGTCCGTGCGCGGGGCGCGCGAACGGCGGCGCGGCTTGGGCGCCGGCTCCTCGTCCGCGACTGCAAGCGGGGCCGGTGCATCGGCACCGATCGCCGGTGGGAGAACGTCGAGCGGCAAGCTGTCGTCAGCGCCATTCACGCGCGCCGAGCGACCTTCATCCTCGTCCGACTGATCCGCACCTCGCTCGTCCCGCGAGTAGCGCGGGCGGCGATCACCACGATTGAACCGGTCACCGCGGTCCTGCCGCTGTGGGCGTTCCGGACGTTCCTGTCGGTCTTGGTGCTCGTCGCGGTCGGAGCTTTCGCCCTCGGCGGTTTCGCCAACATCCTCGTCGCCCTCATCCTCGTCCATTTCCTGGTCGCGGCGTGGACGCTGGTCTTCGAAGCGCGCCCGGCTTTCGCCGAGCACCCGGAAATAGTGATCCGCATATTGCAGATAATATTCGGTCTGCACGCGGTCGCCCGCGAGCTGCGCGTCGCGCGCCATGCTCTTGTATTTTTCCAAGAGCTGGGCGGCATTGCCGCGCTGGCGATTGTCTTGGCGGTTGCCCGGCTGTCCGCCGAGGTTCCGGCCTCCCCCTTGTCCCCCACGGCCGCGCCTGCGGCCGCCCTGTCGATTGTTGATCAAATGCCTACGTCCTTACGCAGTGAGCTAGCCCCCTCGGGAATCGGGCAGCAGGGGCGGTGCTTTTTGGGGCACCGGCTCCTGACCCTCTCGTTCCGATCTGCGCATCAAGCGCCAAGCGAACGGCCGATTGCGTCGGGGGTTGGAACGGGATGCGCTCTTCAGCTTTCGTGGTGGAGCGGGCCCGGCCCTGAGCACTGATGTAGTGTGCCCGACATCGGATGCCAAGCGATTTCGTTCAAATCCACGTTAACAGTAACGCGCGGTCGCGCCCCGCAAGGTCCTGCGCCAACCCTGCATGAAGTCCGTCGCGCGCAAGCAGCGCACTGACCGGCGCCGCCTGATCGAGGCCGATCTCAATCGCAGCAAGGCCGTCGTTGCCGAGCAGGCGCGGGAGTTGGGGCGCGAGCGCGCGATAGGCATCGAGGCCTTCGCGGCCGGCGAACAGGGCCTCGTCCGGCTCATATTCGCGCACCCCCGGGCCAAGGTCCGCGTCGTCTGCAATATAGGGCGGATTGCACAGGATGAGGTCGAATTGCTCGAGCAGGCCCTGCGCCCAGTTCGCCTGGACGAGCTTGACGCGCGCCTCGAAGCCGAGCCGCCGGGCGTTCGCCGAGGCATAGGAAAGTGCCTGGCGCGAGACGTCCACCGCGAGACCGGTTGCGTTCGGCCAAACGTCGAGTGCGGCGAGAATCAGGGTTCCCGGTCCGGTGCCGAGATCGAGAATTCGCTGCGGGCCTTCGGTGCCTTCGAAATGCTCGATCGCCGAGGCGATCAGGACCTCGCTGTCGGGCCTGGGCACCAGAACGCCCGGGCCCACGTGAAGCTCGATGTTCCAGAAGGCTCGGCGGCCGGTGATGTAGGCGACCGGCTCGCCTGCCTTGCGCCGTTCGACCATGTCCCAGAAGCGCTTAGGCACCTGCCGATCGGGGGGCGACAGGATCAGCCGGTCGCGGTCGATGTGCAAAGCCTCGGCTATCAGCAGTTCGGAATCGAGCCGTGCCGTGTCACTGCCGGTTTCGAGCTGGCGCGCGGCATCAGCCAGCGCGCGGGCGATGGCTTTCACGCTTCTTCCAGGCCGGCCAGGCGCTCCGCCTCGTCCTCGGCGACCAGCGCATCAATGATCTCGCCGAGCTTCGCGCCTTCGAGCACTTCGTCGAGCTTGTGGAGCGTCAGGTTGATGCGGTGATCGGTGATTCGCCCCTGCGGGAAGTTGTAAGTGCGGATGCGCTCCGACCTGTCGCCCGAGCCGACCATCGACTTGCGCGCTCCCGCGCGTTCGCTGGCCAGCCGTTCGCGCTCCATCTCGAACAGGCGCGTACGCAGCACCTTCAAGGCTTTCGCCTTGTTCTTGTGCTGCGACTTTTCGTCCTGCTGGATGACGACGAGACCGGTCGGCAAATGCGTGATTCGGACAGCGCTGTCGGTGGTGTTCACCGACTGCCCGCCGGGACCGGACGAGCGGTAGACGTCGATCCTGAGGTCGCGGTCGTCGATCTGGACGTCGACGTCTTCGGCTTCGGGAAGCACTGCGACGGTCGCCGCCGAAGTATGGATCCGGCCGCCGCTTTCGGTCACCGGCACGCGCTGCACTCGATGCACGCCGCTTTCGAACTTGAGCTTGGCGAACACACCCGCGCCGTTGATCGAAGCGATGGCTTCCTTGTAACCGCCGACCTCGGACTGGCTGGCCGAGATCAGCTCGAACCGCCAGCCCTGCGCCTCGGCGAAACGCTGATACATTCGCAGTAGATCACCGGCGAAGAGCGCGGCCTCGTCACCGCCGGTGCCGGCGCGCACCTCGAGCATCGCGGGCCGATCGTCGGCGGCGTCGCGCGGAAGGAGGCGAACCGCGAGCGCCCGCTCCGCCTGCGGCAGCTTGTGCCGTATCTCGTCGGCCTCGGCCGCAGCCATTTCCTTGAGCTCGGGCTCGGCACTGGGATCGGCGATCAAGCCGTTGAGCACATGGAGCTCGGCGCGCAGCCGCCGGACTTCGCGCGCGGCCGCTGCGACGGGTTCAATCGCCGCATAATCCTTCGACAGGCGCACAAACTCGTCTGGCGACAGGTCGGAGCGCGACATCGCCTCGGCAAGCTCGTGCTTCTTCGCCTCGATCGACGCGATCCGTTCGGACGAAATCTGGGTCATTGCCGGATGGCTTCGGCAATCAAGTCGAGCGTGACGGACCGCTGTTCGCCCGTGCGCAAATCCTTGAGCTGCGCTTCGCCGCGATCGAGCTCGTCATCGCCGAGGATAAGCGCATAGTCTGCGCCGGAGGCATTGGCGCGGCTCAGCCGCTTTTTCATGTTGCCGCGATAGGCCATGTCGGAGGCGACACCTTCACGTCGCAGCCGGGCAACGATGCGCTGCGCCTCCGCTTCCGCGCGTTCGCCGAGCGGCACGATCACCACAGCGGGACTGTCCGCCTGAGGTGTTTCGATCATCATCGCCAGCCGCTCGATCCCGGCCGCCCAACCAACCGCCGGCGTCGGCGGGCCGCCAAGCGAATCGATCAGGCCGTCGTAGCGGCCGCCAGCGATCACCGTCCCTTGCGCACCCAGGCGGTCGGTCACGAATTCGAAGGCGGTGTGGCGGTAATAGTCGAGCCCGCGCACCAATTGCGGATTGCGCTTCCACGGCACCTCCGCGGCGTCCACACCGGCAATCACCGCGGCGAAAAATTCCGCAGCCTGCGGGGTCAGGCAATCGTCCACGTTCGGTGCACCGGCGCAGATCGCTCGGTCACGCGGGTCCTTACTGTCGAGGATGCGCAGTGGATTGCGCGCGAGGCGGGTCCGGCTGTCCTCGGACAGGTCCGACTTGTGCCCTTGGAAATAATCAACCAACGACGTGCGCCAGGCCTCGCGCGTTTCCGGGTCGCCAAGCGTGTTGAGCTCGAGCGTCACCCCCTCGGCGATGCCGAGATCCTGAAGCAGCTGGTAACCGAAGGCGAGCAGTTCGACGTCCGCCTGCGGCTCCGCCGCGCCGATGATCTCGGCGTCAAGCTGGTGAAACTCACGAAAGCGGCCCTTCTGCGGGCGTTCGTAGCGGAACGCCGAGCCGTGCGTCGCGACCTTCAGCGGCGCGTATTGCTGCCACCCTTCGCTCAAATAAGCGCGGCAGATGCCGGCGGTGAACTCGGGCCGAAGAGTGATTGATTCCCCGCCGCGGTCCTCGAACGAATACATTTCCTTGGAAACCACATCGGTCGTCTCGCCGATCGTCCGCCCGAACACGGCCGTTTGCTCCATCGTCGGCACCTCGACGCGTTTGAATCCGTATAACCGGCGCACGCGATCGAACGCCGCGACCACCGTCGCGAGGCGATCGGCGTCTTCTCCAAGCAGGCTTTGCGTGCCCCGGACGGGCTGAACTGGCGTCATTGCCGAGCGCTAAAGCACAAATTCGCGTGAAGCGGAATCAGCGCGTCGGCGGGCTGCTCTTCTCTTGCTGTCTTTGCTCCTGCTCCCGTTGGAACTGCTGGCGGAACCAGCTCGCGGGCGGCAGGAACAATTTGCGGAAGCTGATCATCACAGTTCGCCCCAGCGGGTCGAGCAGGTCCGGTTGATAATTGGGCGGCGTGTTGCCGAACGCGTCGCGGACCGTGGGCCGGGCGTTGAAGACGTTGGTGAAGTTGAGCCGGAGCGAGCTTCCGCGCAGCCACGGATGCTTGAGCGTGAGTTCCGGCTGCTCGCCGAAGTTCGCGAACAGTCGCAAATCGAAGGTGCCAAGCGCCGAAAAATGCAGATTGTTGCCAGTGGCGGTGTCAACGTTGGTCGCGCTTCGCCAGTTGGCGCCGACCCGCGCGCCGAAACCGTTGTTCGACCAGCCGGCCTGCGCCTGGACTGCGTGGCGCGGGGTCCCGCCGGTCTGCCCTGCCGCGTCGCCGCGCAGATAGTCGAGGGGCGGGACACCCGGACGGATCGTCACCTGGTCGACGAAGGTGATCGTGTCGGTGAGCGAGAATGTGAGACGCCCCCGGCTTCCGCCGCCGAAAGAGCCGCCGCCGCCACCGCCGCGGCCGCCGAATCCGCGTCCGCCGCCGCCAGGAGGGTTGCCACCTTCGGACGGAGGTCCCCCCGGCGTAGGCGCAGCCCCTGGTGGCCGGCCGCCAAAGCCGAATTGCTGACGAATCTGCTGGATGACCGCCGGCGATGGGCGCCGCGACTTTAGCGGTTTCGAGAAGTCGAAGCCGAGGCGCAATGTGTCGCGTTCCGAGCGGTCGAAGTTGACCGGCGTCAGATCGACCCTGACCAGCGGGCAATTCGCCAAGTCAGGGGGCGTTTCGGAACAGCCCGGCCCACTCCGCACGAAGCGGTCGGGGAACGCAGCCTCGATCGCCTGTGTGGCGATGATGTTTGAGATCGGCCGTTCAATCCGCTGGCGCACATAATCGGCGCGCAGGCGCAAATCGGTATTCTGCAGCGGCTGCCAGTAACCGCCGAGCTTGAATACCGTCCTTCGGTCCGACTGCAGGTCCGCGTTTCCACCGGTGACCGCCGTCACCAGCACCGTCTGCCCCGTCGTGAAATCGAAGATCCGGCTGCCCGGAGTCTCAAGCAACGGATCGCCCAGCTGGTTGATCGTCGGCGGACCTTCCTCGCGGACCCAGCTGGTAACGAAGTTCAGGCGGTCCACCGGCGACCAATTGGCGCCCGCGCCGAACTTCGTCAGCGTGCCGAAGTCGGAAAGCTGATCGACCTGGGCGTTTGCGTTGACAGTAAGATTTCCCAGCGCGCTGAAGTCATGGCCGCGGCGCGAAATCGGCACATCGAGATTGACAGCAGCGGTACCGCTGGTGCGGCCGAGCGAGGCCGAACGGCTCACGCCGGCGGCCCGCCGCCGGCTGTCGAGATTCACCGTGCTGGCGGCGACGCGCAGGGTTGTGCTGGCATTGCCGGCCGGGACTTTGAACAGATTGCCACTGGCGACGGCGGTAATGTCGGCGGACGTGGTCGTCTCGCGCGATCGGTCGCTCCGGAAGGCAGGGTTATCGCGGTCGGTGCCAACGAGGTCGCGCTCCCAATCGGCGTTGCCGGTGACGTTCCAGTGCCACCGCGCCTTGTCCCAGTTCAGTGTCGTCCCGAGGTGCGCGCTGTTGGCGCTATTGTTGCGCGCAAGCGGCGTGAGCAGGATGTCGCCGAACCCGATGAGCGACCGGCCTTCGTTGTGCTCGATCTCGGCATTCAACGTCGCCGACACGTCGCCCAGGATCTGGCGGTTGAAAATCGCCGAGCCGCGGACGTCGCGCTTGGTGCCGATCAGCGAACGCGTGCCGAGCGCGTCCAGGTTTCGCTCCGCCTCCGTCAGCATAGTGTTCCCCGTCGCATGGAAATTGAGCTGCGTGCGCCCGTTGCGTTGGATCATCAGCCGAGTGAGATCCGCGTCTGCCGCCGCATAGCCGCCGTCGGTGGCGGCCGTCCCGCCAACCTGGGCCACGGTCGAGCGAAAGCGCTGACGAAGAACGATGTTCACGACCTTCTGATTGGCGCCATAGCCATATTTGAGCGCGACTTCCTCGGGGAGGATCTCGACGCGCTGGATCGCCTCGGTGGGAATGTCGCGCATCTCGCGGAAGCTGGAGATTCGCTGGCCATTGAGCAGCAGGACCGGCCGCTCGCCGCCGCGGCCCTGCGTGCTTCCGATCTGCGGCGCCAGAGCATCGAGCAGCTCGGTGATGCTGGTTGCGCCAGTCGCACGCACGTCGCGTGCGTCGAGCGTCTCCTCCGGTGGAATGTCGCCGATCACCGATCCGCGCGGTTTGGCCCCAACGACGACGATCTCCGGTTCCTCGGGAATGTCCTCTCCCACCAGCGGTGTGCCCTCCGCTGACGGCTGAGCGGCGGTTGTGCCGGAACTCGGCTGGTCCGCGACGGCCGCAGTGTTCGTCGGCTGATCGGGCGCCGACGCTTGCTGCGCATTCGCCGGGCCTGCAATCGGCAGGAGGAAAGCTGCGCTGGCCAGCAGCGTCGTTCTTATTGTCATGCGTGTTATCGCTAGCCCCGCAAAGTGAACCGGCGCTGACAACGCGGCGAAGTTCGATAAAGTGCCCGACTGGGTATGCGAACGTTGCAGTCGCCAGCGTTGCGCAACGCCGCTTCTTCTCGCTAAAGCGCGGCTTCAAATTCAATTCTAATGTTTCAAGGAGTTACGTTGATGCGCCGAGTTGCGCTCGCCATGCTACTCGCCTCATCGATCGACGCCTCTGCCTCGGCTCAGGTCCCGCCGCAAAACAGCCGGCCGGCCGCGACCCCAAAGCCCGACGCGATCCCCGCGCCGCGCGACGTCGCTTATCCTGGCACGATTCAGCTCACCGTCGACGCGTCGGACGTGACTCGAGCGATTTTCCGAGTGCACGAGCAAGTGCCGGTCGCGGCGCCCGGCGACTTCGTGCTGCTCTATCCGAAATGGCTTCCCGGCAATCACAGGCCCAGCGGGCAGATCAACAAGGTCGCCGGGTTCCGGGCGACCGCCAACGGGCGCGAGCTGCCGTGGGTGCGCGACAATCTCGACGTCTACGCATTCCATGTGACCGTGCCGCATGGCGTCGCGGCGATCGACGTCGATTTCCAATATGTCTCCCCGACCGCGCGCGATCAGGGCAGGGTCGTTGCCACCGCGGACATGGCGAGCATTCAGTGGATCGCGAACTCGCTCTACCCGGCCGGCTATTTCGTGCGCGATATTCCCGTCCAGGCCTCGGTCATCGTTCCCGCGGGATGGAAGGTCGCGACCGCGCTCCGGCCGAGCGGCCAAAGCGGCAACCGCATCGACTATCCGGTGACGAGCTACGAGATCCTGATGGATTCGCCGCTGATTGCGGGCGCGCATTACCGGCGCATTCCGCTCAGCAATGACGTCGCGCTCGACGTCATCGCCGACAATGAAGAAGAGCTGGCAGCCAAGCCCGAACAGATCGCGGCCCACGAACGGCTCGTCGCTCAGGCGGTGAAAGCGTTCGGAGCGCAGCATTACGACCATTACGATTTCCTGCTGACCATCTCGGACAATCTCGGCGGCTCGGGGCTCGAGCACCACCGAAGCTCGGAAGACGGAGTGAATCGCGGCTATTTCACCGACTGGGAGAACAAGCTTCGTGACCGCAATCTGCTGCCGCACGAATTCACCCACAGCTGGGACGGCAAGTTCCGCCGCGCAGCGGACCTGTGGACGCCCGACTACCGCACTGCGATGCAGGACGATCTGCTGTGGGTCTATGAAGGCGGCACTCAGTTCTGGGGCTATGTGCTCGGAGCGCGCTCGGGGATGCTGTCGAAGCAGGACACGCTCGACGCCATCGCCGCGACGGCCGCGACCTACGGCACCGGCACGCCGGGGCGCGCGTGGCGCGCGCTGGTCGATACCACCAACGATCCGATCATCGCCCAGCGCTCGCCGCAGCCGTGGCGCAGCTGGCAGCGAAGCGAGGATTATTACAGCGAAGGCCAGCTGATCTGGACCGACGTCGACCGGATCATCCGCCAACAGTCGGGGGGCAGGCGCTCGATCGACGACTTCGCTCGCGCCTTCTTCGGCGTGCGCAACCGCGACTGGGGCGAGCTGACTTTCACCTTCGACGATGTCGTCGCGACCTTGAACAGGGTCCAGCCCTACGACTGGCGCGGATATCTCCAGCGCAAGGTCTACGACATCGCCGCGAACCCGCCGCTCGAGGGGATCACCAAGGGCGGGTATCGCCTGGCCTATACCGACCAGCCGACCAAATGGTGGACCAGCGGCGAGAAGGAACGCAAGCAGACCGACCTGACCTATTCGGGCGGCTTCACCGTCGGCACTGACGGCAAGGTGTCAAACGTGCTGTGGGACAGCCCCGCATTCAACACCGGAATGACCGTAGGCACGCAGATCGTCGCAGTGAACGGGCGCACCTTTGACAGCGACGCGCTCAAGCAGGCGATCAAAAACGCTGCTGGCTCCGGCCGGTCAGCGGATCTGCTCATCAAGAGCGGCGACGTGTACCGCTCCGTCAGCCTCGATTGGCACGGCGGCTTGAAGTATCCGCGGCTGGAGAAGGTCGGCAAAGGCCAGGGCACGCTCGACGCATTGCTCGCGCCCCGCTGATCGCAAACGGGAGGAAGCGTCCTATGCGGACTGCTGCTTTGGGCGTCGCTCTTGGATTGTCCGGAGCTGGGGCACTAGCCCAATCGACAACTCCCGCGCCGGCTCCGAAGAGCGGCTGGACCGTTTATGCGCCAGGCTACAACGGGCTTCCCAGTCAAGGGCTAGCCGAACTTCGGACGATTTCTGCGGTCGATGCGATCCGGCGGATCGATCCGCAACTTGGTTCGGTGATTGCGCTGGATCCAACCGCGATTGCTCAGGCGCGCCGCGTGGATGCCGCGGGACTGCGCGGCCCGCTCGCCGGTCAGCCGGTGCTGATCAAGGATAATATTGAAACCGCCGGGCCGCTGCCGACGACCGCGGGCAGCCTAGCGCTGGCGAACAACGTCACCAACCGCGATGCGCCGCTGGTGGCGCGGCTGCGCGCGGCCGGCGCGGTAATCGTCGGCAAGACGAACCTCTCCGAATGGGCGAACATCCGCTCCAACCACTCGATCTCCGGCTGGAGCGCGGTTGGAGGACAGACGCGCAATCCGTGGGCACTCGACCGCAATCCCTGCGGAAGCTCGAGCGGAAGCGGCGCCGCGGTGGCGGCGGGCCTGGTGCGGCTCGCGATTGGGACGGAAACCGACGGCTCGGTGACCTGCCCCGCCGCGATCAATGGCATCGTCGGGTTGAAGCCGACCGTGGGCCTCGTCAGCCGCACCCACATCGTGCCGATCAGCCACAGCCAGGACACGGCGGGGCCGATGACGGCCAGCGTGCGCGAAGCAGCGGAGCTTCTGACGGCGATTGCTGGCAGCGATCCTGAGGACGCGGCGACGAGAGACGCGGGCAAGCACAAGCGCGATTACGCCGCTGCGCTCGATTCCAGTTCGCTCAAGGGCAAACGCATCGGCGTGATGCGCTTCGCCTCCGGCTTCGGCACTGACACGGCATTCGAGACCGCGCTTGCGCTGCTTCGCGAGCGCGGAGCGACCCTCGTCGATATTCGCAAAGTCGAGAAGTTCGACGACGACGAGCTGAGCGCCAACGAGCAGACGGTGCTTCGGAGCGAATTAAGGGCCGACGTCGCCAAATATCTGAAGAGCAGTCCTGCGCCGATCCCGGTGCGCACACTCGCCGACGTGATTGCCTTCAACCAGGCGCGCGCACAGCAGGAAATGGCGCTGTTCGGCCAGGAGACCTTCGAGCAAGCAGAAAAGACCAAGGGACTGAGCGACCCGGCTTATAAGAAGGCGCGAGAGAACAGTTTCCGGATGGCGGCGGGCGCGATCGACCGCCTGCTAAAGAAGCACGACGTCGTGGCGCTGGTCGGCCCGACCATGCCGCCGGCGTGGAAGATCGACGCCGTCAATGGCGACCAGAGCTCGGGCGGCGGAGCGGGCTCACTCGCCGCGGTCGCCGGCTATCCGCACCTCACCGTGCCGATGGGGCTGGTGAAGGGCCTGCCCGTGGGCCTCAGCTTCATCGGGCCGAAATGGTCCGAGGCTTTGCTGCTGTCGCTCGGCTACGCCTACGAGCAGGCGCGCGGACCGTTCCCGGCGCCAAAATTCTATCGCTCGATCGAGGAGAGCCCGGACATCGCTCCAATGCTGCGTCCGCAGCGCTAGGCAGTCAGCCGAAGCGCGGCGATTGCCGCGATGATGGCGAGGATCAGCAATATGCGGACCGTGCTCGACGGCTCGTGGAACCAAAGAATTCCCACGGCGACGGTGCCGACGGCGCCGATGCCGCCCCACACAGCGTAAGCCGTGCCCATCGGGATCGACCGTGACGCGATCTCGAGCAGACCCATGCTGATTGCCACCGAGACGAGGAAAGCCAGAGTCCAGGGGAGATTGCGAAAACCCTCGACGAAGCGCAGCGAGGTGGTGAAGCCGACTTCGAACACACCGCCGACGATCAGCCACAGCCAGGGCATGAACTTCCTTTCACTGGACGCGCCATAATCGCGCGATAAGCTGCGCCGCCATGGCTCAGCGCCGCACCATCGGCAATACGATTGCGCCGCCGCGCTTCCTCGCGTTCGTCGCCCTGCTGATTCTCGGTGCGCCGATCGGCGCAAGGCTGATGCACAGTTGGGCGCTCGGAGTCATGGCGGGCTTCGACACTGCGTCGCTCGTCTTCTTGCTATCGCTAATTCCCTTGCTCGGCACCCGCGAAGCCCACGTCATTCGGCAGCACGCGGCCGAGAATGATGCGAACCGCACGTTTCTGCTCGGGTTGACGGGAATTGTCATGGCGGTGCTGCTCATCGCCATCGCGGCCGAAGCGGTCGGTCACACGCCCGAACCGTTCACCAAGATCCTGATCATCGCCACGCTCGCGCTCGCCTGGCTGTTCAGCAACACCGTCTATGCCTTCCACTACGCACATATGGCGTACAAAAAGCCGGACGTCGGGTGCATCGGCTTCGATTTCCCGCGCACGCGCAATCCCGTCTATTGGGACTTCATCTATTTCTCGTTCGCCTGCGGAATGGCTTTCGCCACTTCCGACGTGAACATCACGGAGACGCGCCTGCGCATCATCGTGACGCTGCACTGCCTGGCCGCGTTCGCCTTCAACATCGGTGCGCTGGCCTTCACGATCAACGTTCTGGCATCCGGCACCTAGACCGCCACGTCGATTTCCGGCGGTGCTGCGAGCGTCCGTCCGGCGGCGGCGAGGCAGCCGCCGACGATCAGCGCGGCGCCGGCCAATGTGTAGGGCGAGAGCGGCTCGTGGAAGACCAGCCAGCCGAGCGCGGACGCCCACAGGAACGCGCTATATTCGGTCACCGCCAGATAGCTCGCCGCCCCGCGCGCATAGGCCCAGGCGAAGAGCAAGGTGCCCGACGTCGACAGCAGGCAAGCGACGGCGATCCAGCCCCAGTGCGGTCCGGGCCAGGCAGGCACGCCGGCAAAGATGATCGCGACAAGCCACAGCGTCATCACCGTCAACGACTGAAAGAAGTTGATTTCGAGCGGCTTCGCGGCAAGCGCCTGGTGGCGCATCAGCACGATGTTGGCAGCGTAGCACAGTGCCGAGCCGATGATCGCGGCGCTTCCAAGCAGCACCTGATCGCCGACCTGCGCGGAGCCTTGTCCAAGAATGATCACGATCACGCCCGCGAAGGCCACAATCGAGCCGGCAACCGATCGCCGTTCGATCCTCTCGTCGAGGAACACCGCGGCAAGCAGCAGCGCGATCAGCGGCGCGATGAAGGTGAGCGCGATCCCTTGCGCCAGCGGGACGCGGCCGATTCCCCAGAAGAACAGGAACGCCATGATCGTGACGACGACGCCGCGGCTGACGTGCACGCGCAGGGTGTTCCGGCTCGGCCATACCGCCCGGCGCGGCAAATAGAGCATTGCGCTGACGACGAGATTGGCAAGCGAGCGCCACACGCTCACCGCAAAGATCCCGATCGCCAGCACGAGATGCTTCATCACCGCGTCCATGATCGACAGCACCGCGACGGCGACGAGCGCCATGGCGAAAGCGTTGAACGATTGCTGTCGAACGCGGGTCACGCGTCCGCTTAGCGGCGTCTAGTCAGCCGCGTCGAGAGAGACGGGTTCTGCCGGCGCGGCGGATGACGAGTCGATGAGCAGCGGCGGCGGTGACGGCGCCATCGCGTGCGCCACGGCTCCGCTCATCATCAGGATCAACAGCAGCTTGACCATGGCGCGATCGTGCGCCCGGGAACTTGAAAAATGGTTAAGTGGCTACTCGGCGGCGTCGAGTGTCGGTTGCTGCGCGGCCGCGGCCTCGATCTCGGCGGCCTTGGCCTCGACCAGCCTGACGATGTGCTCGATCATGTCGCCGTCTTTGACGTGGTGGTCGGTGAGCCCCGACAGATAGACCATGTGCGTACCGTTGCCGCCGCCGGTGACTCCGATATCCGTCTCGCGCGCTTCGCCGGGGCCGTTGACGACGCAGCCCAGAACGGAGAGCGACATCGGAGTCTTGATGTGCTGCAGCCGCTCTTCGAGCGCCTCGACGGTGCGGATCACGTCGAAGCCCTGGCGCGCGCAGCTCGGGCAGGAGACGACGCGCACTCCGCGGCTGCGGATGCCGAGACTCTTGAGGATCTCGTAGCCGACTCGGACCTCTTCCTCCGGCTCGGCGGACAGTGAGACCCGGATGGTGTCGCCGATCCCGGCCCACAGCAGCGAGCCGATGCCAAGCGCCGACTTGACCGTCCCCCCGATCAGGCCGCCCGCTTCGGTAACCCCAAGGTGCAACGGACAATCGACCTGTTCGGCGAGTTGCTGGTAGGCGGCGACGGCGAGGAATACGTCGCTGGCCTTCACCGCGACCTTATACTCGCGGAAGCCATGGTCCTCGAGAATGCGGATATGGTCGAGCGCGCTTTCCACCAAGGCTTCGGGGCAAGGCTCGCCATACTTCTCGAGCAAGTCCTTTTCGAGGCTTCCGGCATTGACCCCGATGCGGATCGCGCAGCCGTTGGCGCGCGCTGCGGCGATCACTTCCTTCACCCGCTCTTCCGAGCCAATGTTACCCGGGTTGATGCGCAGGCACGCGGCGCCCGCGTCCGCGGCTTCGAGCGCGCGCTTGTAGTGGAAGTGGATGTCGGCGACGATCGGAACGCTCGCCGCGCGGACGATCTCTTTGAGCGCGTCGGTGCTCTCCGCCGTCGGGCAGGACACGCGAATGATGTCCGCGCCGGCTTCCTCGCAGCGGCGGATCTGCTCGATCGTCGCCTTCGCGTCCTCGGTCGGCGTGTTGGTCATGGTCTGGACGGTGATCGGCGCGTCTCCGCCGACGGGGACGGAGCCGACCATGATCTGCCGCGACTTGCGTCGTTCGATATCGCGCCACGGGCGGATGGAAGACATGGGGGCGGATATAGGGCGTCGCGGGCCGGCGGCAAAGCGTCGCTAGAGATTCGCCCCAAACTATCCTCTTGTGTTAGCAAGGTTAACGGGACTCGCTCGGGGGCGGCCAATGGCCAAGCTTGCCCAATTGCCAGCAAACGACGGCGCGCCGGATACGGTCGCAGCGAACGCGCGCCGCCTGCCTCGGCTCGAGCCGCGTTATTACGCGTTCCTCAGCTACAGCCATAACGACAAGGCGCTCGCCGACTGGCTTCACCGCGAGCTCGAGCGCTTCCGGGTGCCACACGCGCTTGCCGGACGGCTGACCGCCAACGGAGTGGTGCCCAAGCGCCTGACGCCGATTTTCCGCGATCAGCATGATCTCGCCGCGACCGGCGACCTCGGCGGGGAGATCAAGACGGCGCTTGCCGTATCGCAGTTCCTGATTGTGTTGTGTTCGCCGACCGCCGCCATCTCCCGCTGGACCAACGCCGAGATCGAGTGGTTCAAGCAGTCGCGGCCGGACGGCTGCGTGCTCGCCGCGATCGTTGGTGGCGAGCCGTTCGCGAGCGAAGTGCCCGGTCGCGAGAAGGAGGAATGTTTCCCGCCGGCACTGCGCTACAAATACGACCGGCGAGGGCGCCCGACAGGCAAGCGCGCCGAGCCGCTGGCTGCCGATTTCCGAGAAGGCGCTGAAGGAAAGCGGACAGCTTTCCTCAAGCTGGTGGCAGGGATGCTCGGCGTCGGCCTCGACGAGCTGGCCCAGCGCGAAACAACGCGTCGGCACCGCCGGCTAGCCTGGCTTACGGCGGCGTCGCTCGGCGGAATGGCGGTCACCAGCACGCTTTCGGTCGTTGCGGTCCAGTCCCGCAACGAAGCCCGTGAGCAGCGCCGGGAGGCTGAAGGGCTGGTCGGTTTCATGCTCGGCGATCTCAAGGATAAGCTCCAGCCAATCGGCAGGCTCGACGCACTGGATGGCGTTGGCTCACGCGTGCTCGCTTATTATCAAAAGCAAGGCACGGCAGATCTTTCAGATGCGGCTCTATCGCAGCGTTCGCGCGCTCTCAGCCTAATGGCGCAGGTCGCCGACTCGCGAGGCGACGCCGACGGATCGCTGCGCCTTTATCGTGAAGCGATGGCCGGCACGTCCGAGGCCATTCGCCGTAACCCTGACGATCCGCAGGCGCTGTTCGATCATGCGCAAAACGTGTTTTACGTCGGGCAAATCGCGCAACTCCGTGGAGATTTCCGAACAGCTGAAGCGTCGATGCGCGAGTACAAGCGACTAGCTCTCCGGATGGTCGCGCTCGGTCCCGACAGCATGAAGTGGCGCATGGAAGAGCAATATGCCGACGCGAACCTCGGCATTGTTCTTTACGACCAGAGGCGCTTCGCGGAGGCGGCCACGCAGTTTAGCGAAGCGCTGCGGACGATTGAAGCGATCTCAACAGCTGACCCAGCAAGCAAAGAATACCGCAAAGCCATCGGTGAGTCGCTGGCGTGGCTCGCGGATGCCCAGAGTGCGATCGGCCGTTACGACGATGCGATCTCGGCCCGTCAGCGAGACATCGCGCTGCTTGACGATTTGCTCGCTAGAACCGGCGACGTTGATTTTCGCCAGCGGCTCATTCCAGCACATCGTGCCCTCGGTAACTTGTACGCAGAGCGAAGCCAGCGCGATCTCGCCATCGAGCAATTCCGCTTCGCCAGCGCGCACGCCGACCGGCTCACAGCAATTGAGCCGAACAATACGCAATGGTTGGAGTACGGATATCTGGCCCACATCGATTTGGGCAAGCAACTGCTCAGTGCAGATCAGGCAGACGCAGGCGCGAGCGAAATCCGCTCCGCATGCCAAACCGTCCGTAGCCTGCTCGCTCGCGATTCCCGCAACCCTGCCTGGAGACAAGGCCTCACGGCCTGCCTGGTGCAGGAGTCGCGGCTCTCGTTACGTGGCGGCCAAAAGGAGTCGGCGCTCGCCTTTGCTCGACAAGCCGTAGAGGTGGCGCGGTCGCTGCACACGGGCGACGCAACCAATGACGCGTTCGCCCTCGCAAAGGCATTGCGGCTTGTCGGCGATACCCAGCGCGAGTTCGGCAACTCGGACGCTGCGCGCTCAGCCTGGACGAGTGCGTTCGCCGCGCTCCCAGTGGGCGTCGCCGAACAGCCTGGCGAGATCGCCGAACGCCTTGCGATCCTGAAGCGCATCGGGCGAATCACTGAAGCGCAGCAACTGGCTCGCAAGCTGACGGCAATGGGATTTCGAGGCTCAGTCACGTAAGCATTGATTTCAGCATGGGGGATTAAGCATGGACGCGACGATAAAGCTCAACCCGGTCAACGGGACTTGGCATGTCTCCGACCCGCACGTGAAACTGGATCAAAACAGCGGTGCCCACGTGCTTACGTTTGATATCATCGGCAACAGCAAGGACATTACATTCGACCCCCAGGATCCCCTTTGGATCCAGATGGGAAGCAAACCGACCGCCCCCCCGCTGAAAGGTGCGGACAAAGGCCAAATCGCCGGGCCGATAATATTGAACAACGGCAAACAGCTCGTAATCGTCGATTGGAACAGCGAGGCGGGCCAGCTTAACTACCACATGAATTTCAAAGGCTATGGCCCGCTCGACCCGATCATCGACAATGGGGGCGGGGTGAAACCGCCGCGGCCGACCTATTTTTCCGATTTTGCCACGTTGGCGCTGGTTGCCGCCGCGTCCTTTCTAATCGGCATGTTCGTCCATAAGGTTCTGTTTGCTTCCAGGCGCGCCCGTTCGGCAAACCCGACCAGTTCCAAGACTCCGTGATTCGTCCGCTGGAGCTTCCGGATGAATGATGAATCTGCCAGGCGCGACTTTGAACTGGCGGTTCGCTCACCGGGGGGAACGTCAAGGCCGCCGTTGCTGCCGTTCGTGCTCAGCGTCGGCGTCACCGGCCACCGCGCGGACGTCCTGCCGGCCGGCAGCGTCGAGCCATTGCGGGCGCGGATCCGCGATGTTCTGCTGCTCGTCGCGGAGGCGGGAGAAGCGCTTCTTCAAAAGGAGCGCGACTGCTTCGCGCCCCTGCCCCCGCGCTTGCGCTTCGTTTCGCCGATTGCCGACGGGGCCGACCAAATCGCCGCCGAGCTCGCGCTCGAGCTCGGGTGGGAGCTGC
Organism: Sphingomicrobium sp.; assembly: GCA_039933195.1. Lineage (GTDB taxonomy): Bacteria > Pseudomonadota > Alphaproteobacteria > Sphingomonadales > Sphingomonadaceae > Sphingomicrobium. The sequence goes on along the minus strand of JBDTON010000152.1, from coordinate 8,208 downwards.
AGGCCGTGCTCCCTTTCGGACGCACGGAGTATCGCGCGAGCCTCGCCAACCACGGTGCGCGCGAGCGCTTCGATGCCTTGCTCGAGCGCGCAACCTGCACGCTCGAGCTGCCCGGCGACAAGGACCGCGAGCTCGACGCTTATGTCATGACTGGACGGGCGACGGTGGCGCATTGCGATATGCTGATCGCCGTCTGGGACGGGCTTCCGCCGCGCGGACGAGGCGGAACCGGCGAGGTCGTGCAGCTAGCGATCACCCGGGGAACGGCGGTGATTCATTTGCCGCCCGATTCAGACGCTCCCGCCCGGTTGCTGTGGAGCGCGTTCGACCCGACGGTCCTCACCACCGCCGACGACCCGACGGTAGAGCGGCCGCTCGACCGGCCGGACATCGACGCCTTGCTCCAGGGCTTGCTGATGCCTCCGCCGGACGAGCAGGAGCAGGACTTCCTCAAGCGTTTCACGCATGAACGGTTGCGCCACATCCGGGCACGAATTGAATATCCGTTGCTGCTCGCGGCCGCCGGCGTCGGACGATTCGGCGCGAAGGACTTCGCCAACAAGCATTGCGAAGCGCAGATCCGCGACGAATGGCGGCGCTACCGTGAAGGCTGCGCCGAGGGCCACCAGATCAGCGCTCCGATCGATCTGCTCGAGCAGGCATATAGCTGGGCCGACCGGCTCGCGACCCATTTCGCGCAGACCTACCGGAGCGGGCACATTTTCAACTTCCTGCTGGGCGGAGTCGCGGTGTGCCTGGGCTTGAGCGCCTTTATGGCGCCGCACCTGAAGTTCGAATTCGCCGCGGTCGAGGTGGTGATCACTTTGGCGATCATCCTCAATGCCGCAATCGGATCGCGCAACGAATGGCACAGGCGGTGGCTCGATTACCGTCAGCTCGCCGAGCGGCTGCGGCCGATGCGCAGCCTAAAGCTGCTCGGAATCGCTGCGCCCGATCCGCCGGGCACCGAGACCAACCCGGTGCCGAAAAGATGGATCGACTGGTACGCAAGCGGGATCTGGCGAGCGATGGGCTGCCCGGCGGGCTTGATCGATGGACCGCGCGCGGCGCGGCTGGCGGAGGCGATCGCCGTCTATGAGGTGGCGCCGCAGGTCGGCTACCACGAGCGGCACTCACACCAGATCGAAATGCTTGATCACCGTCTCGGATGGATCGGCACAGTCCTCTTCGCCGCAACGCTCGTCGTGTCGGTGGCAACGCTCGTCGGCCTCGCAATCGGCGCCGATTTCGTAACCCGCTACGGCAATTGGTTCACGTTGATTTCCGCCGGATTCCCAGCGCTCGGTACCGCGGTGTTCGGGATCCGCTTCCAGGCGGATTTCGGCGGGGACGCATTGCGGTCGCTGGCGACGGCCAACACGCTGCGCCAGATCGAGGAGGAGCTCCGCAAGCAGGTGCCATTGTCACGCGCGGCCGACCTCGCGGAACAAGCGGCGCGGATCATGCTCGCCGACCTCGACGAATGGCGGCTGGTCAATCAGCAGCGCGATCTTTCCGTCGGCTAGGGCCTGACGAACCTGGCGATTTCGTCGACAAGGATCGGATCGACCGGAAGGTTCGGGTCGGCATAAGCGGCGAGATTCGACGCGCGGTCGTCGCCCTCGACGTCCTTGAGGACGTGGTTCATTTTCGGGACCACGAGAAGCTGAGAATCCGGGCGTGCCGCGTGCAGCGCATCGGCGTCGGCTGCGGAAACCTGCAGGTCCTTGCCGCCTTGCACGATGAGCACCGGCACGGTTGTGAGCGCGACGAGGGCCTGCGGATCCTGCTTCAATAGGTCGATCAGGAAGGGTTGAACCTGCGGCCGGAACAGGGCCAGCAGCGGCGCCGGCATGCCGGCAACATCCACCGGCCTGCCGATCTCGAGCGAGTCGATAGCGGCCAAGGCTTGCGGCAGCAGCGGCGCGTTCGCCCGATTGGCGTGCAGCTGCTCACGAAGCACTGCGCCGAGCTTCCGACCGGGCGCCGCGACCAGGATCAAGCCGCAAATAGCCTGCGGGTGCTGCGCGGCGGCAAGTGCGATGAGGGCTCCTTCGCTGTGGCCGAGGAACCAGACGCAGCGCGTTCCGGTGCGCTTGCGAAACGCGTCGGCCCAGGTGTGCGCGTCGGTTGCATAGTCCGCGAGCGTCACGGCGTCGGGATCAGCAATCGCGGCCTTGCTGCCGAACATGCCGCGCTTGTCCGCCCTAAGTGTCGACACGCCCTTCGTGGCGAGGGCTTCGGCGAGGAGCCGATAGGGCGCAGCCGTGACCCCCATTGGGTTGTTGCCGTCGCGGTCCGTCGGTCCCGAGCCCGGAATGATGAGCACCACCGGCGCGGCCTTGCCCGCGTCGACCAGCGTTCCCGACAAGGACCCGCGTGGTCCGGAAACCGTCATCGGAACCGCGGTGGCGGCGAAAGCCGCTATGATCAGTGAGATCATTCAATCCTCCTTGCCCCACCGCCAGCGCCAGCCCCCGCGGGTCGTGCGAGCGGTGATGACGATGAAAGCGGCTGTCAGCGGCACGATTATGGCAATCATCACCAGCGGCTTGCCGACAAAACCTATGCAGATGGCCGACACAATGGCGACGAAGCCCAATGTAAGCGCCCAACCCTGCCAGCTGATCGGCGCGCCGGCACCATAGCCGTAGCGTTTCGGCGCGAACCAGTCGGTGTCATCACTCATCACCCTTCCCCCTCGTAGGCCGGCCGCGCTTCCGCGGGTTTGGAGCCTTGAGTTTGACGCCCCGCGCGTTCAGCGCCTCTCGAAGCAAGCATTCAACTTGGGCATTGACGCTCCGCAACTCGGCCGAGGCGCAGCGTTCGACCGCCGCCCACAACCCCGGGTCGACCCGTAAAGGATAGGCCTTGCGCTCGCCGCCGGACACGAGCGCCTACTGGTACAGCGTTCCGGCGTTGACGACGGGCTGCGTATCGCGCTCGCCGCACAAGACGACCATCAAGTTGGATACCATCGCCGCCCGGCGCTCGTCGTCGAGCTCGACCACGTTCTTTTCGCTGAGCATCGACAGCGCCATCTCGACCATCCCCACCGCGCCTTCGACCAGCGTCTTGCGCGCGGCGACGACCGCCTGCGCCTGTTGACGGCGAAGCATCGCGCCCGCGATCTCCTGCGCATAGGCCAAGTGCGTAAAGCCGCATTCGTCGACCGTGATCCCGGCGACGGCAAGCCGCGCCTGAAGCTCGGTCCGAAGCTCGCTTCCCACCTGGTCGTGGTTGCCGCGAAGCGTGACTTCCTGGTGCTCGAAATCGTCGTATGGGTAGCGCGAGCCAATGGTTCGGATCGCCGCCTCGACCTGAACTCGGACGAACTGCTTGTAATCATCGACATCGAACAAAGCCTGGGCGGTGTCGACGACGCGCCACACGATCTGCGCTGCCATCTCGATCGGGTTGCCGCGCAGATCGTTGACCTTGATCTTCTCGGAAATGAAATTGTTGGCGCGCACCGACACTTTCTTCTTGCCCATCCACGGCCAGGTCCAGCGGAGGCCCGTGGTCCGGTCAGTGCCGCGATATTCGCCGAACAAGGTAATCGCCACCGCCTGGTTCGGCTGGAGCATGTAAAACCCTGGCATGATGAGGATAAACACCAAGGTCGCCGCAACCACGATGATCAAGCCGGTCAAGCTGCGATGGATGCCGCCGAGCTGCCCGATGCCATAAACGTCGGCGAGGATCGCCAGCAGCAGAAGGATGAGCATCACGTAACCGCTCATCGTTGACGCCGGACGTTCGCTGGTCGCGTTGAGTGCAATGACTGTGTCGTTCGTCACTTTCACCTCCATAATATGATATCATAATAATATATCCGGAGCTGGGGCGTCAACTGGAATCGGTGATGGCCCGCAGCTATGGCCACGACGATGGGCGAAACGCGATGGCGGCTGGTGGTGCATGGAGGCGCGGGCTCGATGCGCCCGGGCAAGTTAGAGCCGGAGCAGGAGCAATGTGCCCGTGACGGCCTCGAACAGGCGCTTGCTGCAGGCGGCGCAATTCTGGAAAGACGCGAGAGCGCGATCGATGCGGTCGAGGCGGCGGTTCGAGTTCTTGAAGAGGATCCCTGCTTCAACGCCGGCCGGGGCAGCGTGCTGACGGCCGAAGGCTGCATCGAACTCGACGCCGCGATCATGGACGGTCGCACGCGAAGCGCCGGCGCAATAGCCGGGCTTCGGACGACGCGCGCGCCGGTCAGCCTGGCGCGACTGCTGATGGAGCGGGGTCCGCACGTCTTCCTGTCGGGCCGCGGCGCCGACGAGTTTGCACGAAGCGCCGGGCTCGAACAGGTTGCCAACAGCTGGTTCGAAGTGCCCGAGCGGCGGCGTCAGCTGCACGAACTGCTGACTCAAGGCGGCTTCGATGACGAGGTGAAATATGGGACCGTCGGAGCCGTCGCGGTCGACCTCGATGGACATGTCGCCGTCGCCACATCGACCGGCGGCCTGACCGCCAAGCGCTGGGGCAGGATCGGTGATTCGCCATTGATCGGCGCCGGTACTTACGCCGACGATCGCTCGGCAGCGGTGTCCGCGACGGGGTCGGGCGAGTATTTCATTCGAGCGGTCGCCGCGCACCAGCTCGCCGAGCGAGTGCGACTCGTCGGTCAACCGCTCCAGCAGGCCCTTGATGCAGTGCTGGCGGACATTGGCTCGCTCGGTGGAAAGGGCGGCCTTATCGCCGTCGCTCCGGACGGGGAGGCGGCCTGGGGATTCACGACCCCCGCGATGTATCGTGCTATGGCCGACGCGACCGGCCGAAAGGTGGCAATCTATGCCGATGAAGATCGATAGGGCAGGTCTTGCCGCAGCCATTCAACCTCGTTCGCGATTGCGGCACGCTCTGTCTCGAGGAAAGTGGCCACGGCATCGCGGAAGCTGCGATTGGGGATGAAGTGCGCGGAGTGGGTGATGACGGGCTCGTAGCCGCGCCCGATCTTGTGCTCGCCCTGTGCGCCCGCCTGCACCGCGGTCAGCCCGTGATCGATGGCCCATTCGATCGCTTGATAATAGCAAAGCTCAAAGTGAAGGAACGGCACCTCTTCCGTGCAGCCCCAATAGCGGCCGTAGAGCGCCTTATCCCCAACGAAGTTCAGCGCTCCGGCGATCACGCGTGAGCCGCGGTAGGCGAGTAACAGGAGCACTTGGTCGCCCATGCGTTCACCGACGAGGTCGAAGAACTCACGCGTGAGATACGGACGGCCCCATTTGCGGGAGCCCGTGTCCTGGTAGAATCCCCACATGGCGTCCCATTCCGCTGCGCCGATCGTGGCGCCGCGAAGCGCGCGGAACTCGAGGTTCTCGCGCGCTTCGGCCCGTTCCTTGCGGATCGCCTTGCGCTTGCGGCTAGTCAGAGCGGCGAGGAAATCGCCGAAGCTCGAATAGCCGCGGTTGAACCAATGGTACTGGATTCCGTGCCGGATCAACCAATCGCGCCTGATCGCTTGGGACGCGCCCTCCTCGTCGATGAACGTGATGTGCGCGGACGAGACCTCATTCTGGACCGTCACCGATTCGATCGCGGCTAGCAGCTGCTGTGGACGCGAGCCGAGCAGCCGCTGGCCGGGCACCGGAGTGAACGGCACGGCCACCTGCAGCTTGGGATAATATTGCCCGCCGGCGCGCTCCCATGCGTCGGCCCAGCCGTGGTCGAAAACATATTCGCCCTGACTGTGCATCTTTAGATAGGCGGGCGCTGCCGATACGAGGTGCGAAGCCTCGTCCTCAATCAGGATTGGTGCAGGCGTCCAACCCGTCTCCGGCCCGACGCTCCCGGAATCTTCCAATGAGGAGAGAAACGCGTGGGTGACGAACGGGTCGGACCCGCCAAGCCCGTCCCACGCGCGTGCGTTCAGGCCCGAGACACCGGACGCGATCTTGGCGACGAATTGGGTTTCCTGGTCGGCCATGCCCTTGAAGTGGGTAGGCGCCGGCGGATGAACTAGGCCTTCACGGCGACGATCGCGTCAACCTCGACCGCGACCCCGAGCGGAAGCACCGCCACCCCGACGGCGCTTCGCGCATGCCGTCCCGCTTCGCCGAACACCTGCTGCATCAGCTCCGACGCGCCGTTCGCGACCTTAGGCTGGTCAGTGAACGACGGCGCGCTGTTCACGAAGACGCCCAGCTTGACGATCCGCCCGACCCGGTCGAGCGAGCCAAGCGCCGCCTTCATCTGCGCCAGCAGCATTACCCCGCAGCGGCGCGCGGCGGCCGTCCCGCCCTCGAGATCGACATCGTCGCCCAGGCGCCCCTTGATCAGGGTCCCGTCCTCGGCGAAACTGATCTGTCCGGAAATGTGCAGCAAGCCCCCGCATTCGACTGCAGGAACATAGGCGGCCACCGGGGCGGCGGGTTGCGGAAGGGTGATGCCCAGCTCGGCAAGGCGTTGGTCGATGCTCATGTGCGCGCCCAAGCACCCGAGTGGGTCGGAATCAACCCTCGCGCGCGATCACGAACCCGGCGAAGCTCTGGCTCACCGGCATCAGCTCGATGGTGTTGATGTTGAGGTGCGGCGGCAGGTTTGCCAACCACCAGAGGAGATCAGCGAGATCGTCCGCGGTCATCGGGTTCATGCCAGCGTACAGCTGATCCGACGCCGCCTTGTCGCCGCCGGTGCGCACGATGGTGAATTCGGTCTCGGCCATTCCCGGCTCGACGGAAGTGACGCGCACGCCGGTGCCGTGGAGATCGCAGCGAAGATCGAGCGAGAATTGGCGCACGAATGCCTTGGTGCCCGCGTAAACCGCGCCGCCCTTGTACGGGTAGGTCGCCGCCACCGACGACAGGTTGATGATCTGCCCTTTGCGCTCGATGAGCTTGGGCAAAAGCGCGCGGGTCAAAGCGACCAGGCCGGTGACGTTGGTGTCGATCACCTCCTCGACCCGCTCCCACTCCGTCTCCGGCAACGAATCGGTCGGTGGGGCGAGCCCGGCGTTGTTGAGAAGCAGGTCAACCTCGCCCCAGGGTTGCGAAAGCCGGGCGAGGCTTTCGACTGCCGGACGGTCGCGCAGGTCGATCTCGAGCGGAAGGAAGGCATCGCCGAGCTCCTGCTGAAGCTCGCGCAAGCGTTCGCCGCGGCGGCCCACGCCAATCACGTTCCAGCCACCGTCGACAAAGCGCCTCGCCGAAGCGCAGCCGAAGCCTGCGGTGGCGCCTGTGACCAGGATAGTCTTGATCATGCTTTCCCTTCGGCATCGATCTGCCGCCCCGCGGCGACGAGTTCGTCGGCCCTAACGCCAATCGCCTCCGAAACGGAGAGCAAATCCGGCTCATGCGCTGCAAGAAAGGCAATCAAAGCAGAGAGAAGCGCAGGCTCCGCCGCTCTTAGCCGAAGCTCGCCTGTCCCAATTCCGGTCAGCGCCAGGAACCGCTCAGCGCGCCGTTCGTCAGTCAACGTCGCGGCGAGAGCGGCAAGCGCGAGAGCGAACGGGTCGTTTGGCGTGTGCGGCGGCATGGCTTAGGTTAAGCTCGTTATGAGTGGAGGTGGTTTGGCGAAGATTCTGATCGTCGAGGACAATGCCCTCAACATCAAGCTCTTCTGCGATCTGCTCGCAGCGCACGGGCATGAGCCCGAAGCGGTGACCGACAGCCGCTTTGCTCTCGATGCGGCGCGCAACCTGTCGCCCGACCTCGTGATCACCGACATCCAGTTGCCGCATGTCAGCGGGCTCGAGCTGATCCGGATGATGCGCGATGACGACAAGCTGGCGGACGTGCCGATCATGGCCGTCACTGCTTATTCAGCCCAGGGCGACGAAGAGCGTATCCGCGAGGCAGGGGCGCAAGCCTATGTTTCCAAGCCGATATCGGTGGTGCGGTTCGCCGAGACCGTCGAGCAGCTGCTCAAGACCGGAACCGACAAGGCCGAAATCGATGAACGCGAGAGCTGGGCCAATAGCGGCGCGAAAGGGCCCGGAGTAGACGACCAGCAAGGAGGCGATGAATCCTAGACGGCGCGAGCGGCCGGTAGTCTACTTGATCTTGGCTTCCTTGAACTCGACGTGCTTGCGCACTTTCGGGTCGTATTTCTTGAAGCTCAGCTTCTCTGTCTGCGTGCGGGGGTTCTTCTTGGTCACGTAGAAGAAGCCTGTGTCCGCGCTGCTGACGAGCTTGATCTTGACGGTTGCCGGCTTGGCCATCGGATAAGTCCCAAAAGCTGAAAAAAGAAAAGCGGCCTTTCGCCGCC
>JBDTON010000151.1:0-12550 GCA_039933195.1 Sphingomicrobium sp. | reverse complement strand
CGCGACGTAAATTCTTGGTTCACTGCATCCACCGACTCTCTCGAGTGTCCGCGTTCCACCATAGCGGACATTCACTCACCGCGATAAATCGCACCAATGTGCAACCTTTACAGCATGACCGCGACAGTCGACGAGATGCGGCGCGTCTTCGGCCCATTTGACGGTGACCGGGACAACCTTCCGCCGTTTGACGAGATTTACCCCAACTACAAAGCGCCTGTGCTGCGGCGGAATGGTGGGGAGCTGAAGCTCGAGATGATGACGTGGGGCTTCCCTGGTCCTGCCGCGGCCAGCGGGCGTCCGGTGACCAACGTGCGCAATCTCACCAGCCCGTTCTGGCGATCAGCGCTAAAGGAGCCTAGCCGCCGCTGCCTCGTGCCCGTGACGCGGTTCTGTGAATGGACGGCGGAGCCGCACCCCGAGACTAAACGCAAGTCGAAGGTCTGGTTCGGGCACAACGAGCATCCCGTGTTCGCATTTGCGGGCATTTGGCGGCCAGGCGAAGAAGGCTCGTTCATGGCCTTTCTCACGTGCCAGCCGAACGAAACGGTGGGTGCCGTGCATCCGAAGGCGATGCCGGTGATGCTCGATCCTGCCGACTTCGGCCGTTGGCTCGACAATGAGCATGAAGACGCATGCGGACTCGCGGCGCCCTACTCTGACGCGCGAATGGCGATTGTCGGCTAGGCCGCCGCTAATGTCGGCTTTCGACCCATTGCGGACGTTGGGGCGGCATGAAATGCTGCGAAGATGAAGCACCCACTCAAAGCGTTTGCCAAGGCGGTCGCATTTGGAACCGGGGCGGGCGGAGCGCCGCCAATGATCTTCACGCTCCCGTTGGCTATCGGAGACTACTTCGAGCCGATTTCCGGCGACCGACACCTTCTTGCCGACATCTATCTGGCTGGGCTGCCTATATGGATCGCATTCGCGCTCGTCCTAGCAAGCAGCATAGTGATCGGCCTTCCATTTCACTTTCTACTTCAGAAGTGGAATACCGCGTCACGGGAACGGTATGTGCTGGGCGGAACGCTCGCTGGATTCATCGTCCCGCTGATCGTTCTGCTGATAATCGGAGCTGTCGCAGGGTTTTGGATGACGCTCTTAGGCGCGTTTAGTGGCGCAGCAACGGCGCTCTCTTGGTCGAAGTCTCTTGGCCTCGGGTCTTATCCGGCAGAAGTCTAATGGCCGCTTTCCACCCATTGCGGACATTAGCTCGCGCCCTATGCTGCTACGATGCCCTTCTCGTTGAAACCTGCTGACCGGCCACAAACGGTCACATGGTTTGAATGGCTAAGCATCCTCGTCGTTATTGCCGGACTCATTCTCGGCGATGGGCTGAAATGGGACGCACTCATTTGGGTGCCTCTCACGTTATGGATCATCCTCAGCATCAGTCGCCGCGGGAGCAGCATCGCCCGATGGATTTTCACAGCGTTCTACGCGATCGGTTTTTTGGTAGGCGCTTACGGCCTTGCGACGAACATAATCGCATTGGCGGATATCACACCCGCAGGTTGGGTTCTTAACGTCGCTTCAGTAGCTCAGCTGTGGCTGGTTTGGTCCGCCGATACTTCACGCTGGCTTGCCTCCACGAAAGAGAGACGGACTGAACTAGCGACCTAGTGTCCGCTTTCCACCCATTGCGGACATTAGCGGTGTGTCCCCATTCGACCCGTTGCGGACATAGGGCTTCGACGCCATGGTGGCCGGACGGATGAGAAAGATACGTCTCCACAACCACACGGATCAGGCTGTCCGGCTCAACATCGAGGCTTGGCCCGATGTCTACTACATCGGACCTCGCTCTTACGTGGACCTCTCAAGTCCGTTCATCGAAGCTGGGGAGTTGCTTGAATTTGCCCTCGACCGAAACGAGCATGAAATGACGCTTCTTTTTTGGGACGTAGAAAGCGACGAGGTCGATGTCTTCGATGAGACTGGGTCAAGGCTTGAGCCGCTAAAGAACCCACCACATTAATCTGACCACCGCGCTGAGACGCGCTCGGGCTAGTGTCCGCTTTCCACCCATTGCAGACATTAGCGGCTTATGTCCGCTTTCGACCCATTGCAGACATTAGCAGCGGCCCGCATCATGGCTTCATGAAAGGTAAGATGTCGTTCGCAGAGAGGGTCGGCCGAAACTATCGACGGGATCCGTTCTTCTCGTTGTGGGGGCGAGGAGCGTTGCTCCTTTTTATGGCCTTGCTCGCGCTACTCGCTCTGTTCGGCGGTAGGAGCGAGATTGTTACATGGTTGGGACTGGCTCTTACGCTCGTATTTTTGGTTTGGATTGGCCTTGTCTTAAAGTGGAGCCGCTTCAATTTCCTACGGCGCATGGGACAGCGCAGACGACGGGCAAGTAAGGCGCCGTCAGGCGACAACAGCTAACGTCCGCTTTCCACCCAAAGCAGACATTAGCAATCATCGATAGTTCTGCTGTAGGTAGGTTGACTCCGAAGGCGGAGGAGTTGGGATGAGCCCGCGTTTGTTCTGGAAGACTGTTGTAATCTGGATCGCGATTCTCTTCGCGCTAGCGATCACGACCGCCCTGATACCTGGGTCCAAGAAATGGGGACCAATTATTCCCTTTGCTGTTATCTTGCCGCTCGCGCTCGTCAATTTGTGGTATCTCGAGCGAAGGAAGCGAGCCGATCCGGACGCTTTCAAGTTATCGCCCCGAGCGCGGCGCACTTACCTGATCGCGAACATTGCAATATTCGCGTTCGTCGCAGCGATGAACTTCTTAAATCCTCACGCTGACGGATGGAAAATCGGACTTACCGTACTCTGGGGTGTGCTCGCGCTGATCTCTGCATACCGCCTATACAATTCCCCACCGGCAGAATCGTCGTAGTTCCAAGACCAGCGCAATGTCCGCTTTCCACCCAAAGCAGACATTAGTGGCTTCCCGTTCCCGCGCCGTGAGCGCCGCGCAGGGCGCTCCCCGCCGGAATCCCGCACTGGCACTCAGGCCCGAACCAGCCCTTGTGCGGGCCGATCACCTTGCCGCAGGCGTCGCAGTGTTTGAGGTCGGGCGGGATCGGCGGTTTGGGCATCTCGGCTCGATATGCCACCCACGCCAAGCTGCCTACAGGGACGCTGAGAGATGCCATGAAAGACTCTGAAGCACTTCCGCGGGCATTTGCTCCGGGAACTGGACAACCATCGGCGGCCCGCCTGGGCGCGCAGAACCGACCGCCCGAGACGCGGCAGCGACTGAAGTGAAGCTCGCCGCAGGGAAACCGTTGAACCAGGCGCCAAAGACGTGCTGAGCGTTGGAGCGTGTTGAAAACGGATCAATCGGGACCTTCAGCACTACGCGGCCTCTGCCTCGGGATCTGAGTCCTCGTTGTGGGTCGCCATCGCGCTTCTCAATTCTGACACGCCAGCCGACGCCAGCCTCAGGGCCTTATCAACTTGCGAGCCGATTATACCGTCGAGGGTCTGACCCTTCCATGCGTGCATGGCGTCCAGGGCGCTCTCAACCGTGTCCAGTGCCTGCACGCCCGCGGCTCTCAATTGGCCGAGGATCACGGGACCATCGAACCGGTTGCTTACCAGGTCGCGAACAGTGCGGTCGTTTGGCTTTTCAGCGATCTGAATAGCAATGCCGCTTGCAAACCTCGCGTGCGCCTTATCGACCTCGCCGCAAGCCTCTATCAAACTCTCGAGCTGCTTCTGAGCTCGCGCGGCGGCGGCTTTGTAAGCCTTCGCATTGGCGAGCGTGGTGGCTGCACGTTCTTTGTTCGTTGCGGCAATCTGCCGTTGCTCTTCCTCGAGTTCCGCAGCCTTCGAAACCTCGCGCGCTCGGCCCAAGGCGTCGATGCGATCGCGCACCGCTTGCATGTTTTCGCGAGCGTGCTTCACGACGTGTTCGGAGCCGTTTCCGGTCTCCGCCTTGAACACGGCAGAATCGTATTCGTGCTGAGCCGCGATAAGCGAAGTCCGCAGCCGCTTTGAACGCTCGGCGAAGGTTTCCTGGTCGATGAGATCACGTGGCATAAGTCCTCCATTGGAAGACTGCTTAATCGAAGATCCCGCGGCCTTGAATCGCCGCGCTACGCTGCCTCCACCGTCGCCACATCGCCGCCGTCAGTGTAGGCGGTTGAAGGCCAAGTTGATCGTTAGCGTCCCGCTCGGCGGCGCGGTTCCGGCGTTTGGTCGCGTAGCCCGTTTACGTTCGTGTATGGATCGGCCATTCACGAGGGCTAGGCGGGGAAGTGGCGGCGTTGAATCGCGCTAGCGGTCCTGGCCGCCCGACCTATCGGCGGGCTGACAAGCTCGCAGCCTAGCTATTTGGTGCCGCCGCCGTGGATCGGCGAGCGCCGCAAGCGCTACACGCGCTAGCGCGAAGGTCTCACTTATCCGTTGCAACGCAACGGGTATTGTGGGTATCAAATCTTCAGGGGAGGGCATTGGAGCGGCATGGCAGCTGACGAGTCCTTGTTGTCATCCGGCGCCCCCGATGATCGTGTCAGCTTCGATTACATTAAAGGGAAAGACTTCCGTGTGGTCCGCGCGGACGGAGCTATCGGCGGCATTACTCCTAATGGTTATGTCCACTTCGTTCTTTATAGCGAGCGCGGTGCGATCCCTCGGCGACAGGTATTCGCTTTAACGCCGGAAGGAACGGTCGGCGAAATCATCGATGCCGAGACGGTCACGCGTGGCTCCATTGTCAGAGAGATGGACGTCGACGTGTTTTTGCGCCCTGATGTCGCAAAAGCGCTCCACACATGGCTCGGCGAACAGATCCAGGTGATTGATGCATTGAAAGCGCTCGGTGAAGGGAAAGGAGGCGTTCGTGCAAACAACTGAACCATGCTTCGCGCAGCCCTACAGCGCCACGCTAAAGGCTGAACCAACGGCATCGTTGGGCCGATACCCACAGCACAGACACGATTATGTCGATGTCTTCTTCAAATCCCTTACGGCTTGGCGAAGCGAAACGGCGCATTTGTCTTTCGCGGAAGACAAAATAGCCTCTCCGCATTTTCAAAAAATCGTGAGCTTGGGTGAACATGTTGTTCCGCTGATAGTGAACGAACTTCGACACGAACCAAGCTTTCTCTTCTTGGCTCTAGAAGAGATAACCGGGGAAGACCATGTCGCGCCCAATTCTTACGGCAAGCCGAAAGAAATGGTGAACGATTGGCTTCAATGGTACCAAAATGTAGGGGTGAATGCGTCCTGATCTGGAGGCGGCCTTTCCGCACCTTCGCGGTACTCTGTACATCCCGACAAGCCCCAAGACGATCCAGTATAACTGCATCGCTTGGGCGGCTGGCGATGAGACCCAGTGGTGGCAACCGTTGGGTAAATACTACTGGCCACCAGAGGCTCCGCGCCAAAAGACCATGAACGCGTACATCGCGGCCTTTGCCTCCCGGGGATACAAGCGGTGCAAGGATGGAAGTCTCGAAGAGGGCGTAGAAAAGATCGCGATCTACAGTCTTCACGGTGTTCCCGAACACGCAGCCCGACAGCTTGAAAGCGGCATATGGACGAGCAAGCTAGGCGACCTAGATGATATCTCGCACACGCTCGAGGCTTTAGAGAAGGTACATTACGGCGACGTCGCCGTGTTCATGGCTCGCCCGAAGGCCGTCCCTTAATTCTTCCAAGCTTGCTATCCTTGTGCGGCTTGCAGCGGGCCGCAGCATTAGTCGCGCTCCCGATATAGCTCCGCGTAGAGGTCGCGGGCGGGATCCGGCGCGATGCGGTGTGCGCGCCTCACGTCGCCGAACCTGAGGCCATGCATGCAGCGGGGTCCGTGATCATCCCCGTGCAAGCCACCTTCAAAGCGCGGCAGCACAGGCTCGGCAAAGGTCAGTGCCAACGCATCCGCCCAATCGCTCGACGCCAGTCCGCGGGCCCGCATATGAGCTTTCCGCTCGAGCAGGATCGCGTTCTCGCCCACGTAGCTGTATTCCGGACCTACCAGGTCGTCCGCCAGCCGTTGATGATCGGGTATCGCACCCCTCTCCAGCCAGGCGCGCATGTTGGTCCACATCTCCGCGCGCTTGTTCGCCACATTCGCCCTGATTTCGCCGCTCAGCGTGGCCGGTCGGCCCTTGCCGCCGAAGTTCACCTCAAACACCGGCGTTGGCCCGAGCAGCTGGCGAAGACGATCGATTACCCCGCCCGCGTTCGGCCCACCTGCATCGACGAAGATCGCATCAGGATTCCAGCGTGAAGCCTCCACGGTCACATCGCCCGCAATCTCCATGCTGTTGGCGCCGCTCCACGACCGCCACGGGCGAGACTTGGCATCCCTGCCCTGCCGGATCGCCAGGACGGAATCGTCATCGCCAAATCTGGCATGATCTATCCCGAAGATGATGGGCTCGGGCGGATTGGCCTGAGGCTCACGCGACCTTGCCGCTCCAACTACGTCCATGCCGATGAACTGCATCGACGAAGCTGACGGGAAGAGGCCGCGGACACGTACCTTCGCGATGTCGCTGTCCTCGCCGTAGGTCGCGACGATCTCGTCCAGGTAAATTTTGTTTGTACCCTCAACGGTGCGGCTGTCGATCTGCCGACAGCTCCAAAGGTTCCGGTAGCGCGCAAAAGCGTCTCTGAAGCGCCCGGAATTCCTGGTCGGATTCCCGACGACCAAATGGATGATCTCGGTCCCTTCATCGGTCAAAGCCCCGTCAGAAACCTCCCAGATGCGGTCCGGAATGCTCGAGGCCTCATCGAAGATCAGCACGATGCGACGACCGGCGTTATGCAAACCAGCGAATGCTTCAGGCTGGTGCGGCGACCACGGCAAGAGATCGCATCGCCATGATTGCGAATGGCCGGGTTGAGTGGAAACGTGACTGAGGGCCGCAGTCTTGAACCAATCTCGCGTGACGGACAGGTTCCGCCACTTGGCCAACTCCGGCGACGTTTTAGAAACCAACTGGGCTTCCGTGTTCGCGGTCGTGACGACGCGCGTGTCCACGCACGTGTCGAGGCTCCAGTTCACGATCATAGCGATGAGAGCACTGCCGCCGATGCCGTGACCCTTCGCCACCGCAATGCGCTTCGGAGTGAATCTGGTCGCGGGATTGCTCAGATGGTCGCCAATCTCGCGCAGCACTTCCCCTTGCCACCGCCGCGGGCCGTCAAGCTCCGCGAGCGGTCCAGGCTCACGCCACAGATAGGCGAAGAGAGCGTGGCCGTAGGGATCTGTGGCAAAGCCGCCGATCTCCTCCACCAGGCGGCGCGCGCCGGCCGTCATGGCTCTTCGTCCCCGCCGGCAATGCCAAGCCTCTCGTTGGCCTCCAGAACGCGCTGGCGGCGGCGATCGAGCAGCGACGTGAGGTCGACAGTGACGCCAACACCGACGTCCAGGCGCTCACCGTACACACGCGGAGCATGAACACCCGCCCGCCAGCGAAGGATTTCAAACTTCGCCCGTGCGGCGATCGCCGTCTCTCTGTCCTTGATCCCGCTGATGAGCTGCCGTGCTTCGTCGTCGAACACTTCGGCCGCCGCCCACCGGGCGAGGTGGTACTCTTCCGCGAAGTCCTCGTGGCTCTTCACCCAGCGAAGCACACTACGCTTGTGCGGCATCGCGGCGTCCTCACAGATGCTCTTCAGGCTCTCACCATTCTCCAGCCGGGAGCAAATCACTTCGGCCAGGTCAGGAGTGTAGTCAGAGGGTCGCGCCATGCTGCCACCCTAGCGATGCCGAAATGGCGGTGAATCGCCACGCCGTGCTAGTCAGGTGATTGCTAGCATTGCAATTCGTTGTGCAGGAGTGGCTGAAAACGTTGATTTGCGGTCTATGTTGCCTGCAGCGTCTTCACACTACCGATGTGCGGCGAGCTGCCCGAGCGTTCCAAACTTCACGGCGCCGTGAACATTGAGATTTCGCGCTTCGCGCGCGGGAAGGTGACGGAACGTCGCTTCGGCGTGTGCCGACCGATCAGCGAGATCAGTGAAATCAGTGATCGGCCATTGTATCCTGCAGCCCTTCAGCCCTCCAAAAAATATGGCAAAGCCTAGGTGCGCGAGGAGTGTAATGGAAAATCACTTACTTCACCGATTGCACTGACCATTTCTCTCTTGGTCTGCTTTCCAATATCGGTCCACGACCGAGGTGGAACGAGAGACCAGAGTCTCGGCCGCCGCGAAGCGATCGTGGATGCTGAGCGTCTTGCGAGCGTAGATCACCGCGCGGCCGGCGGGAAACTTCCACAGTCCATCCTTTGCCGTCTCATTTCTCACCGACTCATATCCGCATTCTTCCAGACGGTGCGGGACTCGCCGACTGTTTCGCCGGTCTTGCAGGAATGCCCTGAAGTCGTCGCTGGCGGCGCTGATTACCGAAGCCAGCGTGACCACATCTGGGTGGCCTAGCTTGTCGAGCGCGTCAGCAAGCTCGGCATCTTCGGGCGCGCGATTGGAATTGGCTATGCTCCAAAATGCATCCGTTTTTCGCGGCGGAGCTTTTGCGTCGAAGCCGGAAAGGTCTAGCGTGTGCAAGTAAGCAGCAACATGCCCCAGGCCGCCGCTCGAGTACCAGCACCACAGGTCGCGCCAATAGGAATCGGAAAAATCGTCCTTCGATAAACCTGACCAGGCGACAAAGTGGCGCCGGTCGTCCGCGGGCAGGTAGATTCCGTCCGACTTGTGGTTGGACGTGATGACCACGCCGCACACATTAAAGATCGAATATTCCTGCCGATGCTTTTCATCGACGCGCAGCACGTCAGGTGGAGCGGCCGTGTAGGTCTTCATGTGATCGTAAAACGCGAACCGGTCCGTGTCGCCGAGGTCCCGCGCTTCGCTGACGCGCAAGATCACAGACTTCAGGAAGCCGTTGAAGCGACCCAGCATGTGCTGCGGCGAAACCTCCTGGAAATTCCAGGGGCCGACTGCCTGTTTCACAGGCTCGAGGATGGTGTCCTTGCCGATGCCTTGAGCTCCGCCGAGCACCAGGGCGTGATTGATCTTCTCGTCGGGTCGCTGCGCCCGGTGCGCAAGCCACTTCACGATGTGGTCATGCTCGGCTGGATAAACGCGGCGCACGTGGTCAAGCCATGGCCCGGCTCGCTGAGGGTCGCCTGCAACGCTCGATGGCGGCCGGTAAAGGTTGAAGCACGCGCAACCCTGGCGGCTAATCCAACCGCCTTCGGAGACGATCCGATCCTCAATCAATGAAGGCTCGCCCGGCGCCCACGTCATCTGTTCAACGGGGCGATTGCGGTCCAGCCACGCCGCCGCCGGGGTGGGCTTGTCGCCGTCCTCTTTGATTGGCTGGACTCGCGCGTTGACGCTGCTTGCCGGCCAAAACTCTCGCGTGGGCACAAAGATGTACTGGTGCGAGGGCATGTGCGCATAAAAGTCATCGACGGAGAGAGCGGTTTCCGTCTCGACGTCGACGACGTGAAGCTTAGCAGTCACGCGCAGCCTCCAGCCGATCGAACTTGCCGGCCGCGACTGCGATAAGTGCAAGCGCCGCCAACACCTCGTTGAGCTCGTCGAGTCCGACGTTCGGTCGAGACCACCACTCATGGGCAATTTGAGCGCCGGCGTGGTAAATGAGCGAACCCTCCCAGCTGTCGCAGCGCGCGGCACGGGCACGTGCGCGATCTTGCGCAAGGTGAATGCTCGCTCGTCGCTCCCGCTCTTCGCCAATGCATTCGGGGACGAACAGGGCGACAAGCGCCGTCGACGCTTCGCGCGACGATATGTGAATTGCCGGCCGCGCGCTCATCACCGCTGCTCCTTTCGAGAGCTTTGTCGCTGATTGCTGCGCGGGGCTGTAGGGTCCTCGAGCACGGCGCCGGCCGCCAGCAGCACCTGGAGTGCTTCTTCCTCGCTACGGAACGGCGCGAGGTAAGCGGCAAAACGACGTTGGCAGACGCGTCCGGAAAGATGATGCGCGTCGGGATCAACGGCGGCCCACAGCTTGCCATGTTCGGGGTGCTCGCCCGTGAGGAAGCAGCTCACGGCGCAACCCGTAGCCAAAAGCCGTTCGCGCCATAGAGGGGCCGGTGACGCAACCTCGTTGCGCCGCGATTCAGCTTGAAGTAGACTGAGCGGGTCCAGCTTGTCGGGCTAGGATTGGGGCGGTGCTTGGCGGTGCCGCCCATTTCTTTTTTAGGCGGCCGGCTCATGCGGCCGCCTTCTCGCTCGTCGAAGTGATGACCCGCGTCGAAATCCACGCCTCCAAATCAGAGGCACGGTACCGAACGTTACGGCCGATCTTGCAATAAGGCGGGCCGCCGCCGGTGACTCTCAGCTTTTGAAGTGTTGAAACCGCTAGCCCGGCCAGGGGCGACGCCTGTTCTTCAGTCAGCAGCGCATCCATCTAACCTTACCTCCGTTCGCCCACCTTTGCGTGGGGATGCCGGAGGTTTGAATCACGTCACGATCTGGAAAAATTGAAGTTAGCCAGAAATGTCGTCGGTCGGTGTCAGGTCGGGTGCCAGTCTTCTGAGAAGCCAATCCGTAATTTGAGCAGCCTCTCCAACGGACTCTGCTCGCCGCTCAATGTAGCGCTCTGCTCCGGTCGCAATGTCCATTGCGCGCTTTTCCAGCTGCTTGGTGGCAAATTTGCTATGCCACTCCTCGACCGACTTGTGACTAATCTCGCCGCCCGCCCAACCCCTCACGTTCGACTTGCGCAGCAGCTTTGCGACGTGCTTGGCCGCGCCGTCGACCGTTTGAAACCGCGACAGCGCCTGCACCGCGCCTGCGGCGGCACCCATCATAACAAGCTGAACTTCTGACTTGCTCGGCCGTCCGATGTCACCCCTTCGCCGCTTCGTCAGCATGCTGCTCTTCCGACCATTGATCACGAGGTTCAACTCGCTCTCAAGAAACTCTAAGTGTCCGATCGATCCGCTCACTCCCTCCAGAACCCGAAGCGCGCTCAACACCTCCCGGAGTGATTGGATGGCCGCAGCCAGCGATATGTCTTCTGCGGGTGAACCTTGCTCTTGCACCGCCAAGACCTTGATCATCTCAAGGTTCGCCGACAGCTGGCGAGCCCACTGTTGCATCAGATCAGGAGCCGACTGGTCAAGTCCGCCGTACGCCTCAAAAGCGCGGAGACCGTCACCCATGGAGCACCACGACATTGTCCCGCTCCGTTGAAGGGGCGAGCAGGGCGGCCAAGTGCCTTTCCCATGCCGCGAGCGCGCTTCGCTTCTCGTCAGTCCAGTGGTGCCTTTGGTACACGCCGGCAACACCCGCCTTGGACCCTGAAACGTGGTTCAAAATGGCTTCGGTCACTTCGAAGCGAACGCCAAGGCGCTGCATTCCCGTTGCCAAAGTTCGCCTCAAATCGTGAAGCCGCCACGGCTCCAACGTCACATCCTCAACGTCCTCGCCGGCCTTCTTCGCATCCTCGCGAGCGATCTTGAGCATTTCATCGTCGAGCCGCGCCTTGGTCTTTGAGAAGCCTGAAATAGGCGTCTTGCCGTTTGTGGTCAGCACATAGCCCTTGCGCGGCCAGCGAACCGTCTCAGCAGCGGGGTCGGCGCCGGCGATCGCATCGAGGTCCGCGATGTCGGCGGCACTAAGAGGCATGATCTGCGTCTCACCGTTCTTCGTGCGCCTGCCGGGAATTGTCCAAAGAGCCGCCGAGCGGTCGAGCTCCGCCCATTCCATAGCCGCAACCTCGTCGCGCCGCTGCCCCAGGCGCGCCAGGAGCCTCACCAGTGCGCGAAACGGCGCGTCCAGTTTGTCCGCTGCTAGCAACGCTAGCCGAAGCTCTGCGTCGGTCAGGACCCGCTCTCGCGAAGCGACAGACGGCGGGCTTTTCATGCCGTCGAATGGCGAGCGCTCCAGATCGCCGCGCTCGACGGCCCATGCGAACAGTTTGCGGGTGTGCGCAAAGACGTTCCGCGGAAGCGCTGGCTTGCCGGCCGGCAGCTTGTCGAAAACGTCCTGAATGTCCCGCCGCGCGATCGACGGCAGCGACTTCCGGCCGAGAACCGGCTTCACGAAGCGGCGAAGGTTGCTTTCGGCGCTCCCGTAGGTGCCGGCGCTCCAGTTGTTCTTGCCGTATTGCTCGAGGAAACGGTCAAGGTAAGAGCCGAACGCTAGATCCACTTCCTGCCGTTGGCGTTCGCGGTCCGCCTGTTGAGGGTCGTTGCCGCGGTCGACAATCTGGCGCAGCCGCTTCGCTTCGGTCCGCGCTTCGTCTGGCGTCCATGTGCCATGGCGCCCAATGGTGTAGCGGCGCGTCGGAGTGCCCCGCCCACCCATTCGGTATTGAAGAATGTACGATAGCCGTCCATTTGGGGTCAGCTTCAGGCCAAAGCCTGAAACCTCGTCATCCCAAAGGAAGAGATCAGCTTGACCCGGCTTGAGTGCATCGACAGAGCGCTTTGAAATCCGACCAACAGCCACAGCGAACCTCCTTCTCAGCAATCATCTAGCAATCACGCTAATCGCAATTCGACGCAAATGCAAGCAAGGTCTGGCAAGGCGCAGCAAGAGGAATCAATGGCTTAGGCCAATGCTAAGAGAGAGCGGCTTCTAACTGGGGGTGTGGAGGTCGCTGGTTCGAATCCAGTCGCCCCGACCATCACCCTTC
>JBDTON010000150.1:0-44360 GCA_039933195.1 Sphingomicrobium sp. | reverse complement strand
CGGCGAACGCGCCGCCGCAAATGAACAGGATGTTGGTCGTGTCGACCTGCAGGAATTCCTGCTGCGGATGCTTGCGCCCGCCCTGCGGCGGAACGGAGGCCGTGGTGCCTTCCATCAGCTTCAGCAGCGCTTGCTGGACACCTTCGCCCGAGACGTCCCGGGTGATCGAAGGATTGTCCGATTTACGGCTGATCTTGTCGATTTCGTCGATGTACACGATCCCGCGCTGCGCCTTCTCGACATTATAGTCGGATGCCTGGAGCAGCTTGAGAATGATGTTCTCGACGTCCTCGCCGACATAACCAGCTTCGGTGAGCGTGGTGGCGTCGGCCATTGTGAAGGGTACGTCGAGGATCCGCGCCAGAGTTTGCGCCAGCAGCGTCTTACCGCAGCCGGTCGGGCCGATGAGCAGGATGTTGGACTTGGCCAGCTCAACCTCGTTGCCGGACTTGGCGCCGTGGGCGAGCCGCTTGTAATGGTTGTGCACAGCAACCGAGAGCACGCGCTTGGCGCGGTCCTGCCCGATCACATAATCATCGAGGACCTTGCAGATTTCCGCCGGCGTCGGGACTCCGTCGCGGGTCTTGACCAGGGCCGACTTCGACTCCTCGCGAATGATGTCGTTGCACAGCTCGACGCATTCATCGCAGATAAAGACGGTCGGGCCGGCAATGAGCTTGCGGACCTCGTGCTGCGACTTGCCGCAGAACGAGCAGTACAGTGTGCTCTTGCTATCGCCGCCGCCTGAGAGTTTGGTCATCCCGTCCTTGTATCCCGGCCGCGAACGACCGTCCTCTGAAGGGCCATGCTAGCCCGCTTTATGACACAATCAACTCTGCCGGTCGGTTAACGCGATCCGGCGCCCAATAGGTCCTTTAATCTCAACAATATGGATGGAGTGGAACCCCCTAGCAAGGGCGGCCTGTCACGTTTCGAGACGGGCGAGCGCTGCACGCATGGCCTGGTGGAACTCGGAGCGGGCGTAGAGATCGTTGTGCCCCGTCCCGCGAATAGTTCGATCGAACACCAGATTCGGGATCCTCGCGCGCAGCGCTTCGGTGCGCTCCGCGGGTACGATCTCGTCCCGTTGCGCGGCAACGATCGCCACCGGCACCTCAGTTTGTTGGAGAGCGCCGGCTGCATCGAGCTCGTGATTGAAGAACGGCGCAATCGGCGCCCACGGGTACATCGACTGGGCGACCGCCTTTAGCGAATCGAACGGTGTCACTAGGATCAACCCGTCCACCTTGCGGCTTATCGCGACCTGGGCCGCAACGCCGGTTCCGATGCTGAATCCGACGGCAATGATCCGGCGTGGCCTCACCCGGGCCGCGGCGGCGTCATAGACCAGCGGGGCGTCGGCAATCAACGCGACCGCCGAGGGAGAGCCGGTCGAAGGGAAATAACCGCGGTAGTGAAAGGTGACCACGTCATGGTCAGGGAAGAGCTCGTGCAGATATTGGCCCACGTCCTGGCCGTTCCAGGCATTGCCGCCAAATCCGAGAAGGAGGGTTCGGTCCTTCGAGGGCTCGTCTGCCGGAATGTAGATCCCCGAGAGCTTGTGTCCGTCCGGTGTTTTGACAGACAGCAACTCCCCGCCGGGAGGAAGCGGTCCGGCGCGCGGCACGGCGTGGATCGGGAAGATCAGCGAGGTCAGGAATTCGAGCATGAGCGGAGGCTGCTGTGCCTGCGGCTGCTACACCGCGAGCCTGCGCTTAGCCGGCGACTGCGGCTTCGATCGCGGGCGTAACGCGATCGACGGTATACGGTTTTTCGATCACCGGCGCGTCGTTGAACTCGGGTGGCGGCGGGTCGACGTGGCCGCCGGTCGCAATGACGAACGGCACGTTTCTTTCACGCAGCTTGGTCGCAACCGGCCAGACGTTCTCGCCTTTCAGGTTCACGTCGAGAATAGCGAGGTCGAACCCGCCCTTTTCCACCTCATCGAGCGCGCATTGAACGGTGTCGCATGTCCCGCGGACTTTATGCCCAAGCGAGTCGAGGAAATCCTCAAGCATCATCGCGATGAGAGGCTCATCCTCGACAATCAGTATGCAACGCCCGCCCGACATCTCGCTTCGGCATAGGGTGCGCGCGCCAAACCGCAAAGAAGTTATTTGGCCCCGGCCGCGCGGCGCGCCGCCTCGGCGAGCTCCGTCACCGAGAATGGTTTGGGCAGAAAGTTCACGTTTTCGATATCGATCGACTTCCTGAGCTGCTCCTCGGCATAGCCGGACATGAACAGGATCTTCAGGTCGGGACGGCTCTTCCGCGCTTCGCGGACCATCGTCGGACCATCCATCCCGGGCATCACCACATCGCTGATCAGGAGATCGATCGGCTCGCCACGGGCGAGCACGTCAAGCGCTTCCTCGCCATTGTCGGCGGTGATCACCTGATAGCCGTGACGGGTGAGGGCGCGCTCGGCGACAGTTCGCACCATCGGCTCGTCTTCGACCAGAAGGACGGTTCCGGTGCCCCAGAGCTCATTGGCTTTGGTCTTTTCGACCTTGCGCGATTTCGCGGCGACAGCTTCCTCGCGGTGAACCGGCAGATAGATGACGAAGCGGGTGCCCTCGCCCACTTTCGAATCGGCGAAGATGAAGCCGCCCGACTGCTTGACGATGCCGTAGACTGTCGAGAGGCCCAGGCCGGTGCCCTTGCCGACTTCTTTCGTCGTAAAGAACGGTTCGAAGATCTTACCGAGCACATTCGGGGCGATGCCCGTTCCGGTGTCGGTGACCGAGAGCGCGCTATAGTCGGCAACGGGGAGGATGTCCGAGCCGAGCTCGGCGACCTGGTCCGCTCTCACGGAATAAGTCTGGATGGTCAGCGTTCCGCCGCCCTTCGACTGCATCGCGTCGCGCGCGTTGACCGCAAGGTTGACGATGACCTGTTCGAGCTGGCCCGGATCGGCCCTGACCGGCCCAAGGCTGCGCCCGTGCTTGACCACCAGCTCGACCGTCTCGCCGAGCAAGCGCTTCAGCAGATGGGACACCTCCGACACAACGTCGGGAAGCTGGAGCACCTGCGGGCGCAAGGTTTGTTGCCGCGAGAAGGCAAGAAGCTGACGAGTCAGGCCCGCAGCGCGGTTCGAATTCGACTTGATCTGCTGGATGTCGTCATAATCGCTGTCTCCCGGCGTGTGCCGCATCAGCATCAGGTCGCAGTGGCCGATGATCGCCGTCAGGATGTTATTGAAGTCGTGCGCCACTCCGCCGGCCAGCTGACCGACCACCTGCATCTTCGTCGCCTGCATGACCTGGCGCTTGAGCTTCGCCTCTTCACTATTGTCCTTGAGCAGAAGCAACACGGCCGCATCGCCAAGTCCGCGCAGTCCGGCGATCGTCAACGCGACCGGCTCGCCCGTATGCCGCGCGAGCCGCACCGCAAGGTCGCCCGACATCGCCGGTCCCCGGGCGTTCCGGCGCACCGCGTCTGCCACGGCCGCTTTATCTTCCTTCACGACGAGATCGCCGGGATAGACCGGCGTTCCGGTCCCGCTGATGTGCGCGGCGCGGCGGAAGGCCTCGTTCATCGTCAAAAAGCGTCCGTCGCGATCGACTAGCGCCAGACCGATCGGCAGCACGTCGAGCAAGGTCTGAAGGTTCGAGGAATGCGCCGACGAAGCCGCCGCGGCCGTATCGAGCATCAGGAACGTACCGGCACCGCCCTCGCCTTCGACGTCCGCCGGAACATGCACGACGCGCAGCGCTGACGCGGTTTCGCCTTCACCAATGAAGCGCAATTGCTGATCGTCGCCGATCTCGACGAGATCGCTGAAACGCTCGGATCCGCCGCTCCCGTTCGAGTGCGGCGCTCGTTGCAAGAACGGCGCATTCCCGGCGAGCAGCCTGCCCTTTCCGTCGACCACCGCCGCCAGCACGCCTGCAGTCGCGAGTCGCTCGCCGACGACGCCCTGAATGCGCTTGACCGCTCCGGTCAGCGGGTCGGGTGGAGACGGATCGGGGAAGCGCCAAAGCAGGAGATCACCGCGGGAGCCGACCCGCTCGACCTCGACGGGACTCGTCCCGGTCGCAGTCGCGATTCCGGCGACGCATCCGGCGCCGTCGCGCCACGCCATCGACTTGGCGAGCTGCAGGCCGTCGCGCGCTTGATCGTCGCTCGCGAGTTCGAGCGGAGGGCGCGTGCCGCCAAACCGCTCGCGATACGCGGCGTTCACAATGAGCAACGACCCTTCGCTCGTAGTGAGCGCGGTCGGCTCACGGCTCAATCCGAGCGCCGATCCGACCAGAGAATAATCCGGGCCGACGACCAACGGCACTTCCTGTACGAGCTGGCGCGGCGATCTTTGGTACGTGATGAGCGCGATTGCCACGCCTCCAAGCACCGCTGCGGCGGCGAATAAAAACTGACTTATGAGAAGCAGAAGCAACGCGATGGTGAGAGCCGCCGCCACAATCACAGCAGGCGCAAGCCAGCGTCCCCAGCCATCGAGCGGTGTGGATTCGATCCGGGGGAGTTCCTGGTACAGCATCTAGCCGGTCAGCATGCTACCAGATGTGGACGCGTTCCGCAGGAGCGAGATACAGCTTCTGCCCAGCCCGCACGTCAAACGCAGGGTACCATGGGTCCATGTTGCGGACGATGCTCGTGCGCTGCTCGGACGGTGAATGCGGATCCGTCAGCAGCCGTTGGCGAAGGTTCGCCTCGCGATAATTGCGCCGCCAAACCTGCGCCCAGCCGAGGTAGAAGCGCTGGTCCGCGGTCATTCCGTCGATCACCGGAGCCTCCTTGCCGCCGAGCGAGAAGAGATACGCATCGTGGGCCACCGTCAGGCCCGCCAGGTCGGCGACGTTCTCGCCCATCGTCAGCTTGCCGATCACATGCATTCCCGGAAGCGGCTCGTACGCATTGTACTGCTGCTCCAGCCTGTCGAGACGCGATTGGAAGTTCTGTGCGTCGGCCGGAGTCCACCAATCGACCAGATTGCCGTGCAAGTCGTACTTCGCACCCTGGTCGTCGAATTGGTGGCTCATCTCGTGCCCGATGACAGCACCGATGCCACCATAATTAACAGCGGGGTCGGCGTTGGGATCGAAGAATGGCGGTTGCAGGATCGCGGCCGGGAATACGATCTCGACCATCGTCGGATTCGAATAAGCGTTGATCGTCATGGGGGTCATGCCCCATTCCCAGCGTCGGATCGGGCCGCCGAGCTTGCCAATCTTATAGGCATGATCGAACCGCGCCGAGCGCATCGCGTTGCCAAGCAGATCAGCCCGGTCGATGACCATGCCGCTCATGTCCCGCCATTGCGACGGATAGCCGATCTTGGGCGTAAACGCGGCGAGCTTGGCGTGCGCCTTGCTCTTGGTGTCGGCGCTCATCCAGTCGAGCTTGTCGATCCGGCGGTCCATCGCCGCGATGAGGTTGTGAACGAGCTGGTCGGCCGCCTCCTTCGTTTCGGGAGGGAAGTATTTGGCTACGTAAAGCTTGCTGACGTCGTCGCCGAGCGCTCCGACGGTGAAGTTCACCGCCCGTTTCCAGCGATCCTCCTGCTGCGGCGTACCGTTCAACACGGTCCCATAGAATGAAAAATTCTCCGCATCGAACTTCTGCGGGAGGTAGGCGGAATAGGCGTCCAGCGAGCGGACGAGCAGCTGGTCCTTCAGCACCGCAAGTGGAGTCCTGCCGATCTGCGCCGCAATCCCTTTGAAGGCGCTTGGCTGGAAGACGATCACATTATCGACGTTCATTCCATCCGCTTTGGCAAAAACCGGGAAATCGAAGCCCGGGGCGAGCTTGCTCACCTCGGCCAGCGAAAACCTGTTGTAGGTCTTGGTCGCATTGCGGCTTTCGGCCCTCGGCCAATGGACCTCGGCGATTTTCGTCTCGAAATCGACAATCGCTTTGGCCCTCGTGGCGGAGTTCGCCTCGCCGGCAAGTGCCAGCATGTTGGTCAGGTGCTGGAGATACTTCGCCTTGGTCTCCGCGAGCTTCGGATCATTGGAGAGATAATAGTCGCGGTCGGGCATCCCCAGCCCGCCCTGCAAAACGTTCAACGCATATTGATCGGACGCCTTGCGGTCCTGGCCGATGAACATGTTAAAGGGGATGCCAATGCCGAGGCGGTCAGCGTCCGAATAGAGCGCGGCAAGATCCTTCTTCGCTTTGGCCGCGCGAATTTCCTCTAGCCACGGAGCGAACGCAGCAAGCCCCTTCGCCTCGATTGCAGCCGTGTTCATGAAGCTCGCGTAGGCGTTGCCGATCCGGCTGTTCGAGTCCTTCGCCTGGTCCTCAATGATCCCGCGGGTGCGCTCGCGGGACAGATCATCGAGGATGTTGAACGAGCCGTAGTTGGATTTGTCGGCAGGGACAGGCGTGTTCTTCGCCCACGTACCGTTGGCGAATTGATAGAAATTGTCGCCCGGCTCGACGGACCTGTCCATCCCCGCTGTATCAAAGCCGAACGTGCCGTATTGCGGCTTCGGTTCCGGAGTCAGAGTCGGCGCTGCGGCTTCCGGAGCCGCAGCTGCAACGGCTGGGGGCGGGACCTGGGCTTCACCAGCGGCGCAGCCGCCGAGAATCGTTCCGGTCACCAAGCCAATAAGCAAAGTACGCATTGACGCTTTTCTCCCCGTTAGGCCTGCAAACTATAGGAGCGTGCGTGGAAGGGCGTCAAAGCCGCTTGCCGAAACCACGCGCCCGAACGCAGAAGCATGACCCGGATGAATGCACCCTCACCCCGCGACGTGGCGCTCGATCCCGAGTGGCTGCCGCACACCTATGATGTCGAGGGAGCGAACCTGACGTCCGTGCTGGTGCCGCAGGCCGCGCGTCCGAATCTGATGTTCCTTTCCGACGAGCATTTCGCGGGCAATTTCCAGAAGGCGACCTTTCCCGTCGCGGCCATCGCGGCCGAGGCCGGCGCGGCGTCGCGGGGTCCGATGCATTTCATCTTTCACACCTCCTTTTGCTGCTCGACGCTGCTTGCGAAGGCATTGGACGTCCCGGGCGTTTCGGCCGCGCTGAAAGAGCCGGACGTTCTGATCAATCTCGCCAACCGGCTGATCCGCAGCGACGATGCTGCGAACCGGCAGCGGCTCGAGCTCGTGCTTCGGCTTCTGGAGCGGCCGCGAATCCGCGGGGAGACGGTGATCGTCAAGCCGACCAACTTCGCCAACCGGCTCGTCGAGCCGATCATGACCGTGCGGCCCGATTCGCGCGCAATTCTCCTGTATTCGGACGTGGAAACCTTCATTCGCTCGCTGCTCAAACGAGGCATGTGGGGCCGGATCACTGCCCGCAAGCTGTTCAATCAGCTGGCCGGGTGGAGTCCGCTCCTCTCCAGCTACAGCGCGGCTGAAATTCTGGAATATACCGACGTGCAGATTGCCGCCCTGGCTTGGCTCGCGCAAATTCATCATTTGGACGCGATGGCGAGGATGTTCGGTCCCGATCGGGTCATAGTGCTCGATTCCGGCGCCCTGCTGGCGGACCCCGCAGCGGCGCTGACGCAGTCCCGGACCTTTTTCGAATTGAGTTTCAGCGATGCTGACGTCGAGCGGATCGCCGGCGGACCGGTCTTTTCGAAGCACAGCAAGTTCTCCGAACGCGACTACAGCGCCGAAGCGCGCGAACAGGATCATAAGGCGGTCAACGAAGCGCACGCCGAGGAACTTTCGATGGTTCTCCATTGGATCAAGGCCGTCGCGGCGCATCTCGAAGCGCCGCTTCGCCCGGAACTATGACTTGGTGGCCAATCGCGCCTGCCGCCGCTGCCGCCACTTGCTGCCGAGCCACCATCGCCAGAGGAGCGCAGAGACGACATAGCCGAGCAGGCCCGCGCTCGCCGCGATCGTCAGCACTCCGAGCGCGATCGGTCCCGAAGCCTCATGTATCCAGAACAAGAACCGGCTGAGCTCGCCCGAGACGCGCTCCGCCGTCGCGGGGTTCACCAGAGTCGCATCATGGTGCAACTCCCACGAGCCGATCCGATAAGCCGCATAATACATCGGCGGAATCGTGAGCGGGTTGACGACCAGGGTGAATGCCGCGGCGATCGCCACGTTCGCGCGGAGCGGAATGGCGAGCATCGCGGCGATCACCGTGTGCATGAACGGAATGATCACGCCCACTGCCAGCCCCAGCGCCACCGCTCGCGGCACCGACCGCCGATGCAAACGCCAAAGCTCAGGCTTGCTCAGATGCCGCGCGAATGGCCGCAGCAGCCGATAGCGATGGATCGTCTCACGCGTCGGGATGTGGCGCCTGAGCCAGTTCATTCGAGGGGTGCTGACTCAGGCATTATGCCTGAGCAAGCGCTGCTGCTCGCGCTTCCAATCGCGTTCCTTCACCGTCTCACGCTTGTCATGCACTTTCTTGCCCCGCGCCAGCGCCAGCTCGATCTTCGCCCGCCCCGCCCCGTTGAAGTACATCGACAACGGAACCAAAGTCAGGCCCTGACGCGCCACCGCTCCGTGGAGCTTGGCGATCTCGCGGTTCTTGAGCAACAATTTCCGGGGGCGTCGCGGGTCATGGTTGAAGCGGTTTCCGTGACTGTACTCGGGGATGTGGCTGTTGATCAGCCAAACCTCGTCGCTTTCCGTCGTCGCGTAGCTCTCCGCGATTGAGCCCTCTCCTTGCCGCAGCGACTTTACCTCGGTGCCGGTCAGCTGGATTCCCGCCTCGAACCGTTCCTCGATGAAATAGTCGAACCGCGCGCGGCGGTTTTCGGCCACGACCTTTTGCTTGTCGAAGGGCGGCGGAAGCGGCTTGGCCATGTGAGATCAGATGAGCCCCGCATGTTCGAGCGCCGCGTCGACCGCGCGCTTCGACGCGTCCGAAGCCTCGACCAAGGGCAGTCTCAGCTGTGTCGGGAAACCTGCCCGGATGCGCGACAGGGCATATTTGGTCGGCGCCGGCGACGCGTCGGTGAATAAGGCGGCGTGCAGCGGATACAGCAGGTCCTGCAGCCTCAGCGCCTCGTCCCAGACCCCTTCACGCATCGCTTTCTGGAAATCCGAGCAGAGCCGTGGAGCGACGTTCGCCGTCACCGAGATGCACCCGACCCCGCCCATCGCGTTAAAGCCGAGCGCCATGTCGTCATTGCCGCTAAGCTGAATGAAGTCGCTCCCGCACGCGAGCCGCTGGGCCGACACACGCCCGAGGTTGCCGGTCGCATCCTTCACGGCCACGATCTTCGGATGAGTCGCAATGTCCGCGAGCGTGTCGACCGAGATGTCGGCGACCGTCCGCGAAGGCACATTGTAGACCACGATCGGCAGTGGCGACGCGTCGGCGATCGCCAGGAAATGCGCTGCAAGGCCCGCCTGGCTCGGCTTGTTGTAATAAGGCACGACAGCCAAAATTGCGTCGGCGCCAAGATCGGCGGCAGCGCGCGCCCGCTCGATCGACGCCGCGGTCGAGTAAGTGCCGCATCCGGCGATCACCGGCACCCGGCCATGAGCGACCCGCACGGCGGCCGCGATCACTTCGCGATGTTCGTCGGCGCTCAGCGTCGCGACCTCTCCGGTGGTGCCGCACGGGACCAGCGCGTCGCTGCCCTCGGCGATCTGCCACTCGACGAATTCGCGGAATGTGTCCTCGGCGACACGGCCGCCCGAAAATGGCGTCACGAGCGCAGGGATTGACCCGAAAAACATGAACTTACCTCGTGGAACGGGAGTTTTCTGTGGACAATTCGGCCGCGTTCACTGGCTGATAAGGAGCGGGACTGCAAAATGTCCAGCATGTGGCGTGCTCTTGTGATCCTGCCGGTTCTGCTGGTGACCGCGCCTTCGAGCTCGGCGCAATATGTGACGCCCGCTTACACGCCACCCGCAAGCTATGCGCCAGTTTCGCAGGCCAACGTCGGCTATGCGCTAAACGACTGGCGCAGGCTTCGTCAGAGCAGCGGCTACAGTTTTGCCGATTACGCCCGCTTCCTGATCGCCAATCGGGACTGGCCTCAAGAATCCATTCTGCGTGCCTGGGCGGAAAAGGCGATGCGGCGGGGCGAGAACGCTGCAACTGTTATTGCCTTCTTCGCCGAGAACAAGCCGGCCAGCGGCACCGGCTGGGCGCGGCTCGCGGACGCTTATGCCGCTTCGGGGCGGCCGGCAGAGGCGCTCGACGCGGCGCACCACGCCTGGGCCTCCGCCGACGTCAGCGGCAGCGACGAGCAGGCGATCTGGGGCCGGTACGGCTCCAGCTTCACGACCGTGGATCACGATGCACGTGTCGATTCATTGCTGTTCGCGAAGAAGCCGGACGATGCCGCGCGTTTCTATTCGATGACCAGCGCGGAGCGCCGTGCTGCCTTTGCGGCGCGTATCGCGATGCAGCGAAAGGCTTCCGACGCCGAGAGCGAGTATCAGGCGGTGATCGGCCAGGTGACCAGCGATCCTGGGTTGATGATGGACCGCATGCGGTTCCTCCGCGGCAAAGGCTACGACCACGCGGCGCGGGACCTCGCCGCCCGGCGGCACAGGTTCCTCTATCCGGCGGCCGATCCGGGCCGCTTCTACGACATGCTCCTAACGCTCGCGAACGACGCAGCGCAGGATCGGCAATGGACGACGGCGTTCAACATCACCAGCCACCTTAGCGACGTGCTCACGGCCGGTACCGACATCAGTCAGCAACCGATCGACCTCCGCGACAATTACACCAGCCTCGTCTGGCTCGGCGGGATGATTGCGCTCGACCGGACCAACCAGCCGAACAGCGCGGTGGCGATGTTCTACAATTATGCGCGTGGCGGCCATTCGCTACAGGTGCAGACCAAGGGCAATTATTGGGCTGGACGCGCGGCGCTAGCCGCTGGGCGTTTCCAGGAAGCCAATGATTATTTCCAGCGCGCTGCAGCCTATCCCGAATTGTTCTACGGCCAGCTCGCGCTCGAGCGGCTCGGCAAGTCGGTCACTCCGCCCCCCGCCGCTCTGCCGCAATATGTCACGACGGCGGCCCAGCGCGCGGCCTTCAATGCACGGCCCCTCGTCCAGGCGGTGCGGCTGCTCGGCCAGCAAGGCCGCACGGCCGAGGAAGCCCTGTTCATTCGGGCCCTCGCCGAATCGCTCGACACCGACTCCGAGCGCAACCTCGCGGTCGACCTGGCGCAACAGATCAACCGCCAGGACCTACCCGTGTGGGTCGCCCGCATGGCGAGGGTCAAAGGTTCGATGTTCTACGTCCGCCAGGCGTATCCGACCCTGTCCGCTTCCGTCTCGGGCGAGCTCTGGTCGCTCGCGCACGGAATCAGCCGGCAGGAGAGCTCGTTCGACCCTTATGCGGTGAGCCATGCCGGTGCGCGCGGGATGATGCAGCTGATGACCGGCACTGCCCGCGAGCAGGCGGGCAAGATGGGAGTGAGCTACGACAGCTACCGCCTGATCAGCGATCCCAGCTACAATGTGATGATCGGATCGTCCTACTTCCAGCGCATGCTCAATATCTGGGGCGGCAATGTCCCGTTAGCCGCCGCCAGCTACAATGCTGGCTCGGGCAATGCCGGCAAATGGGTGCGCCAATTTGGCGACCCTCGTGGCCAGGTCGACGTGCTCAAGTGGATCGAGGCGATCCCGTATGTCGAGACCAGGGCGTATGTGCAGCGGGTGATCGAAAACAGCGTCGTCTATGATTCCATGCGCGGCAGTGCGCGTCAGCAATCGGCGATGCATGTTTCGCGCTACTTGGGAAAAAGCGGACCCGGCTGATACGATCGGCGTCATGACCGACGCGCCCCGCTTCATCACTCCCGAAGGGTTCGCACGGCTCCGCGCGGAATATGACGCGCTGTTCGCAGTGGAAAGGCCGAAGATCGTCGAGACCGTCTCCTGGGCCGCATCGCTCGGAGACCGCTCGGAAAATGCCGATTACCTCTACGGCAAGAAGCGGTTGCGAGAGATTGATCGGCGCCTCGCGCATCTCGCTCGTATCATGAAGGCGGCCAAAGTGGTCGATCCCGCTGCGCAGACGGCGCGGGACCAGGTCCGCTTCGGGGCGATGGTCGAGCTCGCCGATGAAAACGACGCTCGCCGGACGCTCACGCTCGTGGGCGACGACGAGACCGATGCCGCCGCGGGCAAGATCGGCTGGAATGCTCCCATAGCCCGTGCCCTGATCGGAGCCAGAATCGGAGACGAGCGTGTGGTGCGCCTGCCGTCCGGAGAGAAAAGCTACGAGGTAATACGAATTCGCTATCCGGCTGGCCGTTAGGCGGCCTGCGTCGGCTTTCCAACGAGGCGCGGCCGCTCGGCCGGTATCGCTTCGGCCCAGGCGTCGGCAACTGCGGCGAGAGCTGTCAGGGCCGCCTTCCGCTCGTCATCGCCATCGATCGACCGCCACGGCGACCACCGCGTGTTCGTGTGGGCTCTCAGTTCATGAAGTGCCCGCGCATAGGCGTCATCGCGCACGCGGACGGGGGCGTCGCGCGTCGTCCCATGCGCCCACGCGTTGGCGGAGCGCTCTTGCAGCCGCCGCTCCTGAACCGCCGGGCTGACGTCGAAGTAGAGCTTGACGATAAGCGTGCCGTAATCGCGCTGCTGCGCCTCGAACTCGTTGATCTCGTCGAACGATCGCGCCACGGCCGCCTCGTCGGTTCGTCCGAGGATTCGATCGTCGAGTACACGCCGGTACCAGCTGCGAAAGAAGATTGCCGTATCGCCGGCGCCCGGCAGCTGACGCCAAAAGCGAGCGAGCCAATGACCTTCCGCAGCCTCGCGACGGTCGTAACACACGGGATGCACGGCGACGTGGCAGGGATCGCAGGCCGACGCGAGCTGCCGCAGCACCTGCTTCTTGCCCGCACCCTCAGGTCCCTCAAAGAGGATGACAGTGCGGCGGCCGTGCGCGATCTGCGCAAGCTGTAATTCGCCCAGCTGCTCGCGCAGCGCCGCCAGCTCAGCGTCGCGCTCGGCCGAGCTCAAGCCATGAATGTGTGTTGCTGCGCCCTCCACCCAAGCAACCTACCTGCGGCGCGCGAAGGCGACAATCGGCCAGCAAGTTTTCCGCAGCTTTTTCGTCCCGATTTGGCCCTCAGCTTGGCGGCACGACGCGAATGTGCAGCTCCTGAAGCTGCTTGGCCATCACCTCCGACGGTGCATTCATCATCAGGTCCTCGGCCTTCTGGTTCATGGGGAAGAGGATCACCTCACGGATGTTCGGCTCGTTCGCGAGGAGCATCACGATCCGGTCGATCCCGGGGGCCGATCCGCCGTGTGGCGGAGCGCCAAATTTGAAGGCGTTGATCATGCCCGAGAAATCGCGGTCGACTTCGTCACGCGCGTAACCTGCAATTTCGAACGCTTTGTACATGATGTCCGGGCGATGGTTGCGGATCGCGCCCGAGGAAAGTTCCACGCCGTTGCACACGATGTCATATTGCCACGCGAGAATCTCGAGTGGGTCCTTGCTCTCGAGCGCCTCCATTCCGCCCTGCGGCATCGAGAACGGATTGTGGGAGAAATCGATCTTCTTCTGCTCTTCGTTATAATCGTACATCGGAAAATCGACGATCCAGCAGAAACGGAAGGCGTCCTGCTCGATAAGATCGAGTTGCTCGGCGACACGGGTGCGCGCCAATCCGGCGAGCTTGGCGGCGTCCGCTTCCTTACCGGCGGCGAAGAAGAGGCCGTCGTCCGGGCCGATGCCGATCGTGTCGGCAAGCAGGTCCATCTTATCAGGACCGTGGTTCTTGGCGATGGGTCCGCCCCATTCGCCGCCCTTGCGCGTGGCATAACCGAGCCCGGCGAAGCCTTCGCCCCGAGCCCATTCGTTCATGTCGTCGAAGAACTTGCGGCTGAGGCCAGCGGTGTTCGTAGCTGGAACTGCGCGGACGACGCCACCGCCTTCGACGATCTTTGAGAAGAGACCGAAACCAGAGCCGGTGAAATGTTCGCCGACGTCGTGGATGAGCAGAGGATTGCGCAGATCAGGCTTGTCGGTCCCGTATTTTAGGAGCGCTTCCTTATACGCAATGTGGGGATATTCACCCGCTGCCGTGACGGTCCGACCACCGGCGAATTCCTCGAACACGCCCGAGAGCACAGGCTCGATCGCGGCGAACACGTCGTCCTGGGTGACGAAGCTCATCTCGAAGTCGAGCTGGTAGAATTCGCCAGGCGACCGGTCCGCGCGCGCGTCCTCGTCGCGGAAGCAGGGTGCGATCTGGAAATAGCGGTCGAAGCCCGCGACCATGATCAGCTGCTTGAACATCTGCGGCGCCTGCGGAAGTGCGTAGAACTTTCCCGGGTGCACTCGGCTGGGCACGAGATAGTCGCGCGCGCCTTCGGGCGAGCTGGCGGTCAGGATCGGCGTCTGGAACTCGGTGAAGCCCTGATCAATCATGCGCCTGCGGATCGAGGCGATCACTGCTGAACGCAGCAGGATGTTCGAGTGGATCTGCTCGCGCCTGAGATCGAGGTAGCGGTATTTTAGGCGGATCTCCTCCGGATATTCCTGGTCGCCGAAGACGGGCATGGGAAGCTCGGCGGCCGCCGATTGAACCGTCACCTCGCCCGCCCGCACTTCGATCTGCCCGGTCGCGAGACTGTCGTTCACGGTCTCAGCCGAGCGGCCGACGACTTGACCTTCGATCGTGACCACCGATTCAACACGAATCCGGTCGAGCGTCCTAAACGCCGGCGACGCCGTGTCGGCGACAATCTGGGTCAGGCCGTAATGGTCGCGCAGGTCGACGAACAGCAGATTGCCGTGGTCGCGCTTGCGGTGAACCCAGCCCGACACGCGGACGGTCTCACCAACGTGTTCAGCGCGCAGCTCGGCGCAGGTGTGGGTGCGATAGACGTGCATTTTGGTTTCTTTCGTCATTCCCACGAAAGCGGGAATCTATTTTGTCTTTGACTGGGTCCCCGCCTTTGCAAGGATGATGAGCGGGATTTCGCGCGGTCGCGCTTCATCCCGCCTCGTCACTTTTTGTCAACCCGCGAGGGGCGGTCTATGGGCCGCGCAAGACTCATGCGTATCCATCACCTGATCACCAAGTCGGACGACATCAAGACCCTTGTCGACCGGCTCTCGAAACAGCCATTCGTCGCCGTGGACACCGAGTTCATGCGCGAGAACACCTATTGGCCCGACCTGTGCCTGATCCAGGTCGCCAGCACCGAAGAAGCGGCAGCAATCGATCCCAAGGCGGAAATCGACCTCAAACCCCTGCTGTCCCTGTTCGTCGAAAATGAGGACGTGCTCAAAGTCTTTCATGCCGGGGGACAGGACCTGGAAATCATCCATAATCTGACTGGAAAGGTGCCCCACCCCCTGTTCGATACGCAGATCGCGGCGATGGCGCTCGGGCATGGCGAGCAGATCGGTTACTCGAACCTAATCGAGTCCCTGCTCGGCCATAGCCTCGACAAAGGCGCGCGCTTCACCGATTGGGGACGGCGTCCGCTCGACAAGCGCCAGATCGACTACGCGATCGCCGACGTGACCCACCTCGCGACGGTCTTTCCGCGAATGGTCGAAAAGCTTCGCAAGACAGGCCGCGGCGCCTGGCTCGACGAGGAAATGGAACGCCTGGCCGACTCATCGAGCTTCGCTTTTCCGCCCGAGGACGCATGGAAGCGCCTGAAGCTTCCAAGCCGCAATCCCGCAGTGCTCGGCAGGCTGAAGGCGCTCGCGGCGTGGCGTGAGACCGAAGCGCGCTCCAAGAACCTCCCGCGGGGGCGCATCGTCAAGGATGATACGCTGACCGAAATCGTGCTCCACCCGCCCAAGACACAAGACGATCTCGGGCGCATCCGC
This sequence comes from Sphingomicrobium sp., assembly GCA_039933195.1. Taxonomy (GTDB): domain Bacteria; phylum Pseudomonadota; class Alphaproteobacteria; order Sphingomonadales; family Sphingomonadaceae; genus Sphingomicrobium. Next base: position 28,628 of record JBDTON010000150.1, on the reverse strand, counting down.
GGCCTGTCGGCCGGCTGGAGGACTAACGACATCGGCGCAAGGCTGATTGGAGCCATTGATGCGGCCATGCCTCTCGACGGCAACGAGCTTCCGGATCGCGAGCCGAAACGGCCCGGCCTCACCAAAGAGGGCGCGCTGGTCAGCGATCTCCTGAAGCTTCTCCTCAAAATCCGCGCGAAGGAGACCGGGGTCGCGGCGCGGTTGATCGCCCGTTCCGACGATCTCGAGGCGCTCGCCGTCGGAGTGCGCAAGAACCTCAGGATTCTCAATGGTTGGCGCTACGAGCAATTCGGCAAGGATGCGCTCGACCTCGTGGAGGGACGACTCGCTTTCGCGATCGAGAACGGGAAACTGAAAATGAGCCGGGTGGTTGAGGCGGAGGAACGAGTCGATGCGTAAACTGGTCCTTCTCGGCCCCGCCCTGCTCGCTGCCTGAACGACCGCGCCGGCAGCAACGCCGATCGACGGGGAGACTAGCGGCTAGGCAGCCTCGCCGATCATTCGGGCTTCCATAAGAGCGCGACGGATCGTCGGAAGCGAAAGCCGTGCACGCTCCGCGATTGCAAAGCGATCGATTGCCTCGACGGCCCGCTCTGCCGTCCAGTAGTCGCGGTGCAGCCGATCGCTCATGAAGCGCAGGGCGTCAGCGGGGATGTGGAGCCCGCGATCGGCGAAGTGAAGCTGGATTAGCGCAGCGAACAAAGCATCGTCGGGGTGCTGGATATGGGTGACGGGAGTCACCGCCAGGCGCGTCTTCAGGTCCGCCAGGTTCGGCGACCAGACGGGCGGAATCTCGTCGGCGATCATCACCAATGGGCGGCCGGTGTCCTGCGCCTGGTTCCAGGCGTGGAACAGCTCTTCCTCGTCGCGCTGATCGGCCTCGTCGAAAAGTCGACCCCCGACCCGCTCGACGAAACTGCGCGCCAGCAAGGTTCGTCCGGAGCGCCTGGGGCCGGTCAGGATCGTCGCCTTGACGGGCCACAGGCTCCATTTGCGGAAATGCTCGAACGTCTCCCGATTGGCGTCGGAGATGATGAAGCGCGCATCGCGATCCGTTTGCGGCCAGTCGAGCGGGAGCGCGATCTGGTCGGGGCCTTGCTTCATTGCGGCTGGCCCGGAGGCTGGGCCGGAGTCGACTGCGGCACTGCTTGCGGCTGCGGTTGCGCCGGCGGCGGCGGGAGCGCTGGCGGCTTGTTCGACGCCGACTTAAGTTTCAGGACGTTCCCGCCAGAAGTCTCGACAGTCCAACCGCGCGCCCCAAGCGCGGTTGCGAGCTGCGAGATCTCGCCACGGTAGGTGACGAGAATGTAGCTCGTGCCCTTCGGGTTGATCAGCTGCGGAGTCGCTGACTGGATTCCCGTCAGCGTTCTCAGATGCGCCATCGCGAAATTGTAGACGTTCACGTCCGAGCCGGTGACCTGCACCTGGTACGCATTCGCGGTGTTCGTCGGCTTGGCTACCTGCTTCTCGACCGGCAGCTCGGGGAGCGGCGGAGGCGGCGGCTGGTTAAGCGATGGGTCGCGGCTAAGCGCTCCGGCGGCCAGCGCCTTGCTGAACAGCTGATCCATCCGCTGCACGCCCTGCGCCATCATGGCGGGTATGCCCTCGCTGTTCGGCGCGGTGAGGGCGAAGCCGCCGACGATCTGATTGTCTGGGCCGTGCCAGGCGATGAACTGCGCGCGCGCCGGCCCGCCGGGATAGAGCCGTTGTACCTGGACCTCGGCGACGAGGATATCGGCGGCGCCGTAAAGATCTATGATGTTGCGCCACCACGCGCGTCCGGGCCGGACGGTCTGCGCGGCGTTGACCAGCATGGGATCGACACCAAGGCCGCTGACACGCACGTAATCGATGGGACTTTGCGACGTGCGATACTGCGCCCAAGCGCGCTGCCACGCATTTTTGAGCTCGACGCTGGTCTCCGTTCCCGCGGTCACGGTGATGGGGATCAGGAGCATGGGCTGCGAGCGCTGGACCTCGCCGCCCTGGACCCCGAGGAATTCCGCGGCGCGGGCGCGGTCGAACAGGATTCCGAGGTCCGCGATGTAGCGGTTCGGGCCGATCTCTTCGTGCTCGACATTGATCGAGCTCACGATCTGGTCGAGTGTTCCGTCGGGCAGGTTCGGTGCCTGGCTAAGCGGCAACTTGTGCATCTTGGCCCAAAGTGCGCGGAACCCCTGGCGTTGGGCGATGCGCCAGCCCGCGTAGCGCGCCGACTGGGCGTCTGCCCCGCCGACATCGACGTGAATCCCGGTGATCTCCAGCGTTCCCGAGCTGTCGATCGGCAGGATGCCACGATCGCCGCTCTCGAGCTGCGCGTAGACCATGGCCGACACTCCAAGGACGGCCAACACGATCAGGAGGGGGGCGACAAAGCGGCGGCGCAGCATTCGCGGGACCTTTTGGCGATAACGGCGTGGAAATCCAAGCGGCTTGTCTCTAGTGCCCGCTCGCGATGAGCGAAAAGCCCCTGACTTATGCCGATGCGGGCGTTTCGATCGACGCCGGAAATGCGCTGGTGAAGGCGATCGGGCCGCTCGCAAAGTCTACCGCGCGACCAGGCGCCGACGCCGAGCTCGGCGGATTCGGCGGCATCTTCGATCTCAAGGCCGCGGGCTATCGCGATCCGTTGCTGGTCGCGGCCAATGACGGAGTCGGGACCAAGCTTAAGCTGGCGATCGAAACGGGCCGTCATGACGGCGTCGGCATCGACCTCGTCGCCATGTGCGCCAACGACCTCATCGTCCAGGGTGCCGAGCCTTTGTTCTTCCTCGATTATTATGCGTCGGGAAAGCTCGACAACGCGGTCGCCGCTGCAGTCGTGAAATCGATTGCGGAAGGGTGCCGCCAGGCCGGGTGCGCGCTCATCGGCGGCGAGACGGCGGAGATGCCGGGCATGTACGCCGAAGGCGACTACGACCTCGCCGGTTTCTGCGTCGGCGCTGTCGAGCGCGATCGCGTGCTGACGGGCAAGGATATCGCGCCCGGCGACCTCATCCTCGGCCTCGCCAGCTCGGGCGTGCACAGCAACGGCTTCTCGCTCGTGCGAAAGATCATCGAACAGGAGCAGTGGGACCTCGAACAGAGCTTTCCTAGCCTCGGCAGATCGCTCGGCGCCGCACTGCTGGAGCCGACGGCGATCTATGTCCGGCGGCTGCTTCCGCTCGCGCAGGAGCGGCGCATCAAAGGTCTTGCTCACATCACCGGTGGCGGACTTCTCGAGAATATTCCGCGCGTTCTCCCCGAAGGTTGTCACGCAATCGTAGACACTGACCAATGGGGTCTGCCCGCAATATTCGCCGTATTGCAGCAGGCCGGACGGATTGCCCCCGAGGAAATGGCGCGGACCTTCAACTGCGGGATCGGCATGGCCGTGGTTGTTTCCATGGGCAGTGTCGAGGCGATCGCGCGTGAATTGGAAGTCGTCACAGAGGAAGACGTGTTCGAAATCGGCCGGATCGAGGAAGGCCGCAGCGGCTGCACTGTCTCAGGCTCGGCGGGCGCTTGGAATTCAGATCGAGACTGGTCCGCAACGCACCATGCGTGATTCGAAGCGCGTCGGGATCTTGATCTCGGGGCGCGGCAGCAACATGCGCGCTTTGGTCGAGCAGGCGGACGGTTATCAGGTGGCGCTCGTCGCCTCGAACAAGCCAAGCGCGGCCGGCCTCGAATGGGCCCGGACCCATGGGCTGCAAACCTGGGCCCTGGAGAACAAGGGGCTCGGCAAGGAGCAATTCGACCAAGCGTTGAGCGCCGCGCTCGATGAACGCCGTGTTGGAACCATCGCGCTCGCCGGATTTATGCGCATCCTTTCCCCGTGGTTCGTCGAGCAATGGAGCGGGCGGATCGTCAACATCCACCCTTCCCTGCTGCCCAAATACCGTGGCCTCGACACGCATGCTCGCGCCATCGCAGCGGGTGAGAAGATCAGCGGCTGCTCAGTCCACGTCGTGACGAAGGAGCTCGACGCTGGGAATGTGCTTGGCCAGGCCGAAGTGCCGATCGAAACCGGCGATACGCCGCAGAGCCTGGAGCAGCGCGTGCTCGCCGCCGAGCACTTGCTTTATCCGCGAGTCTTGCGCGAGTTCGTGACCCGATGAGCAATCCACTCGAACGAGTGCGCGCTGCCGCCCTGAATCTTCCGGAGACCGAGGAGAAGCTGTCGCACGGCCAGCCCACCTTCTTCGTCGCCGGGAAGCAATTCGCGCAGTTCCGCGACAACCACCACGGCGACGGCCGCACCGTCGTCTGCGTCAGGACCAGCAGCGTCGATGAGCAGGCGATGCTGCTCGAAGCCGATCCCGAGACGTATTCCAAACCCGCTTATCTGCCGAGCTGGATTTCCCTCAATCTCGCCGCCGAAAAGGTCGATTGGGACCATGTCGCGGACCGCATCGCCGCAAGCTGGGAGCTTGCGGCGCCGAGGCGCTTGCTCGAAGCTGGCGGCCGATGAGCGAATCCCCATCCGAACGGCGCCGCCGCTTGATCAACCTTGGCGAACTGATCGCGCTAGCGGCGCTCATCGTCTCGGCGCTCGGCGTGTGGATTGCGTGGAAAAGCAGCGGCGAGGACAAAACGACGCGCATCGTCGAGCAGCGCCAGCCCGTTCCGCTCACGTTGCGGGGCACGGCCGACCCCGATGGCAGCGACCTTGTGATTTCGCCCATCGATCCGGGCCACGCGCTCGAATCGGCAACGGTGGCGATCAAGGGCGCGTCGCCCATCGAGATCGGCAGCGACGGTAAGCTGCAGGCCGGCGACGTGCAGGCGGCCCTGAAGGACGGGCCGAAAGAGCCCAAGGACGTCACGCAGCGGGTGTCGGTGCGCATCGACGCGCATTACGTCGAGATGGGCGCTGACCGCCGAGGCGGCGGGACGTACGTGCTGCGCTATCGGTGGGAAGGCGGGGGTTTGTTCGGCGGCCGCTCGGTCCGGCTCGTCGGCCTCAGCCGCTAGCCGACGATTTCTTCCGGCTTAAAGAAGAAATCGATCTCGATCTTCGCGTTCTCATCGCTGTCCGAACCGTGGACCGAGTTTGCCTCAATCGACTCGGCATAAGCCTTACGAATGGTGCCATCGGCGGCGTCGGCGGGATTGGTCGCGCCCATGGTGTCGCGGTTGCGCTGTACGGCGTTTTCGCCCTCGAGCACCTGGATCACGACCGGGCCTGAGGTCATGAACGTGCAGAGGTCGTCGTAGAACGGCCGCTCCCTGTGAACCGCGTAGAAGCCCTCCGCCTGCTCGCGGGTCATTTGGATGCGCTTCGAAGCGACGACACGCAGCCCGGCCCCTTCCAGCATCTTGGTGATGGCGCCTGTCAAACTACGGCGGGTGGCGTCGGGCTTGATGATCGAAAAGGTGCGCGTCACGGTCATGACCGGGCGGTCTCCTGTGCTTGGACTGATTGGAATTGGCCGCAGCGCCTAGCGGCGGCGGACCCCGGCGGCAAGACTCACGACTTGTTGACCCACTTCCCATGTTCCCGCGCCCAGTAGCGGCGATCGACCCCTTCCCGGCCGACGAGCAGCTTCCAGGCGAGCCGCGCCGCTTCGAGATTGGTCGAATCGAACAGATAGAAGCTTCGATCGTAGGATAGCGCCGAATCGCGCCATTCCCCGTCAGCGATGAGCATGTTGCGCGCCAGGTTCGGTGCGTCCGGACTGGTGGAGAGGAGAATCGGCTGACGAGCATCGTCGGCGCCGCCGGCCAGGCCGTGCGGCAGGAAGCTCGTGGGGCCCTGGTCCCACAGCATGCGGTCAAGCCGGACGAGGAAAGGCTCGTCCGCGGCGACGATCAATAGCCGGCCGTCAGCCGCAAGGACCTTCTCGGCGATGCTTGCGATCACCTGCTCCGGCGGGGTGCCTTCCAGCTGATAGAAATCGACCTGCACTTAGTTCGTCATTGCGAGCGGAGCGCAGCAATCCAATGGCTCCGGAGATTGGATTGCTTCGTCGCAATGCTTCTCGCAATGATGGTCCAGACCGTCACTTCTCCAGCACGTCCGACACATATTGGTCCAGCAGCCGAACGCCAAACCCGGTCGCGCCTTTTTCATAGGTGGTGCCAGCTTTGTCCGACCAGGCCTTGCCCGCCATGTCGATGTGCGCCCATTTTATTCCATTATCGACAAAGCGCTGGATGAAATGCGCCGCGGTGATCGAACCGCCCTCGCGCGGGCCAACATTCTTCACGTCGGCAATGGGCGAATCGATGAGCCGGTCGAACGGCTCCGCGAGAGGCATTCGCCACAGCCGGTCGCCCGACTCCTCGCCGACCCGCTGAAGCTCGCCCGCAATCTCCTCATTGTTGGAGAACAGCCCCGCGAATTCGTGGCCGAGGCTGACCAGGATCGCGCCCGTGAGCGTCGCCAGGTCGATGATGGTCGAAGGCTTGTAGTTGCGCTGCACATAAGTAAGCGCGTCGGCGAGCACGAGCCGCCCTTCTGCGTCGGTGTTGATCACCTCGACGGTCTGGCCCGACATGGTCGTGACCACGTCGCCGGGGCGCTGAGCTGTTCCCGACGGCATGTTCTCGACCAGGCCGCAGATGCCGACGAGATCGGCCTTCGCCTTGCGCAGCGCGAGCGCCTTGAAGGCGCCGACAACCGCACCGGCGCCTCCCATGTCCCATTTCATCGCTTCCATGCCCTGAGCGGGCTTAATCGAGATCCCGCCCGTATCGAACGTCACTCCCTTGCCGACGAAGGCGGTCGGCTGACCCGAGCTTCCGCCGCCGTTCCAGCGAAGCACAAGCAGCCGCGGGTCGCGGACTGAGCCCTGGGCAACTCCGAGAAGCGCGCCCATTCCGAGCTTGGCCATCGCCGCTCCGTCGAGCACTTCAATCTCGATGCCGCTGCCGCCGAGGGAGGCTCGCACCCGCTCGACGAAGCTTTCCGGATAAATGATGTTCGCCGGCTCCGTGACCAGCTCACGCGTCAGTGAAACGCCCTGGACCACCGGCTCCCACCGCTCGGCGTAGCGTTTACCGGCGCCATCGCCCCCCCCGACAATGGTCACTTCGGCGAGGGTCGGCTTCTGCTTGTCCTTGAGCTTGGTCCGGTACCGGTCGTAGCGCCACGAGCGGAGCGCCGCCGCCAGGCCCACGCGAGCAGCGGAATCCGAATCGAAGCCGAGGCCGCTCAAGTCGAGGACCGCTTTCGTCTCCCCCGACGTGAGCAGGCGCGCGACCGCGGTCCCGCCGAGCTTCTCGGCGGCTTGATGCGGCGGCGTGCCTGCGCCCGTGCCGACGACGAGCAGGCGCCGGGTCGCGCCGTTGTCGTCGATGAATTGCTCCGCCGCGCTAGATGCGTCGCCCTCGAAACGCTGGCGATCGAGCGCCGTGGCGACGGACTGCTGCGCAGGGCCAAGCGAAGCCAAGCTCAAGCGGTCCTTAGCCGCGACCGGCAGCACCAGCGCAAAGTCTCCCTCGGGCCGACGGTCGGCGAAACGAATTTCCATGTTTGGCAATCCTTGGAAGGCGAACGTTCGCCGCGCCCTTTAGATTGCAAGCCGCGCCTTGGCAAAGGCGCGCCAAGGGCGATTGTCCGCGCGGGCTTCCGGTGCAATAGACTTAGTGAGGACTTGGTTCACTCGAAACGGCGGGACGGGCGAGCGTTGCGGACGAGATTGGTCTGGTGGTCAGCGCTCCCGATGCTTGCCGTTGTGCCGGGCGCCGCGGGAGCGCAAGGTCAAACCCCTCCTGCAGCTCCGGCGGCTGCGCCGATCGCTGTTGCTCCCGATCAAATCGTCGAATTCAGCGCTGACACGGTCACCTACGACAGCGACGTCGACGTGGTGACGGCTAGCGGAGAAGTCCGCATGAACCGCGAGGGCAATTACCTCGCCGCCGACAAGGTGGTGTGGAACCGCAAGACGGGCGAAGTCCGTGCGTTCGGCAACATCGTCATGCTGACGCCCGAAGGCGACAAGCTCGTGGGCAACAATGTCGTGCTCACCGATACTCTGCGCGACGGGACGGTAGAGAACCTGCTCGTCGTGCTCGAAAGCGGCGGACGAATCGCCGCCCGGCGCGGGATTCGTCACGGCCAGATCACCACGCTCGAGGATGCCATCTACTCGCCCTGTCCGGTGACCACCGACAGCGGCTGCCCGAAGCGACCGAGCTGGGCGATCACCGCTGCGCGGGTAATCGACGATCCGGCGCAGGACCGCGTTCACTTCGAAGGCGGGCGCTTCCAGCTGTTCGGAGTGACCCTGCCCCTGCTCCCCGTCTTCAACATCGCTCGGGGGACCGGCGGAGCGACCGGCTGGCTGGTGCCCGATCTCAGTCTTTCCACCAAGAAGGGCTTCGAGGTCGCACTGCCCTATCACTGGCAGATCGCCCCCAACCGCGACCTTACGGTGACTCCGCACCTCTACACCGGAGTCCTGCCGGCGATCGAAGGCAAATATCGCGAGCTCAACAGCCTCGGCGCGTTCCAGATCGGCGGCTTCCTGACCTACGGGACGATCGAGGACGTCAACCCTGACGCGACGTCCACCCGAAAGGGCATCCGCGCCTATTTCGAGGCCAACGGGAAATTCCAGCTCGATCCGGTGTGGAGCATCACGAGCTCAATCCGGGCGGCGAGCGACAAGACGGTAACCCGTCGCTACGACATCAGCAGCGACGACCGGTTGCGCAGCTTCGTCAACGCCGAACGGATCAGCCCCGATTCCTACATTTCAATCGCCGGCTGGGCGTTCCAGGGGCTGCGCGCCGACGATAAGCAAAAGCAGATTCCGATCGCCCTTCCAGCGATCGACGCCCGGTTCCGAATGAACGACCTCGCCGGCGGCCGGCTCGAGCTGCAGGCCAACAGCCTGTCGATCATCCGCATCGACGGACAGGATACGCAGCGCGCCTTCGCCAGCGCGGAATGGGACCTCAGGCGGCTCACCCCGTGGGGCCAACAGGTCACTCTGACCGCCTACGGCCGCGGCGACGTCTATCATACCGACGATGCGGAGAGCACGGCAGTTCCGATCTACCGCGGGACGAACGGGTGGCACGCGCGGGCGATCGGCGCCCTGGCTGCTGACGTTCAATGGCCGTTCGTCGGCCCGCTCTTCGGCGGCTTCCAGAAGCTCGTCCCGCGCGTCCAGTTTGTGCTGACTCCGCCCACTTCCAACCTCGACATTCCGAACGAGGATGCGCGCTCGGTCGACCTCGAGGACAGCAACCTGTTCTCGCTGAACCGTTTCCCCGGTTATGACCGCTGGGAAGATTCGTCGCGCGTAACCTATGGTTTGGATTGGTCCCTGGAGCGCGCCAATCTTTCGATCGAGAACAATATCGGCCAGAGCTACCGATTCAGCAGGTCAACGGCGATTTTCCCTGATGGAACAGGGCTTACCGGGCATATCTCTGACATTGTAGGAAGAACCCGAGTCCGTTTCGGACGGCTGATCGACGTCACCGAGCGCTATCGGCTGGACAAGAACAGCCTGGCCGTCCGGCGAAACGAGATCGACCTTACGGTCGGGACCCAGCAAACCTATGCCCAGATCGGTTATCTTCGGCTCAACCGCAACATCGACCCGACCATCGAGGACCTGCGCGACAAGGAGGAGTTGCGGCTTGCCGCTCGTGTTCTCATCCGCCGCTACTGGTCGATCTTCGGAGCGACCGTGATCGACCTGACCGACAAGAACGAAGACCCGCTGTCTCTCGCCGACGGCTTCGAGCCGGTGCGCTCGCGTCTCGGCATCCAGTATGAGGATGATTGCCTGCAGCTTGGCGTGACGTGGCGGCGTGACTATGAGCAGATCGGCACGTTCCGCAAAGGCAGCACTTTCAGCATTCACTTGGCTTTGAAGGGACTCAACCGCTAAGGCTGCGTTCAGCCGGGCCTGACCAAAGGGCAATCGGCGCAGTGGGCTGGGAATCAAGGGAAAATCGAAATCGTGGAAGTAGCTTTTCGACGTCATTCAACGCGCGCATTAGGCGCGGCCGCCCTCCTCGCGCTGGTGGCCGGAAGCTCCGCCCTGGCGCAGCAGGCCACCAAGGCGCCGCCGGCCCCCGGTCCCGACACCGCCCACGCCCTCAAGCTGCCGGAAAATCCGCAGGTATTCGGCACAGCCATGCCCTCGGTGATCAAGGCCACTGCCATCGTGAACGGAGACGTCATCACGCAGACCGACGTCGATCAGCGCCTGCAGCTCCTCGCGATTGCCAACGGCAACCAGATTCCGCCTGATCAGGCCGATGAGTTGCGCCAGCAGATCCTTCGCAACCTGATCGACGAGACGCTGGAGATTCAGGCGGCCAAGGGCGAGAAGATTGAGATCAAGCCAGCCGACATCGACCGGACCGTCGAGCGCGTTGCGGGCAACGTGAAGCAAACGCCCGACCAACTGACCAAGTATCTTGAAGCGAGCGGCTCATCGATCCGTTCATTGCGCCGCCAGATCGAGGGCGAGATCGCCTGGCAACGGCTGCAGCGCGCCAAGATCGAAGTCAGCGTCGGTGATGACGAGGTCAAAGCCGTCATCGACAAGCTGAATGCGTCCAAAGGCACCGAGGAGTATCGAGTCGGCGAAATCTTCCTCTCCGCGACGCCGGACACTCAGGCGCAGACGATCGCCAACGCCGGCAAGATCCTCGAGCAGTTGAAGACCGGCGCCTCGTTCGCCGGTTATGCTCGCCAATACTCCGAAGCCTCCACCGCAGCGGTCGGCGGCGACCTCGGCTGGGTCCGGCCGGAACAGCTTCCAACTCCGCTCGCCGATGCGCTTCGACAGATGGGCCCGGGCTCCGTCAGCAATCCGATTCCAGTACCGGGCGGAGTTTCAATTCTTGCCGTCCAGGACACGCGCAAAATCCTCACGCGCGATCCGCGCGACGCCGTCCTCGGCCTGAAGCAGATTTCGATCACCTTCCCCAAAGGCACGGCGCGACAGGTCGCGGAACCAATCGTGGCGCGGTTTGCCGAGGCCGCACGCACGGTCGGCGGCTGCGGCGGAGCCGACAAGATCGCCACCGAGTTCCACGGCGAGGTCGTGCAACAGGACGGAGTGAAGATGCGCGATCTTCCGGCCGCTCTGCAGCAGATGATGCTGCCGATGCAGGTCGGCCAGGCGACCCAGCCGTTCGGTTCGCTCGACGAGGGCGTTCGGACGCTGGTGATTTGCGGCCGTGACGAGGTCGACCCGACCGCGCCGAGCTATGACGAGGTGTACAGCCAGCTCAACGAAGAGCGGGTGAACAGCCGTTCCCGTCGCTATCTGCGCGACCTCCGGCGCGACGCGGTGATTGAATTCCGCTAGTCGTCCAAAGCCGCTAGGAGCAGCGGCTGTGCCACGTGCCCTAGATTCGCCGCTCGCGGTGTCACTCGGCGACCCGGCCGGGATCGGTCCGGAAGTCATCGCGAAATGCTGGGATCATCGAGCCGAATTCGATCTGCCGCCGTTCGTGGCGATTGGCGACGGCCGTTCGATCGCGGCCATATGGGATGGGCCGATCGAAGTCGTCGACGACCCCAGCCAAGCCGACGCCGCCTTCGATTATGCGCTTCCCCTGATTCAGCTTTCCTCGGCCGATGGTGACGTTCCCGGCCATCCGACCGTCTCCGGCGCGCATTGCTCGCTTGACGCGCTGGAGCTTGCGGTGGGCCTCGCCCGCTCCGGTTCGGCCGCCGCGGTCGTCACCGGCCCCGTCGCCAAGGAACAGCTCTACGCGATCGGCTTCCAGCATCCGGGGCAGACCGAGTTCGTCGCCGAGCGCTGCGGGATTTCGCCGTCCAACGTCGTGATGATGCTCGCCGGCCCGACGCTCCGCACCGTTCCGGTGACGACGCACCTGCCGCTTCGCGACGTTCCAGACAGTCTCACCTCGGCTCTCATCGAATCGCGCGGCAGAGCGGCACTGCGCGGGCTTCAGCGCAACTTTGGAATTGCCGAACCGCGATTGGCGATATCCGGCCTCAATCCGCATGCGGGCGAAGGCGGCAGCCTCGGCCGTGCCGAAATCGACGTCATCGAACCGGCCATCGCGGCGCTGGCGGCGGAGGGCTGGCGAGTGACCGGCCCCCACCCCGCCGATACCCTGTTCCACGCCCGGGCTCGCGCGAATTACGATGCCGCTCTCTGTATGTACCACGATCAGGCGCTGATCCCGATCAAGGCATTGCATTTCGAAGATGCGGTGAACATCACCTTGGGCCTGCCGATCGTGCGCACCGCTCCGGATCACGGGACCGCATTCGACATCGCCGGCCAGGACCGGGCGGATCCGCGGCCGATGGCGGCGGCACTCCGCATGGCGGCTGAATGCGCGGTCATCCGCACCGAAACCGTTTGACCAGCACCCCCGAGCCTCTGCGCGATGTAATCGCCCGGCACGGGCTAAGCGCAAGCAAGTCACTCGGACAGAATTTCATTCTCGACCGGCAACTACTGTCCCGGATCGCCGCCGTCCCGGGTCCGCTGAAAGGCGAACGCGTCTATGAGGTTGGCCCTGGTCCGGGCGGGCTAACACGCGCCCTGCTCGACGGGGGAGCTTCGGTTATCGCAGTGGAGCGTGACCGGCGGTGCATTCCGGCGCTGGCCGAGCTTCAGCAGGAATTCGAACCACGTCTCAAGCTCGTCGAAGCAGACGCGCTTGCAATCGATGAGCCCGACCTAGTGGGACCCGGAGCGCACGTTGTCGCCAACCTTCCGTACAACATCGGAACGGCGCTCCTGCTCAAATGGCTCGGCGGCGACTGGCCGCCCTGGTGGCGATCGCTAACGCTCATGTTCCAGAAGGAAGTCGCCGAGCGAATTGTCGCCGTGCCCGCAAATGGGGCTTACGGCCGCCTGTCGGTTGCGGCGCAGTGGCGCTCACGTCCCCAAATCGCGATGAGCATCAACCGCTCAGCCTTCGTGCCCCCGCCCAAGGTGACGTCTTCGGTCGTGCACATTGTGCCGATCGACGCACCAGTAGGCGTCGACCCGGAAGTGATGCGGCACTTAACGGAAGCCGCGTTTGGCCAGCGCCGCAAGATGCTGCGATCGAGCCTGAAGTCTTTCCCAGGTGCGGCGGAAGCCGCCCAAACGCTTGGAATCGATCTGCAGCGTCGCGCCGAAACCCTGAGCGTCGATGAGTTCGTTGGGCTGGCGCGGGCGCTGAGCTAATTCGTCTTCGGACCTTCCGGCGCCTTTGCCGACGCGACGGTCGGGCCGCGGCTAATCGCGGCGGAGAGCTGCGCAATCTGGGGGCACCCCTTGGCACCGCAGATCTGCTGGAGCTTCTGGAGATTGGCCTGCGCGCGCGCAACCGCGCCCATCTCGACCATCGCTTCGCCCTGAACCGCGATGGCGTCCGGATCATTGGGTTCGAGCAGCAGCGCCTTGCTGGTCATTCGAATCGCCTTGCCGAACAAATGCTGCTTCTCGGCGACGCGCGCGAGGTCGACGAAGGCGCCGCGGTTGCGCGGGTCCACTGCGAGCGCGGTCTCGAGCACGTCGTCGGCCAGCTCCAGCTTGCCCGCGGCCATCAAAGCCCGCGCCTGACGCTGCAGCTCGACCGATTTCGGCTGGATTTGATCATCGGCGCGCTGGCCTGTCACCGGCGCGGCGAGCGCCGCGCCCGCGAAACTGAGCAACACAAGACGAAGCAAAGACCGCATCAATTTCTCCACTCTTGCGTCCGCGCCTAGCACGGTCGCCCAAGCCGCGCGACGAAAAAGCCGTCAGTACGGTCATGGCCAGGAGTCAACAGCCGGCCGGCACCGTCCAAACGCCCCGCGGCGATCGGCGTTTCCTGCACAATCCATGATGAATGCCGGATGAGGAAGGCCTCAATCTGCCCTGCCCCTTCGCGGGACAGAAGCGAGCAGACGGCATAGACGAGCCGGCCACCGGGACGCACCAGCTCTGCGCCCATGTCGAGCAGCCGCTGCTGGAGCGAGATCAGGCGGTCGAGCCGCTCGGACGTCAGGCGCCAGCGCCCTTCCGGATTGCGCCGCCAGGTGCCGCTTCCCGAGCAAGGCGCGTCGACCAGGACGAGATCGGCCTTCGCCCGCCAGTCGGCGAGTTCGGCAAGTTCGTTGGGCGGATTCAGAAGCCGCGTTTCGATCCGCGCGCCCGCGCGTTCCGCCCGCGGGGCCAGTTTTGATAGCCGCGCGCGATTACTGTCGGTTGCCAGGATGAGCGCAGCGGGCGCCGCGGCTGCAAGCGCGAGGGACTTCCCGCCGGCCCCAGCGCAAAGATCGAGAATGCGTTCACCCTCTTCTGGGCCACAGTCGAGCGCGATCAACTGACTGCCTTCGTCCTGAACTTCAATCAGCCCCGAACGATAGACGGATTGATCGTCGATTCGGCTGCCCGGCGGCAATCGGACGCCCCACGGACTGAGAGGCGTCGGACTCCCGCCGACTTGCCCAAAAATGTCATCGCGCGAAGCCCGTGCGGCGTTCACCCGCAAATCGAGCGGCGCGCGCTCGAGCAGCGCGGGCCATTCCGCTTCGGTGACGAGCGGCGACAGCTCGACCTTGATCCAGTCCGGAATGAGGGCCGCCGGTGCTGCCCGCTCTTCCGAGCCTCGAACCCCGGGTCCGCGCGGCAGCCCGAACAGGTCCAGCAGCTCCGGCTCGTGATCGGCAAGCCCGAGTATAGCCGAGCGTCCGCTCTCGGGCCGCTCGGCCGACCGGCGGATCGCGCGAAACACGAGCTCGCGCACGGCGCGGCGATCCTTCGAGCCGGCGTAGCGCCGCTGCTTGAAATAATGCGTGACGATCGAGTCCGCGGGCGGGCCGTCCTCGCGGGCCGAAGCCATCACCTCGTCGAGAATCTCGATCGCCGCCTGCAATCGCGCGGCGGGAGTCATCGGCTATCGCGTCGGATAGTTGGGCGCCTCGCGAGTGATCGCGACGTCGTGCACGTGGCTTTCGGACAATCCCGCATTGGTGATTCGAACGAACTTCGCCCGGTTCTGCAAGTCGGCGATGGTCGGGGCGCCCGTATAACCCATCGCCGCTTTCACGCCGCCAACCAGCTGGTGGATGATGTCGCGCACCGGCCCCTTGAACGGCACCTGGCCTTCGATGCCTTCGGGCACCAGTTTCAGATGATCCTTGATGTCCTGCTGGAAATAGCGATCGGCCGAGCCGCGCGCCATTGCCCCCACCGATCCCATCCCGCGGTAGCTCTTGTACGAGCGGCCCTGATACAGGAAGATTTCGCCCGGAGCTTCAGCCGTTCCAGCGAGCAACGATCCGACCATGACCGCCGACGCGCCTGCCGCGAGCGCCTTGGCGATGTCGCCGCTGGTGCGAATTCCGCCGTCGGCGATGATCGGGATCCCATCGCGGTTCACGGCGCGCGCGGCTTCCATCACCGCGGTAAGCTGCGGGACCCCGACGCCGGCGACGATCCGCGTGGTGCAGATCGATCCCGGTCCGATGCCGACCTTGATCGCGTCCGCTCCCGCGTCGGCGAGCGCCCGCGCAGCATCCGCAGTCGCGACATTCCCGGCAACTACCTGCACCGAGTTCGACAGCTGCTTCACCCGCTTGACCGCGCGGGCGACATCGGTGTTGTGACCGTGCGCAGTGTCGATGACGATGCAGTCGCAACCCGCCTCGATCAATGCCTCGGACCGCGCGAAACCCGAATCGCCAACGGTGGTCGCCGCAGCGACCCGAAGCCGCCCTTCGGCATCCTTGGTCGCCAGCGGCGCAGCGACCGATTTTTCAATGTCCTTCACGGTGATCAGGCCGACGCAGTGATCGCCCGCGTCGACCACGATCAATTTCTCGATCCGCCGCTGATGCAAAATCCGCCGCGCCTCTTCCTGGCTGGTGCCGATCGGCACCGTCGCCAGATTGTCGCGAGTCATCAGTTCGCTCACCGGCTGGAGCGGGTTCTCGGCGAAACGGACGTCCCGGTTTGTGAGGATACCGCACAGCTTGCCCGATTTCTCGACGACCGGGATTCCGCTGATCCGATGTGCCTCCATCAGCTCGAGTGCGTCGGCCAGCGTCTCGTTGGGCGTCATGGTGATCGGGTTGACCACCATCCCGCTCTCGAACCGCTTGACCTGGCGAACGGCGATCGCCTGCTCCTCGACTCCCATGTTGCGATGAAGGACGCCGATCCCGCCGAGCTGTGCCAGAGCGATGGCCATGTCGACCTCGGTCACCGTGTCCATCGCCGAGGACACGATCGGGATGTTGAGGGGGATTCCACGCGTCAGCTGCGTGCGGGTTTCGGCCTGGCTCGGGAGGACCGAGGATTCGAGCGGCTGCAGGAGCACGTCGTCGAACGTCAGTCCAAGCGGAATGTCGGGGGCGTTGGGTCGGGCCATATCGGCCCATGACAGGCAAAGCGCGATTCGCCAAGGGCCGCTAGGCGGACGCTCTCTCCAGCAGCCGTTGCGCCGCCTCGACATGCATCCGCTCGATCATCTCATTCTCGAACCGCTCGGCGCCGCCGCAGAATGCCTCAACCAGCCGCCGCGCCCGATCCAGCTCGGCTTCGCTCGGAGCGAACGCCCGGTGGCACAAAGCGATCTGGTCGGGATGGATCAGGCTCTTGCCGTCGAAGCCAAGGCGGCGGCCGTCCTCCGCCTCGGCGAGGAATCCGTCGGCATCGTCCAGCCGGTTGAACACGCCGTCGAATACGGCGACTCCCGCGGCTCGCGCGGCAAGCACGATCATCTGCAACGAGGCCGAAATCGGCTTACGCGTTGCGTCGAGCGGAAGCCGCAGGTCGGATCGGAGGTCGTTGGTGCCGGCGATCAGACCAGCGCATTCCTTGGCAATCTCCGCCGCGGCGAGCACCCCGGCGGCCGTCTCGATCATCGCCAGCACCGGCTTGCTCACCGCCGCGGCGACTAGGTGCACCAGATGCGCGGAAATCGCGCGCGGAACGACCACGAAATCCGCCGCGGCCCCGGCAACCGCGTCGACGTCGAGCGAGTGCCATTCGGTGCCAATGCCATTAATCCGAATCGCGATGGGCATGGGCCATGCCGTCGACACAGCGTCGACGGCAGCGTCGCGGGCCGAATCCTTGTCATCGCGCTTCACCGAATCTTCGAGGTCGAGCACCACTAGATCGGAACCCGCCTGCCGCGCCTTGGCAATGGCGCGCGGATTCGAGGCGGGCAGGAACAGCACCGACCGTACGGCGAACAGGTCGATGTTCTTGTCGCTTTTCGCTTCCGCTCCGGTCATCGCCGTCGCATCATGCCCCGGATTAGGGACACCGGGGAAGAGACATGCTGACGACCTTCATGATCGCGCTCGCGATCCTTGTTTTTCTGTTCGTGATGATGGGCGTGAAGATCGTCCGCCAGGGCTATCGCTACACGATCGAGCATTTCGGCCGCTTCGTGCGCGTGGCCGAGCCCGGATTCAACTATGTGCCGCCCTTCTTCTACCGTGTCGGCCGGCGCATCAACATGATGGAGCAGGTGCTCGACATTCCCGGGCAGGAGATCATCACCAAGGACAACGCGATGGTCGCCGTCGACGGAGTGGTCTTCTTCCAGGTGCTCGACGCGGCCAAGGCCGCCTATGAGGTCAGCGACCTCTATGGCGCAATCATGGCGCTTTCGACCACGAACCTGCGCACGGTGATGGGCTCCATGGACCTCGACGAGACGCTGTCGCGGCGTGACGAGATCAATGCCAAGCTGCTTGCCGTCGTCGACAACGCGACCGAGAACTGGGGCGTCAAGATCACCCGCGTCGAGCTGAAGGACATCCGTCCGCCGCAGGACATCGTCAACGCGATGACCCGGCAGATGAAGGCCGAGCGCGAGAAGCGCGCGGTGATCCTCGAGGCCGAGGGCTCGCGTCAGTCGGCGATTCTTCGAGCCGAAGGCGAGAAGCAGGGCGCGATCCTTTCGGCCGAGGGCGCGCGCGAGGCTGCTTTCCGCGAAGCCGAGGCGCGCGAGCGCTCCGCCCAAGCGGAAGCCAACGCGACCAAATCGGTCAGCGATGCCATCGAAGGGGGAAGCGCCCAGGCCATCAATTATTTCATCGCCCAAAAATACGTCGAGGCGCTCGGCATGTTTGCGACCTCGCCCAATGCGAAGACGATCCTGTTCCCGGTCGAGGCGACGCAGCTCATCGGAACGCTCGGAGGAATCGGCGAGCTCGCCAAGGAGGCCTTCGGCGAAGGCAGCGGTAAATCGGTATCCGTGACGCGCGCCAAGGCGGTGCCCACGGTCCCCGAAAGCAAACAATGAATTTCTTGAGCGGAATCGATCCCGGCTGGCTGTGGCTGATCGGCGGCGTCGTGCTGCTGATCGCGGAGGTCATCGCGCCGGGCTTTTTCCTCGTCTTCGTCGGCGCCGCGGCGATCGCGACGGGACTGTTCACAATACTCTTCGACCTCGGCACGGTCCCGCAGCTCGCTTTGTTCATGCTCTACGCCCTCATCGCGGTGATGCTCGGCCGGCGCTTCTACGCCAATCGCTCGTCGGACAGCGCGGACCCGCTGTTGAACGACCGGGCGGCGCGCCTCGTCGGAAAGGTCGTGACCGTGGCTGCCGACGTGGACGAGCATCATGGCCGAGTCCGCGTCGGCGATGGCGAATGGAGCGCTCGCGGCGGTCCCGCCATCGTCGGCGACCGGGTTCGGATCACCGGCGTTGAAGGCAATTGCCTGAACGTCGAACCGGTGCGCACTCTCCCGCCCGCTTGAACGGAGCTTTTCTGTGTCCGAACTGAAATTCACCCGCCGCGAAACCGTTGCCGCGCTCGGCGCAACCATCGCCTTGCCGCTGCTTGCGAAAGCTTCGCCCGTCTTCGCCCAGGCGGAAGCCCCCGCGACCGACGCGCAGGCGAGCGCGCTGCTCGACTCCGTCGCCGAAAACATCCTCCGCCTGAGTCCCGAAGCCGCGACGTCGCTCGGGATCGACACCGGCGCGCGGGCCTGGATGCGGTCAAAGCTCGGCGATCACAGCGCCGCCGCACAGCGGCAAGTGGCCGCCACGGTCAGGGCCGACCTCGCGCGGGTCGAAGCAATCGACGAGTCCCGCCTGTCCTTCCCCGTCCGCACCAGCGTCGATGTCGTCCGCAGCGCCTACAGGACCGCGCTCGAGGGGTTCGCTTTCCCGTACGGCGACGTCGCCGTCGGCGGATACCGCAATACGCCGTACGTCGTGATCCAGAATGTCGGCGCGTACATCGACACTCCGCAGTTCCTCGACACCGACCATCTGATCGAGACGAAGGCCGACGCCGAGGCCTATCTCGCCCGTCTCGCCCAATACCCAGCGCAGCTTGACGGCGAGCTCGACCGGCTGCGCTCGGCGCGTTCGCGCGGGCTCGTCCCTCCCACGTTTCTCGCAGACAATACCATCAACCAGCTCAGCATTGCCGCCAGGGACGCTCACCAGGGCGGCGACCTCGTCCAATCGCTCGCTCGCCGGGCGAAGGAAAAGGGCATCCTGGGAAATTGGGACGCCCGCGCCCACAAGATCGTCATCGGTTCCGTCGCGCCCGCGCTGGAGCGGCAGATTGTCGAGCTCAAAGCCGAGCGCGCGGTCGCCACCGACGTGCCCGGCATCTGGTCGCGTCCGATGGGCGACGAATATTACCGCTGGGCGCTCAAGGCGTCGACCACCACCAACCTCTCGCCCGACGAGGTTCACGCGATGGGTCTCGAGCAGCTCGCCGAGCTACAAAGCCGCATGGACCCTATCCTGCGCTCGATCGGCTACACCCAGGGCAGCGTCGGCCAGCGCATGCAGGCCCTGGCCAAGGACCCGCGCTACAAATTCTCCGAGGGCGACAAGGGCCGCGCCGAGATCATGGCCTACATCCAGCAGCGGCTGCAGATCATCCGTGCCCAGCTGCCGCGCGCTTTCGCCACGCTCGTGCCGGGCCATCTCGAAGTGAAGCGCATGGCGCCGCAGCAGGAACCCGGTGCGCCCGCGGCCTATGGCGGAGCAGGCTCGATCGACGGCAAGATCCCCGGCAAGTTCTGGATCAACCTCCGCGAGACCAGTTTGCACAGCAAGTACAGCCTGCCCGACCTTGCGTCGCACGAAGCGATCCCCGGCCACGTGTGGCAGGGCGAATATGCCAACAAGCTGCCGCTGATCCGCACCCTGCTCGCCTTCAACGCTTATTCCGAAGGCTGGGCGCTCTACGCCGAACAGCTGGTGGACGAGCTCGGAGTCTATGACGATTTTCCAGTCGGGCGGCTCGGCTACCTCCAGTCGATCGCCTTCCGCGCCTGCCGGCTCGTGGTCGACAGCGGCCTCCACGCCAAGCGCTGGACGCGCAGCCAAGCCGTCGATTTCTTCGTCGAGCGCAACGGCTCCAACCCGCTGGAAGTCGCGTCGGAAGTCGACCGCTATTGCGCCTGGCCCGGCCAGGCATGCGGCTACAAGGTCGGCCACAACGAGATCAACCGCCTGCGCGACAAGGCGAAGCGCGAACTCGGCCCAAAATACGACCTGCGACAGTTCGACGATGCGGTGGTCAAAGGCGGCAACGTCCCGATGGACGTCCTCGCCAAAAACGTCGCCGAATATACCGCGCGGGCGAAGTCGGCGTAGCCCGGCCCAAATTATGGTATAGTCGGGCGGTCGAGCGTCACGTGCCGAGTATCGAACCCTTCACGAGGACCCATTCATGCCCGCCATGCCCACAAGCTTTTTCGGACTCTTCCTTTTCTCCACCGCGCTGTCGCTGATCGCGACCTTCTCGGTGGTCGGCGGGATGGCACTGGTGCGCCGCATCCGCCAGTCGAACATCGGGCCTCCGCGACTGCGCTAGGGGAGCGCCGCCACGTCCGGCGGAATGAACGTCCGCCGCGCGTCGACTGAGAACAGCCGCTCGCGCGAATAAAATCGCAACGGCCAGTCGCGGCGGCCAATCGGTGACAGCAGCAGCTCGTTGATCAGCTCATGCAGCGGCTCGCGCAGGTCCGCTTCGCTGAGAAACAGCCGTGCGCCGTGCAGGAAAACGCGCGTGATCGTCTCGTGATAGCCCTCGGTGTCG
Organism: Sphingomicrobium sp.; assembly: GCA_039933195.1. GTDB lineage: Bacteria > Pseudomonadota > Alphaproteobacteria > Sphingomonadales > Sphingomonadaceae > Sphingomicrobium. The sequence goes on along the minus strand of JBDTON010000150.1, from coordinate 7,684 downwards.
CTGTTCACTCCGCCGACGCTCTCGTTGTAACGGCGGATCATGTCGGGAAGCTGCTTGTCGAGATCGACGTCGGGGCGCTTCAGCAACAGATAGGTCGTCGCGGCGAGATGCGCTTCGTGGGTCCATTCGGCGCGCGGCAATGTGCGCGCGAGGAGGCCTTCGCCGAGATGCACGATCTCGGCGTCGGAATGAAACAAGCGGGGTCGGTAGTCGGTCATTGAGGTAATCCGTCATTGCGGGGAGCGCCAGCGACGCGGCAATCCAGCTCGTCACTGGATTGCTTCGCTACGCTCGCAATGACGGCTGAGGCTTAGGCCGGAGTGGGTTGGCCTTGTTGTTGCGCTTGGCCTTGCGCGACCTTGGGCGCAGCCTGGCGCACGCCCTCGTCGACTTGGTCCGCGAATTGCGCGAAATTCTCGACGAAGAGATCAACCAGCCTGGCCGCGGTGCGGTCGTACTGGTCCTTGTCGGCCCAGGTGTTGCGCGGATTGAGAATGCTCGAATCGACGCCGGGGACTTCGCACGGCACTTCGAAGCCGAAGTTCGGGTCCTTGCGGAACATCACGCGCTTCAGGCTGCCGTCGAGCGCGGCTTCGAGCAGCGCGCGCGTTTCCTTGATCGGCATGCGCTTGCCGACGCCATATTTCCCGCCGGTCCAGCCGGTGTTGACCAGCCAGCAGTCGACGCTGCCTTCGGCAATCCGCTTCTTGAGCAAATTGCCGTACACCGACGGGTGACGCGGCATGAACGGCGCTCCAAAGCAGGTCGAGAAAGTCGCCTCGGGCTCCGTCACGCCAATCTCCGTTCCCGCGACCTTCGCCGTGTAGCCGGAGAGGAAGTGATACATCGCCTGATCGGGGGTCAGCCGAGCGATCGGGGGGAGGACGCCGAACGCGTCGGCGGTCAGCATCACCACGTTCTTCGGCGGCGGACCCATATTTTCGTCCGAGGAATTCGGAATGAAGTCGATCGGGTATGCGCCGCGGCTGTTCTCGGCGAGGCTTGAATCGTCGAGATCCAGCTCGCGCGTGACCGGGTCGATGACGACATTCTCGAGCACGGTTCCGAAGCGCTTGGTCGTTGCGAAGATCTCCGGCTCGGCTTCCGCCGAGAGGCGGATCATCTTGGCGTAGCACCCGCCTTCGAAATTGAAGACGTGGGTGTCCGACCAGCCGTGCTCGTCGTCGCCGATGAGGGTGCGGTTCGGGTCGGCCGAGAGAGTCGTCTTTCCGGTGCCGGAAAGGCCGAAGAAGATCGCGGTATCGCCCTTGGGTCCGATGTTGGCCGAGCAATGCATCGGCATGATGCCCTGGGCGGGAAGGATGAAGTTGAGCAGCCCGAAGACGCCCTTCTTCATCTCGCCGGCATAAGCCGTGCCGCCGATCAGGATGATCTTCTTCTCGAGGTTGACCGCGATGACCGTCTCGCTCCGGCAGCCGTGACGCTCGGGATCGGCGCGGAAGCTGGGCAGGTCGATGATGGTGAACTCGGGCTCGAAATCGGCGAGTTCACGCGCCTCCGGCCGCACGAGGAGCGTGCGCGCGAAGAGGTTGTGCCAGGCAAGCTCATTGATCACCCGCACGCGGACGCGATGCTCGGGCTGCGATCCGCCGTACAGATCGGACACGAACAGCATGTCCTTGTCGCCAAGCGCGAGCAGGAAGTCATCATGCAGCCGGTCGAAGGCATCGGGCTCCATCGGCTGGTTGACCTTGCCCCACCAGACTGTCTTCTCCGTCACGGCATTGCGGACGATGAATTTGTCCTTGGCAGCGCGGCCGGTGAACTTGCCGGTGCGGACGACCAGCGGGCCCTCCTTGGCGAGCAGGCCTTCGCCGCGGCGCACCGCATGCTCGACGAGCGGCGCCGTCGCCAGATTCCAGAAAATCTCGGCGCCTGTCGCGATACCCTGAGCGTCAAGTCCGTTGCGTGGAACCCGGTCACCCACTCGACAAATACCCCTTTCCATATGTTCAAAGCGGCGGCGAGCTTGGGCTGCCGCCGCATACGTATGCGGCGCCCGTATAACCCCGAAAAAGTTGCGCGGTCAAAACGGCATAGCCACTCAATCGGCCATTTTGGCCCGCGGTAGCGCTAACAATGTCCCGCGTTTGTACAGGCATGGCCAAGGCACGCACAATCGGCGCGCCTTGTCTCCATTCCCCCCGCTGGCTAATCCCGCCGCGTCAACCGGCTGGGGCATAGGCAAGGGGCGGATGAGCCAAGTGATCGCGCTGGTCGACGACGACCGCAATATTCTGACATCCGTCTCGATTGCGCTTCAGGCCGAGGGCTTCGTCACGCGCGTCTATTCGGACCCGACGCTCGCCTTGAAAGCGATTTCCGACAATCCTCCAGACCTCGGCGTGTTCGACATCAAGATGCCGGGAATGGACGGAATGGAGCTGCTTCGCCGGGTGCGCGAGCTCAGCTCGATCCCCGTGATCTTCCTGACCTCCAAGGACGATGAGCTCGACGAGGCCCTCGGGCTCGCGATGGGCGCCGACGATTATATTTCCAAGCCTTTCTCGCAGCGACTGCTCATCGCGCGCATCCGCGCATTACTGCGCCGGCAGGAGTTGGCGAAGGACGAGGCCGCCGCCGCCGACGCAGAGCCCGAGCCGCCATTGCTCGAGCGCGGCCGCCTGGTCATGGACCCGGCGCGGCACAAAGTGCGGTGGGCTGGAAAGGACGTGAGCCTCACCGTCACCGAGCTCCTGATCCTCGAAGCGCTGGCGCAGCGCCCGGGGGTCGTAAAATCACGCAACCAGCTGCTCGATGTGGCCTATAGCGACGACACCTATGTCGACGACCGGACCATCGATAGCCACATCAAGCGCATCCGCCGCAAGTTCCGCGTCGCCGATTCCAGCTTCGATGCGATCGAGACCCTCTATGGCGTCGGATACCGTTTCGACGCCGACTGAGGACGAAGCCGACCTGGCGCTGAGCTGGTCGGGGCGCTGGACGCTGGGCTACCGCATTTTCGCGCTCAATATTCTGACGCTTCTGCTGGTGGCTCTCAGCACGCTCTATCTCGACGTCTTTCGCAGTCGCCTGAGCAAGGAGCGCACGCAACAAACTCGGATTGAAACGGCCACCGCAGCCGCGGCGCTGATGCACGTGCCTCGGCAGCAATGGCCGGCGCTCCTCGCAACCATATCGAAAACGACCGGGGACCGCTTCCGCGTCTACGGAGCCGACGGGCAGCTTGTGGTCGACAGCTGGAAGCTGACCGGCCCGACCTATGAGCTGAGGAATCCGGAGACCCAGAAATGGACCAAGGATGTCGCTCGCGCGCTTGACCGCGGTTTCAATACAATTGTGGGCGCTCCCACGCTCGACGAATACGCTGAGCCGCCGGTCGACCGGTTGCAGGCGTGGCCCGAAGCCGTGCGAGCGCTCACGCGCAAAAGATCGGCGACGGCGGTCCGCAATGCGCCCGATCTGACGCCCGTCATCTCCGCCGCGGTTCCGATGGACGGCGGAGTGCTGTTCGCGACCACCAACGACCGGACCTTCACGCGCGCGATTCGCAGCCAGCGCGCACTGATCAGCACCGCGATGGCAGTCGTTATCCTCATATCGGTTTTGCTCTCGGTCTTTCTTGCACGCACCATCGTCCGGCCGCTGCGGCGCCTCGCATTGGCCGCGCACCGGGTCCGTCTCGGACGCTCGCGCGAAGTGAACGTACCGCGCCTGCCCTCGCGCAGCGACGAGATTGGCCTGCTTGCCCGCGCCGTTTCCGACATGAGCCAGTCGCTCAGACAGCGGATCGACAATATGGAAGCCTTCGCCGCGGACGTGACGCACGAACTCAAGAACCCGCTCGCCTCGCTTCGCTCCGCGGTCGACGGGCTCGACAAGGTGGAAGACCCCGAGTTGCGCCAGCGCCTCATGGGCATCGCTCGAGAAGACGTGGGCCGGCTCGACCGGCTGATCAACGACATCAGCGAAGCAGCGCGCACCGACGCGGAGCTCGCCCGCGCCAGGTTCGACCGGGTCGACCTCGGCCCGTTGATCGAGCAGCTGGTCGCGAGCTGGGAGACCCGGCGCGAGATTGGCGATGCGCGAATCGCCTTCGCTCGCCCGCGCAAGGATACCGCGGCGGTGATGGGCAAGGCCGACCGTTTGGTGCGCGCCATCAACAACATCCTCGACAATGCCGTCAGCTTCTCCCCGCCCGGCGGTCTGGTCGAAATCGCCGCTGCGCGGGTCGGCGACGAAGTCCGCATTCGCATCGACGACGAGGGCCCCGGAGTTCCGCCCGAGGCGCGTGAAGCGATCTTTAACCGCTTCCATTCAGTACGGCCGGAGGGCGAAGGGTTCGGCCGCCATTCGGGGTTGGGTCTTGCGATCGCCCGTGCGATTGTCGAAGGACATGACGGGGAGATTGATGTGCAGGACCGCGACGACGCTCCATCGGGAGCCCGCTTCACCATCCGGTTGCCCGCGGCGGACCGCGCATGAATCCGGTCACATCTTCCGCCGGGCCGCGCATTTCGGCCGAGACGGTGCATGCCAGCACCGTTGCCACCGACGGCCGCGCAGTCGTGATCCTGGGACCGTCCGGCTCGGGCAAATCCGACCTTGCGCTGCGGCTGCTCGATCGCGGCTTCACGCTGGTCAGCGATGATCAGACCCTCGTCAAAAAGAACGGTGAACGGCTCATGGCGTCGGCTCCGCCGAATATTGCCGGCAAGCTCGAGATCCGCGGCATCGGAATCGTCGACATGGAAACGGTCAGCAATATTCCCGTCGCTTTGCTCGTCGAGCTCACCAGCGAGATCCAGCGCCTGCCTGACGAGAATCGCGAGCGGCCGCTGCTCGGGATCAAGCTGCCACTGATCAGCATTGACGCCATGACGGCATCGGCGCCGTCCAAAGTCGCACTCGCGCTCGACCGAATGGGCCTGAAGTTCTGATGGGTCGCAAACTCTAATGAATGGCGCGCGGCGCCCGCCGCGCCTGCTGCTCGTCACCGGAATGTCCGGTGCGGGCAAATCGACGGTCCTCGACGCGCTCGAGGACATGGGCTGGGACGTGGTCGACAACCTCCCGGCCGATCTGCTCAGCGGCTTCGTCCATAGCGGAAGCGAGTGCCGCACCGTTCCGGCAGCCGTAGGGATGGACGTGCGCAGCCGCGGCTTCGACCCTCAGAAGCTACCGAAACTGATCCAGTCGATGAACGGCGTCGAACCTGAGCTTCTCTATCTCGATTGCGGAAGCGCAGAGCTGGTCCGCCGCTACGACGAAACCCGCCGTCGCCATCCGCTTGCACCTGACCGCCCCGCCGAAGATGGAATTGCGCGCGAGCGGGGAATGACCGCGCCCCTGAGAACCGCCGCCGACAGCGTACTCGATACGACGGACTTGAGCCCCGCGGAGCTGCGCGATGAGCTGAAGCGGCGCTACGGCGGCGACTCCGACCAACCGGTGCTCACCATCGCCTCCTTCGCCTTTGCGCGCGGCATCTCGCGAACCGCGGATCTCGTCTTCGATCTGCGTTTCCTGCCCAATCCGCACTGGCTCGACGAGCTTCGCCCGCTCACTGGCGAAGATCCGGCAGTGGCCGACTACCTCCGACGGGATCCGGCCTGGAATGAGACGATGGGCCGCATCGAAGCGCTTCTCAACGACTGGATTCCCCGCTACTGGGCCGCTGGAAAAAGTTACGTGACCGTTGCGTTCGGATGTACAGGAGGACGGCACCGCTCGGTCGCCGCGGCAGTCGAGATGGCGAAGCGGTTGCGACAAGCCGGGTTTGCTCCGAATGTGCGCCACCGTGATCTTGCCTCCCCACCGAGCCAGTCGATCGAGGCCGATTCCCCCCGCAATGCTGAGACAGGCGAGTTGAACGAATGATTGGACTAGTGCTGGTGACCCACGGCCGCCTCGCGGCGGAGTTTGTCACCGCAATGGAACATGTGGTGGGTCCGCAGGAAGCGATCGAAGCGATCTGCATCGGGCCCGACGACGACATGGAAGCGCGCCGCAAGGACATTGCGGAGGCGATCGGCCGGGTCGAGCAAGGTCAGGGCGTGATCATCCTCACCGACCTTTTCGGCGGGACCCCTTCGAACCTGGCGATCAGCCTGATGAAGAGCGAGAATATCGAGGTGATCGCGGGCGTTAACCTGCCGATGCTCATCCGCCTTGAGGGCGCGCGCAAGGTGATGCCAGTCCACGCCGCCGTCGCGGCCGCACGCGAAGCCGGTCGCAAATATATTTCCGTCGCGAGCGAAATCCTCGGGGAAGCCGCGGCTTGAACGCGGTTAGCCGCGAGGTCCAGATCACCAACAAGCGCGGGCTTCATGCCCGGGCCAGCGCGAAATTCGTGAACCTGGCGAGCGAGATCGACGCACAGATCGAAATCGAGAAGGACGGAAACCGCGTCTGCGGAACCTCGATCATGGGCCTGATGATGCTCGGCGCGGCGATGGGCGACACGGTCATCATCCACGTCCAGGGTCTTCATGCCGAGGAAGCACTCGAGAAATTGGTGGAGCTGATCACCAAGCGCTTCGGCGAAGAATAATCATGCCGCGCCAGGTCACGGCCTTCTCCAACGCGACCGTCAGGCGGCTTCGCTCCTTAAGGGAGAAGAAAGCGCGCCGTGTCGAAGGACTCTTCCTCGCCGAAGGTCTGCGTATCCTCACCGAGGCTCGCGACAGCGGGCGCTTGCCCGAGATCGTCGCTTTCTCGGCCGAGGGGGCAAGGCACCCGCTCGCCGCCGAAATCATCGCAGCGACCGAAGCCGCCGGGGGGGAAGCCATCGAGACAACCCCGGACATCCTTTCCAAGATGTCGGGGAAGGACAATCCGCAGATGCTGCTCGGCGCTTACCGGCAGCCCGAGACCTCGCTCGAGCGAATCCAGCGCGCCAAGGCGCCGCTGTGGATCTGCGCTCAGGCGCTGCGCGACCCGGGCAATATCGGGACGATCCTGAGGACCGGAGACGCCGCCGGAGCCGGCGGACTGATCCTCATCGACGATTGCGCGGACCCCTACTCGGTCGAGGCGGTGCGCGCGTCGATGGGCGCGGTGTTCACGCAGACGATCGCGACCGCACGCTGGCCCGAATTCCTCTCGTGGCTGCGCTCCGGCGAAGGGCAGCTGGTCGGCACCAGCCTCAAGGCAACGCAGGATTATCTCGAAGCCGAATACCGTCGGCCCTGCTTCCTTCTGATCGGCAATGAGCAGCAGGGGCTTCCCACGGAGTATGAGGCCGAGTGCGACCTTTTGGTCAAAATCCCCATGGCCGGCCGCGCCGACAGCCTGAACGCCGCCATGGCCACAGCGGTCATGGCGTTCGCCATCCGGGCGAGCTGGCGCTGACGGAACCGAGGCGGCGCGGCGCGGTTGTTCCGCACATGAAAAGATGGATCGCCCTCACGCTCGTCGCCCTCATCAGCGGATGCCTCCCGCCGCCTCCGCCTCCACCGCCACCCTATCATGCGGTCGGGACGGAGCCGTTCTGGAACCTGCTGATCGATGAGCGCAACATCACCTTCGTGCAGCCCGATGCGCAGCCGGTCACCCAGCCCACGCCGCCCCCGATCAACGGCTTCGCCGGACCGCTCTATCAAACGGCGCGGATCCACGTGAACATCGTAAAGAACCAGCGCTGCAGCGACGGCATGAGCGACCGGGTCTACCCGGACAAGGTCCAGGTCACCGTGGA
>JBDTON010000149.1:0-10955 GCA_039933195.1 Sphingomicrobium sp. | reverse complement strand
CGCATCGTCGCCGAGAGCATCGCCGGCGAGGCTTCGGCCAAGCCGTTCACCCTGGAGGGGCGGTACCGGCGCGCGGACGGGGAATATCGCTGGCTGAGGAGCGTGTCGCAGCCGCGCTTCGGGCCCGACGGGGAGCTGATCGGGTTCATCGGGGTCGCGACCGACATCACTCTGGCCAAGCAGGCCGAGCTCGACCTCAAGGGACAGGTCGCCGAGCAGACGCGGGAGCTGGCGCTGTCGGAGGCGCGCTTCCGGGCGGTGTTCGACACGGTGCTCGAAGTGCTCGTGCTGATGGAGCCGGACGGAACGGTGGTCGAATTGAACCGCCAGGGGACGCCGTGGCGGGCGGAGAACCCGCGCCAGGTGATCGGCCGCAAGATCTGGGAGGGGCCGACCTTCCAGCTCTACCCCGAGCACGTCGGCTTGATGAAGAATGGGGTGAAGCAGGCGGCGTCGGGCAAGCTGTTCAGCGCCGAGGTGCGGATGGAGCGCGCGGGGGCGCCGACCGCCTATCTCGACGTCTCGGTGCAGCCGGTGCACGGGCCCGCGGGGGACATCATCTATCTATTGTTCGAAGCGCGCGACATCACCGAGCTCAAGACCGCCCAGGAGCAATTGCGGCAGAGCCAGAAGATGGAGGCGCTGGGGCAATTGACCGGCGGGATCGCGCACGACTTCAACAATCTGCTGACGGTGGTGGTCGGCGGGCTCGACATCATCGTCAAGCGCGCCGACGAACCGAAGGTCAAACGTTACGCCGAGAATGCGCTTGCCGCCGCCGACCGCGGGGCCCGGCTGACAGGACAGCTGCTCGCCTTCAGCCGCGTGCAGCGGCTCGAGGTTCGCCCGACGTTCGTTGCTCCCTTGATCGAGAACATGCGGCCGCTGTTGCGCAACGTGCTCGGCCCCGGGATCACCAAGGAATTCGATCTTCACGAAGTGAGGATGCCGGTAATGGCCGATCCGACCCAGCTCGAGGTCGCGATCCTCAATCTCGCGATCAACGCCCGCGACGCGATGCCCGACGGGGGAGTGCTCAAATTCGCGACGCGGATCGTCGAGGTTGAGGAGGACCCCGAGCTCGACAGCGGCGAATATGTCGAGCTCACCATCAGCGACACCGGCACCGGAATGCCAGAGGAAGTCGCGGCGCGCGCGTTCGAGCCCTTCTTCACCACCAAGGAAGTCGGCAAGGGCACCGGCCTCGGACTGTCGATGGTTTATGGAATGGCGCGCCAGTCCGGCGGCACCGCGCGGATCGAGAGCAACGTCGCGGAAGGTACCGCGGTCAAGCTTTTCTTCCGGGCGGCCGACGAGGACGCGGTGATGGACACGGACGCGGCGGTGACCGCCGACACCGCCACGAAGGCCAAGGGCAAGCCCGCATCGGTGCTGGTGATCGACGACGATCCCGACGTCCGCGGCTTCATCGTCGCGACGCTCGAAGAGCAAGGCTATCGCGTCCGCCAGGCGCCCGACGGGGAGCATGGCCTCAAGGAGGCCGCGCGCGAGAAGCCGGACCTGGTCGTGCTCGATTTCATCATGCCGGGGCTGTCCGGCGCCGAGGTCGCCAGGCGCATCCTCGCCAAATCGCCCCAGCAGCCGATCCTGTTCGTCTCGGGCTACAGTGAGACCGAAGCAGTCAAGCGCACCGCGCCCGACGCACCGCTGCTCGCCAAGCCATTCCGCGCCGAGGCGCTTGAGAAGGCGGTACGAACGGCGCTCGCCTCGCAAGGCTGAACGCACGCGCCTTTCGCGCGTTGAGGTGCCCGGGTGCAGGGAGTGCGTTCGATGATTCGCCTGGCTTTGCCAATCTTGCTCATGGCGGCGGCGCCCGGGCTTGCCCAGGAGCGGACACCGGCGAGCTTGCAAGCGAGGCCGCAAGCGCTGCAACTGTTCGAGCGCGACTGGGTGCTAATGAACTGGGCGCTGAAGTTCTTCGATCGCGATCGGGACGTGCTGCTATCGCCGGCAGAAGCCGGAGCCGCGGCCGACGAGTTCCGCGGACTCGCCGACAGCAATCGTGACGGACGGGTGACACCGGAGGAATACAACGCCGCGAGGGCGTCGATCTTGGCGCGCTACTAAGACTTGAGGCTCATACCTTGGCGATCAAGCGATATCCGACGCCCGGTTCGTTGACGATCAGCTTCGGCTGAGAGGGCGTATCCTCCAGCTTTTGGCGAAGCGCCCGAATGGCGACGCGAAGATATTCGGTCTGGCCGACGTGCGCCGGGCCCCAGACGGTGCGGAGCAAAGCATGGTGGGTGAGGACTCGCCCCGGATGTTTGGCCAGCTCAGCGAGGAGGATCCATTCCTTGGGAGTCAGATGGACCTCTTCGGCGTCGCGGCGGACCATTCGTTCGAGGAGATCAATGGTGATCCGTCCGACCTCGACCACTTGGCGCTCCGCTTCGGACGCGAGGCGCTGGCGAAGCGAGGCGCGCACGCGCGCCAGCAACTCCTCGGTGTCGAAGGGCTTGGTCACATAATCGTCGGCGCCGAGATCGAGCGCGGCGACTTTCTGCTCGGTTTGGTCGCGCGCAGAAATCACGATCAGCGCGGTGCGCGGTTCGTTGCGCAACAGAGTCACCAGCTCGAGCCCGTCGCGGTCGGGAAGGCCGAGGTCGAGCAGTACGAGGTCGGGTTTGTCGATGGTCTTGGCGTTGAGCGCCTCGCGGCCGCTTCCCGCTTCGACGACCGAATAGCCTGCGCGGGTCAACGTCGCCTTTAGAAGAGTGCGGATTTGCGGCTCGTCGTCAACGACGAGGACCTTGGCTGCCCTAGCCGGCATCGGCGGTATCCGACGCTTTCACCACCAGCATCTTGGGAAACAACACGGTGAAGATCGCGCCGGAGCCGCCTTCGCGATTGGAAGCGAGAACTTTCGCCCCCATCGCTTGGGCGAACGCCTTGACGATCGCGAGGCCGAGGCCCGTCCCACCCTTGCGATCCGATCCGGAAATGCGGCTGAAAGCATCAAGCGCCCGTTCCGCATCCTGGGGCAAACCGGGACCTTCATCCTCGACGGACAGGCGCACCTCGCCGCGCGCGGCAGCAGCTGCGACGCGAATCGGCCCTTTGGGGCTGGAATAACGCCCTGCATTGTCGATCAGGTTGATGAGGCAGTGGTGCAAAAGCTCCGCGTCCGCACGGACCAACGGCAAGTCGTCGGGCAAATCGACCGACACCGGATGATCGCCAAGAGTGGGCCGGATATCCTTGATCGCTGCAGCAACGGAGTCGACGAGATCGACCGGCTCCGTTTTCAGCTTCACGGCGCCGGCCTCGATCCGCGCCATGTCGAGCAGGTTCGAAATATAGCGCTCGAGCTTGCCGGCTTCGCACTCGACGGTGGCAACCAAAGCGGGATCGTTGCCGCCGTCGTGACGAAGCTCGGCCGCGGCGCCGATGATCCCGGTGAGCGGCGTACGCAGGTCGTGCCCGACCGACGACAGGAGAGCCGACCGCAGATGGTCGCGCTCGCGCAGCGCCGCGACTTCGCGGCTTTCGTCTTCGGCGCGGGCGCGAGCGAGCGCCAGCGCAATCTGGTCGAGCAAATTGGCGAGGAGGGGCAAATCGTCCTCGCCGACCGGAAGCAAGCCATCATCGCGTGCCAGGCCGACCGCGGCGAGGACGTCCTCGCCCGAGCGCACGGGGTGGAACATCCATTCGGCCGGCTGCAGTCGCGCGGTTCCACGCCCCGCGGGCTCGCCGGATTCGATGGTGAGGGCGGCCGCCGCGACGTCGCTCGGCGTCAGTCGATTGCCGTCCGGCGCGCCGCTGACGACGCGCGGTTCCGGAAGCCCCTCGACCAGCATCACATTGCAGTCGAACAAGCGGTGGAGCTCGGCGCACGCGGTGCGGGCGATATCCTCGGCGCCGCTGCACGACAGTAGCCGCCCCGCAAAACCGGCGATGGTGGCGTTGCGGACTGCGTGGGCGGCGGCGAGTTGGGCCTGGCTGCGGATCGCGGACGCGAGGCGGCTGGTGACGAGCGCCACGATCAGCAGTACCACAACAGTCACCACGTCGGCGACGCGGTCCATTCGAAAGGTGTGCACCGGCTCGGTGAAGAAGAAGTTATAGGCCAGCGCGGCGGTCGCTCCGGCGACCAGCGCCGGGCCGAGGCCCCACAGCGCCGCGGCGGCGAGCACTGCCGGCAAATAGATCATGTCCACCGCCGCCGTGCCCCAACGCGGAGCGATCCACAGGTCGATCAAGGTGGAGACGGCGACCAGCGCCACAGCGCCGGCATAGGACTGGATGCCGGCGGCGATCGAGGGGTGCGCTTGCCTGGACTGCGCCTCTGTCATGCCCGCTAAGTGCTCCCGGCAGGCCTGCGCGTCGAGAGAGAAGGAGCTGATTTAATGTCCTTGTCATCCTGCGCGAACGCAAAATCACATGGAATCTTTATGCGCGCCGCCCGCACATGCCGGCGATGGCCACGCTGACCTCCGACAACGTGCTTCCGGCCAACCAGCCGAGCGCACATCATGGTCCCAACGAAACGCTGCCCAAGCTCATGCTGGGCGCGATCGGAGTGGTCTACGGCGATATTGGAACCTCGCCGCTCTACACGATGAAGGAAAGCTTCCTGGGGCCGCACCCGCTTGCGGTCGATCGCTTGCACATCTTCGGAGTGATCAGCCTCATATTCTGGTCGCTGATGCTCGTCGTGACGATCAAATATGTGTTCGTCGCAATGCGCGCGGACAACAAAGGCGAAGGCGGCTCGTTCGCGCTTCTTTCGCTAATCTCACGCAATCTCGGACACAACAAATGGGCGCCGGCCCTGGTGATCCTTGGCGTTCTCGCGACCTGCCTGTTCTACGGCGATGCCATGATCACGCCCGCAATTTCTGTCTTGTCGGCAGTCGAGGGGCTAACCATCGTCGAAGCCCGGCTGCAGCCGCTGGTGATTCCGATTTCCATCGGCATCCTCTTCGGACTGTTTCTCGTGCAGTCGCGCGGAACTGCGAAAGTCGGCACCTTCTTCGGCCCTGTAATCTTGGTGTATATGGCGGTGCTCGCGACGCTCGGGGTCAGCAATATCATCACCCGTCCGGGCATTATTGTGGCGCTCAGTCCCAGCTGGGCGGTCCAATTCTTCCTGGTCAATCCCAAGCTCGCCTTCCTGGCACTGGGCTCGGTGTTCCTGGCAGTGACCGGCGCGGAGACGCTGTACGCCGACATGGGCCATTTCGGGCGAAAGGCGATCGGCTTCTCATGGCTCGGGCTCGTCTATCCGTGCCTGATGCTCAACTATGTCGGCCAGGGCGCGCTGATGCTCGGCGATCCCAGCACTGCGTCCAATCCGTTCTACCTGATGGCCCCCGAATGGGCGCGCCTGCCGCTGGTCGGAATCGCCACCGCGGCGACGATCATCGCCAGCCAGGCGGTGATCTCCGGCGCTTTCTCCGTGACGCACCAGGCGGTCCAGCTCGGTTTCCTGCCACGCCTTCGGACCGAGCACACGAGCGAGCGGGCCGCGGGCCAGATCTACATCCCCGCCGTCAACTGGGGGCTTTTGATCATGGTCATGCTGCTCGTGTTCGGCTTCCGCGAATCCGGCCGACTGGCGTCCGCTTACGGCATCGCTGTGACGGGAACGATGCTGATCACAACGATGATGCTGGCCGTGCTCGTGTTTCAGGTGTGGAAGTGGAACCGCGTATTGGCGACTGCAACCATCGGCGTGTTCCTGCTCGTCGACGGCACCTTCTTCGCGTCGAACATCACCAAGATTCCCGACGGCGGCTGGTTCCCGCTGCTGGTCGCCGCGGTGAGCTTCACTGTTCTCACGACGTGGGCGACCGGACGGCGGATCATGCGGGAGCGGCTCCAGGAGTCGGCGCTCCCGCTCCCGGTGTTCATCAAGTCAGCCGCGTCATCGGTTCATCGCGTAAAAGGCACATCGGTCTTCCTGTCGGGATCCCCCGACACGGTCCCTGCCGCGCTGCTCCACAATCTCAAGCACAACCAGGTGCTGCATGAACGAGTGCTCATCCTCAACGTCAAGGTCGAGGAAGTGCCGCATGTGCACCCCGAAAAGCGCGTCGAGATCCACGATGCCGGCCAGGGCTTTTACCGGGTGATCCTGCACTATGGGTTCATGGAGGAGGTCGACATCCCGCGCGACCTCGCCGGCATTCAGACATGCGGCGAGCCGTTCAACATGATGCGCACGAGCTTCTTCCTCGGGCGGCAGAAGCTGGTCGTCGGCAAGAAGGCGCCGGGGATGGCGTTGTGGCGCGAGAAATTGTTCGCCTGGATGCTCAAGAGCTCGGAAAGCGCGATGGAGTTTTTCAAGCTCCCGACCAACCGCGTCGTGGAGCTCGGAAGCCAGGTGCAGATGTGACCTAACCGGCCATCCTTTTCGCGCCAAGGCCAACCACCATCTGATTGGCGCGTTCGTAGGCGAGCGGGCGGCCGAACAGATAGCCTTGGATGGTGTCGCAGCCAAGCTCGCGCATGCGCTCGAAATCCTCTGCGGTCTCAACGCCTTCGGCGGTGATCGACATGCGGAAGCTCTTGGCCAGCTGGACGATCGACTGGATGATCGCGACGTTTTCGGGACGCGTTCCAGCCTCGCGAACGAAGCTGCCGTCGATCTTCAATTTGTGGAAGACGGCCTTGTTCAAATAGCCGATCGAGGAATAGCCGGTGCCGAAATCGTCGAGCGCGATGCCGACGCCGAGCGCGCGCAGGCGCTTCAGCACGTCGAGGGTCGAGCCGTTGTCGCCGAGGAAAACGCCTTCGGTGACCTCGAGCTCAATTCTGTTGCCAGGCAGTTTGTAGCGGGCAAGCGCTTCACTGACAGTGTTGGGTAGCGCAGGCGCCACGATCTGCTTGGGGCTGATGTTGAGCGCGACGGTGATCGGGTCCGGCCACGAGGCGGCCGCGCGGCATGCCTCGTCAATCACCCAGTCGCCGATAGCGACCATGAGGCCGGCTTCCTCGGCGACGGGAATGAAGACGTTGGGCGGGACATTGCCGCGCTGCGGGTGGTTCCAGCGGATCAGGGCTTCAAAGCCGACCAGCTTCTGCGTCTTGGCGTTGATCAGCGGCTGATAGACGAGGTGGAATTGCTTCGATCCGAGCGCCTGGCGAAGGTCGCTCTCGAGCCGGACCCGGTCCTCCTGCTCCGACTGTAGCTGGGACGAGAAATAGCGGGCGCAGCCGCGGCCGGCGTCCTTCGCCTGGTAGAGCGCGAGGTCCGCCTTGAGGATCAAGTCGTCGACCGTGGCGCCGTCGATGGGGCCGAACGCACACCCGATCGACACGCCGATGCGGATCTCGGTCTGGTCGATCATATAGGGCTCTTTGATCGCCTTGATGATCCGGTCGGCGAGCTGTTCGATGAGCTTTCGGCTCTGGGCATCGGTGAGCACGATGGCGAACTCATCGCCGCCCATCCGTCCGACATGGCCGTCGATGCCGACCTCGTCGACCAGCCGCTTGGCCACCGCACGAAGCACGGCATCGCCCTTGGGGTGGCCGAACGTGTCGTTGACCGGTTTGAAGCCGTCGAGGTCGAGAAACATGATCGCGCACGGGACGTTGCCGGTGGTCGCGTGGCGCAGCGCTTCGCCGAGCAGCTGGCGGACCCGGCCGCGATTGGGCAGGCCCGAAAGGACGTCGACGTTGGCCAGGTGAGTCAGCCGCTCCTGGGTCTGGCGGATCTCGGTGATGTCGGAACCGACTCCGCGGAAGCCCTCGAAGCGACCTGCGGTATCGATGATCGGGTCGCCGGCGATCGAAATCCAGCGCGGACCGCGCGCTGTCTTGAGCTCCATCTCCAGAGAATTGAACGCCTCCTTGTCGAGCAGCACCCGGCCGAGCTCGGACTGGCCGCCGAGAAGCGCGGCGAGCGAGTGGCCGATCAACTGGTTGGCAGGCGTGCCCAGCAGGGCGCTCATGCGCGAGCTGATGTAGGTGACTCGGTTCTCGGCATCGATCTGCCACAGCCAGCCGACGCCGCGCTGCTCATATTCCTGGAGCAGCAGGCTGGCGCTCTCGCTCTGGCTGCCCACATCGGCATTGGTCTTGAGCTGATGGAACGCCCAGCGAGCGACGGTAAGCACTCCGATGCTCGCGACTCCGAGCGTGAACAGGATCGAGAGCATGTGCTGGAAGGGCACCGAATGGCGAGCGATGAGCAGCGCTCCGCCGACGCCGGCAGTGAATGCCACCATCCAGGTGGTGACGCACGGCGGGACAACGACGAGGCCGAGCGCTCCAATTCCGAGGCCGGCCATGATCGAGGCGGCGATCACTTGCGTGGACGGATCCAACGACGGGAAGAGATACAGTGGTAGAGCGAGCCAGATAGCGGCGCGGAGCGCCACTTCGCCGACCATCATCCACATCGGCACCCTTCGGCCCGAACGGCCGACGCACTTGATCGACTGAATTCGTGCGAGCTGCATTGCGCCGAGGTTCACGACAGTGATCAAGCCGATCCACGGCACGACCCACGTCGGGCTGACATGGCCCCACAGGTTGGGAATCATCATCAGCGCGGCAGCGATGTTCACCGCGGCGAAGAACGGCGCCAGCTGCGCACGCGAGATGAGCTGCACGTCCCTTAGGGGCGAGCTTTGCCCGTCATCGCCGGTCACCGCGAGCCCGGCCGATTCACCGCCCGGAAGCCGAGCCGAAATCAAGCGTTTATACCGATCAGGAGCCTCGTACATCCGCCCGCCGTTCCACTGCCGGAAAGCGGCTTAGCCAAAGAGCGTTTAAGCGGGGTTAAGGAGCCTTAGAGTCCAAGCTTGTCCAAATCGCGGGTTACCAAGGGGTGATAGAGCGGACGCGCCTCGGCGTAGACCCGCTTTGCGATCGGTTTTCCCCACTGTTGGTCCTTCGCCAGCGCCTTGAACAACGGCCGGACGAACTTGCCGCGGCCTTGTGACGTCAAAAAGCGTTCGAGCGAGGGGACGGCCGGGTCGTAGCGGTTGCCCACGGCGAGATCGAGCCAGGCGAAGCGCACCTCCATGTTCCTCGTGCCATTGAGCCCCAACGCCGACTGGAGCGCGTCGACACGCGCTTCGGGGAGCTTGCGGGGCAGGCGGTTGAGGAATCGGAGCCGCTCGTCGGTGATCCAGCGCCCCCACGCCTGCGGCGGCGCAGCGCCTCCGGCGAAAGCGACAGCGGCTTTGTCCTGCTCCGCGAAGGTGTTTGCGGGCGGGCGGGCCATATTCTGCGGAATTCCGGGCTGATAGGCCCAGCGGTCGAGCATCAGCTTGCTCTCGAGCGCCTGGTCCCCCTTGACCAAATTCTGGCGCATATCGGCGAGCAGCATCGCCGAGGTCACGGGCTGGAAGGCGTGGCGGTTGAACCAGCCCTTGAGCCATGCATCAAAGCGAGGCCGGCCAACGAGCGCTTCGACAGTGCGCATGAACGCGGCGCCTTTCTCATAAGCGATGTCGGTCAGGCCATCATCGGGATTTCGGCCTTTCAGATCGAGGTGAAGTCGAGTGTCGGGACCCGTCGGTCCGCCGTTTTCCGCGACAGCCTTATTGAGGGCATCGATGCCGAGCGCGATCTCCTCGTCCGCCTGCTTCTTGCCGTAGAGTTCTTCCACGATCCGCCGTTCGGCGTACGTCGTGATGCCTTCGTTGAGCCAGAAGTCGTTCCACGTCGCATTGGTCGCGAGATTGCCCGACCAGCTGTGCGACAACTCATGGGCGACGAGGCTGACCAGGCTCTTGTCGCCGGCGATGAACGTCGGCGTCAGGAAGGTCATGTTGGGGTTTTCCTCGCCGCCATAGGGGAAGGACGGCGGAAGGACGAGGACGTCGTAGCGGCCCCAGCGGTAGGGCCCATAGAGCTTCTCCGCCGCTGCAACCATTTTCTCGGTGTCGGCCAGCTCACGCGCAGCGGCGTCGATCGTCGGCGCCTCCGCCCAGACGCCGGTACGCGGCCCGAGTGGCCTGAAAGCGATGTCACCGACAGCGATCGCGATCATGTACGGCGCGACGCTGTTATCCATGCGGAAGTTGAAGACGCTTTCGCCGCCTTGCGTGATCGGCTGCTCGATGCGTGGAGCGCTCATCACCGCGGTCATTCCAGCAGGGACGTGAACCGTCGCTTCCCAGCTCTGGCGGATGCCCGGCGAATCCTGCGTCGGGATCCAGGTCCGGTTCTCGATCGATTCGCCCTGGCTGAACAGGAACGGCGATTTCTTGCCGGCGGTCTGCGACGGCGTCAGCCACAGCAACGCGCCGGCATTCGGCGCACTCTTGTAGGTGATTGCGATGCGCTTTGTGTCGGGCTTCAGAGCGATCGCCAAGGGTGTGCCGAGGTTCGGATCGCGCGCACCCACCTGAAACGGCAGAGGGTGGTTCGCGGCGTCGACTACTGTGGCGATCTCGAGACCATTGTTGTCGAGGACAATCTGTTTGGCGTCCGGACGCCGATCGATGTCGAGGATGGCCTTGCCCTCGATTCGCCGGCTCTCGAAATTGACCCTCAAATCGAGCGCGAGATGCGTGACTCGCGCTTCCAGTGGGTTGGCAAAGCTGGCGCCATCGACCGCGTCGGGCGTGGTGACGATCGAGGCCGCCGCCGCGCCCGCCGACTTGGGCTCCGCGCGATTCTCGCTCTGTTCGGATACGCGGCAGCCAGCGAGCAGCAGCACGGCAAGAAATGCGGCGCGGGCAAAAAGCTTCATTCAGGGGCCCTCGAAGACTTCGGCAGCCCAACGCCGGGCCGTCCTTTCCGTGCCCCGCTAGAGGCGGTTCCCCGCGATCGGCAAGCCTTGCGCTCGCAAAGCCCGTTTCTCGCCTCTATATCGCCGGCGATGGCGACGGAGAGCGCGACCCTCGATCGGCGGGCCAATGTGCGACGGCGCTCGCCACCGCCCGACGCTCCGGCCATTGCTTCGCCGGCAGCGCCGATTGCGCGCGGGATGGGGCTCGACCAGCCCTTCTTCGACGATAAGAACCGCG
>JBDTON010000148.1:0-18773 GCA_039933195.1 Sphingomicrobium sp. | reverse complement strand
CCGGCTGACGAAACTCGTCAGAAGACGTTCATATAGTATTCGTTGCCGACGAAGCCCATCTTCTGGACGTGCGCCAGCTTGGTCACCGCAAGCACCTCATCGACCAGTTCGTAACGGGCAGACGCTTCCGGCTGCAGGTGAAGCTCGGGAACCGGGTTCATCTGCTGCGTAACATCAAGATACTGCCGCAGCTGCAGCATCGTGATCTGGCTTCCATTCCAGAGGATCTGCCCCTGAGCCGTAATCACGACCGAGTTCTTGACGGGCTCGATCGGAGGCGGCGGCTGGTTTTCCTGATTGACCGGAAGGTCCAGCTT
The DNA here is from genome assembly GCA_039933195.1 of Sphingomicrobium sp. GTDB lineage: Bacteria > Pseudomonadota > Alphaproteobacteria > Sphingomonadales > Sphingomonadaceae > Sphingomicrobium. The sequence goes on along the minus strand of JBDTON010000148.1, from coordinate 18,456 downwards.
CACCGCGTGGGTCTGGATTGGAATGGTGATGATCAGCATGATGAGCAGAACCAACATGACGTCGATGAGCGGCGTCGTGTTGATGTCCATCATCGGCTCGCCCTGAGCATTATCACTGGTGGTTTGCATTGCCATGGCGAGAGACTCCTACTCGGCCCGCACGCCAGCCAAGGGCGGCGGCTCGGAAATGAAGCCGACGCGCTGGAAGCCCGCCTGCTGCATGGTGATGATCGCTGCGCCGATGCACTTGTACTGCGTGTTGATGTCGCCGCGGATGTGCGCCTCGGGCATATTCTCTTCAGTGATGTTCTCGACGCCGCCGACCTTCTTGATCTGGTCCTCGAGTTTCTTCACGGCCATGTCGAGCAAGTCCTTCTGCGTCACTTTCTTCAGGAGCCAATACACCTCGCAGGTGCCGCCCGGGCCGTTACGAACGGTCAGCGAGACATTGTCGGGCTTGGTTGTCGTTACCTCATATCGCACCTTGGGCAGGACGATGGGTACGCTCTGGACGACAACCGGAACCGCGATCAGGAAGATGATTACGAGCACCAGCATCACGTCCGTGAACGGTACGACGTTGATGTCGGACATCGGGACCTCTTCTTCGCCTTCGGCCGGCCCTATACTTACTGCCATCTACTGTTCGCTTTCCTAGGCTTTCGATCCGGACGGGGTCCGCAGCCACACGGCGCGGCCGCGGACTCCGGTCCGTTACTTCGCGATCGTCGGACTCGCCTGTGCACCGCTTGGTGTGCTTCCCGTGCGGAGCGGCTCGCTGCCCGGCTGCGTTGGCGCGGCGCCACTCTTGGTCTGAGTGGTGCCCCGTGCACCCGAACCCGGGCCCGCCATGCGCGGCTTCACTGCTCCAGCCGACATCAGATAGCCGTGCAGGTCGTTGGTGAAGGCGGCAAGGTCCTCCATGATCGACTTATTGCGGCGGATCAGCCAGTTGTAGGCAAGCACGGCCGGAACCGCGACGACCAGGCCGAGCGCGGTCATGATGAGCGCCTCACCTACCGGGCCGGCGACGGCGTCGATCGACGCCTGACCCGCGGCTCCGATCTTGATCAGAGCGCGGTAGATGCCGACGACGGTACCGAACAAGCCGATGAACGGAGCGGTCGAACCGACCGTAGCCAAGAAGGCTAGTCCTTCCCCGAGGCGGGCGCCGATCGCCCCTTGACTGCGCGCAAGGCTGTTCGCCATCCAGTCATGCTGATCGATCGGATCGGTCAGCTTGCCGTGTTGGTCCTGTGCGAGAAGCGCGTCATCCACGATCGCTCGATATGCACTGCGCGATTCGAGCTTGGTGGCAGCCTCGCGCAGGTTCGGCGAATTCCAGAAGCTCGCTCGGACCTTGCGGCCTTGGCTGATGATCTTTTGCTGCTGCATCAGCTTGGTGAACAGGATGTAGAACGAGAAAATCGACATTAGAACGAGGACGGTGAAGACCGAGATGGCGATAATTCCGCCCTGCTGCAGAGCGGGAATAAGGCCGTACGGGTTTGATCCTGCGGCGGGTGCTGCTTGCATGTTGGTACTTTCCTTCTGAAACCAATCTCAATAAACTCGAAAATCGTCGCGCTATTCCGCGATGACCCATCTAATCGTCTGCGAATAATTACTCGTCATCGGGTTTCCGTTCGCATCCTGAGCCGGGCTGAACCGGGCGCGCGAGGTCAACAATCGGCAAGTCGCGCTTCTGAGCGTCGCCGACGCGCTCCCGGAGGCGCTGCAACCCGTCACTCGGCCGCTTGGCCCCACAGTGAGTGAGACCTGGACGCTGCCCTGCTCGTTATTATCGAGCGCACTCGGCGGATAATCCTCACTGGAAATCAACCCCTGCAGACTGCCGGTAAGGCTCTTCGCCTGCGACTGCCGCGGCTGCGGCGGTGGCGCTGGCCTCGGCGGTGGTGCTATCGGCGGCGGTGCCAACTGCGGGACCTGCGTCACTGTCTGGATCGGCGGCTCGGGCGCGTTCATCCGCACGAGCGGCGGCGGTGTCATCGGCGGCGGCGGCACCTTCGGCATGTCCTTTGGCGGAGGCGGCGGCTGCTCTGGAGGCGGCGGCTGCTCCTCAACGTCGATCACCTTGAGGTTTTCGGCCGTCTTCTTGATCACATTGTAGGCCAGGCCGGTAACGATCGCATAGCCGAGCGCAATCTGAAGCACCGCGACCATAATGATCGCCAGGGTCCGGTTGCCGCTTAGCTGTTTGCGTTGCGCGTAGGACATTAACCCGCAATTCTCCTCGGTACACCGCGGAATTCCACGGCCAGACTGGGCGCTCGAAGGCGCGCCCTGCCCGTCGGTTGGGATCGTCGATGTATCAACATATCATCGGCGACAAGCGCGCTTCCTTATATCCGGCTCAAAGGCGGCGCAATGGATTTTGTTCCACAGCCGGAAGGCGTGAAACCCGGACCGGCTGACCACGGCTTCAGTTGTCGGGCCAGGCGCCAGAAAAGGAAGCGATCTCAACTCCGACGCCATGAGCGTCCGGATAAACGTCGGGTTTTGATGTGCGCACTCGCAAATCCTTCACTCCGCGGAATGCGGCAATGCGCTCAAAAATTGCGTGGGCCAGCGTTTCTTGAAGATTGTAGCGGCGGGCCGCGGCGATCTCCTCCACTTCAGCACGCAGGAAGTCGTAGTTCCATGCGCGTACGGGATCGTCGTCAACAGGCGGACTTTGGTCGTCAAGCCAGATCTCGACGGTGATCAACAAACGCTGCGGCGCGCCAACTTCAAAATCGTGGAAGCCAATGTCCGCCTGCACCGCAAGCGAGTCGAGCAGAATCCGCGCTGAGCGCACTTTAATGCACTCTGGAACCAACCCAACGAGCTTCGGTTCGTTCACGATCCCCCCAGGAATTGGACATCCCGTTCGAGCGCCATGAAGCGCTGGCCGGAATCGATGATCAGCACTTCGCCAGTTATGCATTTGGCGTCCACCAAATAGCGGATTGCATTCAGCACATCGCGCGGCTCAACTCCACGGCGAAGTGGATTCTTGCCATGCATCGCTTGGAAATTCGCCTCGGACTGGCCGCTCGACTGGAGCATCAGGCCGGGCGCAATACCGTTCACTCGAATGTTTCTGTCGGCAAGCGCCTGAGCGGCAAGGCTCGTAAACCCCGCCAATGCCTGCTTGGACAAAGTGTAGCTGAGGTAGTCCGGATTGAGCGCGGCCAGTTTCGAGTCCAGCAAGTTCACGATCAATCCGTCACCGCTACTATGCTGCCTCGCGAAATGCTCCGTCAAAAGCGCGGGCGCCCGCACATTGACAGCCATATGTGCGTCAAATTCGCACGCGTCGAACTCGCCGAAGCCGTCCCACGCGAATCGGGCTGCATTGTTGATCAGCAGGCGCACCGGCGGGAGCCCGACTGCGGCACCAAAAATGCTCTCGGCACAGCTTAGCTCAGCGAGATCAGCAACGGCCTTGATGGCTCCGGACGGCGGATCATCGGCTTCGTGATGGACGTGCGCGACGACTGACCAGCCGTCGTCGAGAAGCGACCGCGCGATCTCGGCCCCGATCCGCTTGCCGGCGCCGGTGACGATCGCTGTTCGGGCGTCCTTCTCGGCCATCGCCGGCACTCCTGCCTTGAGCGCGACTGCGAAGCAATCCAATGACGCGGCAATGTCGCTGTCGCCACGACCTTGCCCCCGCCTCGGGCGGAGCCAATGAACCTGGCCGAGCGACTGCGCATCGCTTTGTGCTCGCCGGCAGCTGCGCCTCCGCTCGAAGGCGATCTCCCGGACCTGCGCGCGAAAGCAACATTGGCTGCCGCCGTGCTCATCGCGATCACAGATCGTCCACGGCCTGGAGTCGTCCTGACCGTCCGGCGCGAGCACATGCGAACACATGCCGGACAGATCGCCTTTCCGGGCGGCAGGCTCGACGGCGGCGAGGATCCGACCGGCGCAGCATTGCGCGAGGCGCACGAAGAGCTCTTCCTGAATCCCAAGTCTGTCGAAGTGGTCGGAACACTCGAAACTTACCGCACCGTCACCGGCTATGTGGTCACGCCTGTGCTTGGAGTAATTCCACCCGACCCACCGCTTACGCCACATGAGCATGAGGTCGCGGACTGGTTCGAAGCCCCGCTCGGACACCTGCTCGACCCTGCGAACCAGCAGCGCCGAGCTGCTCTGTTCGCCGGTCGAGAGCGCCACTATTACGAGATCCTGTGGAACGGACGCAGGATCTGGGGGGCCACCGCGGCGATAATCGTGAACCTCTCGCGCAGGCTGCAATGGAGCTGAAGCTCAATTCAGCGAAATGGCACAAGCGCCGCGGCATGCGCCGACTCCTTGACGCGCTTGGAGCGAACGAACGCCTGACGCGCTACGTGGGCGGCGCGGTGCGCGACGATCTGCTTAAGCTTCCAGTAAGCGACGTCGACTTGGCAACCCGGCTGCAGCCTCAGGAAGTCGTGGAACGGCTCGAGGCGGCGAAGATCAAGGCCGTACCCACCGGCATTGATCACGGAACGGTCACCGCCGTCAGTGATGGACATCCATACGAAGTCACGACGCTTCGGCGCGACGTATCGACCGACGGCCGGCGGGCGACGGTAGCCTTCACCGACGATTGGAAGGCGGACGCGGCGCGCCGGGACTTCACCATCAACGCTCTGTCCGCAGATCCAAGAACGGGGGAAATCTTCGATTACTTCGGCGGCCTCGATGATCTCGAGCGCAGGCACATTCGATTCATCGGCGACCCTCTGCAGCGCATCGCCGAAGACCATTTGCGCATTTTGCGCTTCTTTCGCTTCCACGCGCGCTTCGGCTGCGGCGAGCCCGACAGCGCTGCGCTGGAAGCATGCAGCCGCCGGGCGAACGATTTGATGGCGCTGTCGCGGGAAAGGATCGCAGACGAACTTCTGAAACTGTTGGCCGTTGCCGAACCAACACCGACCGTCGGAATAATGCTCGAGCGCGGCATATTGCAGCCCGTGCTTCCGGAGATTCGATTAGACGGGGTGGCGAGTTTAGCGGCACTCATTGTAAGCGAGCGCGATGCCCGAATCGAGCCCGATGCGCTGCGTCGCTTGTCGGCGCTGCTCCCGCGCAACCCGGCAATCGCCGACGGCGTGACGTCGAGACTCCGGCTCTCTAACAAGGCGCGCAAGCGCGTCGGTTGCGCCGCAGGCATGGAACTGTTCTCTTCGCCCGAATCGCTGGCCTACCGCGTCGGCATCGATTGCACGGTCGATCGGCTATTGCTTGCAGGCAAGACGCAGGACGCGCTCAGGATTGCAAAATGGAAGCGGCCGAAACTGCCGATTAGCGGCGGAGCGCTGATCGCTCGCGGCCTCCAGGAGGGACCCATCGTCGCCCGCACCCTGCGGCAGATTGAGGAGGAGTGGGTCGAATCCGGTTTCCCAACCGGCGCGCGGTTCGAGCAAATCGTCAGGGACGCTCTGGCGAGCGGGAGCTAACCGGGCGGAGACGTCAGCTGCCGCCGAATGCCGACCGGGGAAGCGCAACTTCGGCGAGAGGCCCCAACACAGCCGCCGCGCGCGCCGGTTGAAGCGCCGGGGCGGGTCCCATGAGCGTATAGCGTTCGAACAAATCGGCGAAGTGCTCGTCCATGGTGCGCACCCAGCTGGCCCGGGCTGCAGCTGCCCGCTGTAGTTCGGGTCCGCGATCGATGAACCGGTCAAGGGCTCGCCCAAGCGAGATTTCGCTCCCGGCGCGATACAAAACACCGCTCTTGGGCAGCAGTTGATCGGCGGCAGCACCGCGATCAGGGACGATGAGAGGAATTCCACTCGCGCGAGCTTCGGCGGCGACCATGCAGAAGGTTTCCGCCTCGCACCCATGAACCAGGGCATCGGAGCTCGCCAGCAAACGCGCGAGTTCCCCACGGTCGGTCATCCGTGGGAGAACTGCGCCGGCACCGCTTCGTTCGGCGAGACTCTCGAGCTTCCGGCGCCTGGGACCCTCGCCAACAAGAACGAGACCCACCCGGTGTCGGCGAGCCGACGTGGCCACGGCGCCGATCACGGTTTCCCAGCGCTTCTCGCCGGAAAAGCGGCCGACGCCGACCAGTAAAAGCCCGTTCGGCTCCAGCCCGAGCCTTGCCAGCGCGGCTACGCGGATCTCCGGCGAACGCAGCCGCGGGCAGAAAATACCACCCTCCACACCCATCGGTATTGTTTCGACGTTCACGAGGCCGCCCGAGCGAAGCCGGTCGGCAAGATGCGAGTTCGCGCACACTACGGCGTCGAACATGTCGCCGAGCCCTCGCAAATGGCGCCAGAACCGCCCGAACCAGCGATCGATGGTGTCGATTTGCGCAACCCCACCAAGCCAACGGTAAGCGTAGGCGGCCAGCGGGTCCGAGTGCATGACCAGCGACCGGGTGGCATGGCCCGGCCAACGCCCGACCATGGTCGCGCTCGACCATGGCGAGGACGCTTCGACATGGTCCGGGCGCCATTCGTCGAGTACGCGGTGGAGTGCTTTCTCGTCATGGAAGTAGCCGTAACGACGGTCGACCGGCAGCTTCGGCGAGGCGATTGTCACCAGAAAGGCACCGGGCCCTCTCTGGACCACTTGGTCGCGATCACCAGGAGCAATAACGACGATTTCATGACCGAAACGCGCAGCGGCTCTCAGCTTCGCGTCGACATAGGTGCGCACACCCCCGCCCGCAGGCGTATAGAAAGCGCAGACGTCAACAATTCGCATGCGAGCGAGAAGCCGGGAAATGCGCTGAACCTCAAGTGAAGCTTTGTTAATGGACTGGCGAACAACGCGGCGCGAGCGCACATGAGCGCACCATGACTTCAGCCCGCGACCGGCTCTTGCTCGCATCGATCCACGACGTTTCGCCGCGCTTCGAAAGCGAGGTGGATGCCTTAGTCGATTTGCTCCATTCTCAAGTCGGCGACCGCATCGCACTGCTGGTGGTGCCGAACCACTGGGGCGAGGCACCGATCGTGCCCGACTCGCCATTTGCCGCGCGCCTGCGCGGCTGGGCGGACTCCGGGTTCGAAATTTTCCTCCACGGTTTTGTCCATCGCGATCAAGCCCGTCACGATCGCGCCGGCGACCGCGTTCGAGCGAGATTCATGACCGCAGGCGAAGGCGAGTTCTTAGGTTTGGACCGACCCACTGCTGCGCACCGGATCAGCGCCGGCCGAAGCCTGATCGAGGATATCACCGGACGGCCCATCGCTGGCTTCGTCGCGCCGGCTTGGCTCTATGGCGCTGGCGCCTTGCAAGCCCTCAACGATTGCGGGATCGCGATTGCGGAAGACCATATGCGTGTGTGGTCGCCGATCTCCGGCGAACAGCTCGCGCGCGGACCGGTCATTACCTGGGCAAGCCGCACTCAATTGCGTCTTGCCTTGTCGCTTGCCGCAGCAGCCGCGCTTCGCAATGCACCGCTCCAGGTTTTGCGTGTCGGCGTCCACCCGCCCGACATTCATCATCCAGTGTTGGTCAGCAGCATTAAGGGGACCCTCACCCGCGCCGCAAGAAACCGCCGTGCCGCCCGGTATTCCGAGCTACTTTCGGCCTAAGCTAGAATTTCCAGACAAATCTGACTGCCGGTTTGCGGGATCGATCCGGCCGTCCATCGAAGCGCGAGGTTGCGCCCGGTTTCCTGGAGGTAATTGTAACCAAGCCAATTCCGAGCCGCGTATTCGGCATGATGTCCGTCTCGGCGATGATTCCTTTTTCCGACCTCACGAACGGCTCGAATTGGTATGCTTCACTGATCCTCAAGTTGAGGGTACGGGTCGTGAAATTAGCCGTTTGCGGATCTGGAGGATTTGGAAAGACCTGCGCGTTGGCGACAGCCGCAGCGAAGAGCAGCGGCAATAGTCCGGCACTGACGAGCCATAGTGGCATGGCCCAGTTCACTCCCCTGTTGCAGAAAGTAAACTCCAGTCTTCGACTAGAGGTTCCGCGGTCTCGCCCGCTGGCCCGCCGGGGGACGGCGCTCGTGTCGTTAGGGCTGGCGTGATTTCCAGTATTCGAGGGCCGCGGTGGCTTCGAGCGGCTTGGCGAAATAATATCCCTGTCCGGATGCGCAGCCGAGCGTCGCCAAGGTCGTTGCCAGCTCGACGGTCTCGATTCCCTCGGCCGTCGTCGACATTCCGAGCGCGTCGGCGAGGCTGAGCACCGCGCGCACGATCGCCACGCTATCCGGATCGACCATCATTCCGGACACGAAACTCCGATCGATTTTGAGGACATCGATCGGCAGGCGCTGGAGATAGGCCAGGCTGGAATAACCAGTCCCGAAGTCATCCATTGCCACAGTCGCATCGAGCGCTTTCAACGCGTCGAACACGCGGGTTGCGCGCGCCGGATCCTGAACGATCGAGCTTTCGGTAAGCTCGAGCGTGAGGCGGTCGCCGGTAAGGCCGCTCGATTTGAGTACGCCCGCCACCATCTCGGCGATGTTGTCGCGCGCGACTTGAATCGCCGACAAATTAACGCCGACGTAGAGCGGCAGCTTCTCGCCACTCTGGCGGTCCCAATCCGCAAGCGTTTGCGCGGCCTTGTCCATGGCCCAGCGGCCGAGCTGGAGAATGAGCCCGCTCTCCTCCGCGACCGGGATGAACTCGGTCGGGCTGATCTCGCCGCGGTCGTCATGTGTCCAGCGCGCGAGGGCTTCGAAACCCGCCACGTCGCCCGTCTTCAAGTTGATCAGCGGCTGATAGAATAGCCGAAGCTGGTCCTTGTCGAGCGCCCTCCGGAGCTCGGTTTCTATGGAGAAACGGCGTCGCGCTTCGGTCGCTTGCTTGGGCTCGTATACCCGGGGCTTACCGGCAAGCTTTGCCTGCTTGACCGCAAATTGCGCGTTGCGGAACAACTCCTCGGGGTCATGCGCGGCATGCATCAGGGCAACGCCGATGGCGCACTCGACGCGGATCTCGAGGTCCGAGATCTTGAACGGCGTCGTCATGATCTGCTGGATCCGCTCCGCCGCTTTCAGCGCATCCTCGACTCCGCGGCGAAGAGAGACCAGAACTCCGAATTCGTTGCCGCCGGTGCGGGCAAGAACGTCGCCCGCTCTCAGCGCCAGAATCAACCGCCGGGCGAACGTGATCAACAATTCGTCGCCTGCGAGGCTGCCCATCGATTCGTTGATGCGCGAGAAGCGCAGCATGTCGACGACCAGCACCCCATGCTCGAGGTCGCGCGCGACATTCTCGCCTGCCTTCTCGATCGCTTCGGTGAAGGCGAGACGGTTGGGCAGCCCGGTCAGGCTGTCGCGCAGCATCTCCGCCCGAAGCGTCCGCTCCGCCTGAACCTCGACGGTGCGATCGACGACGCTGAGCAGGCAGCGCGGGAAGTTCCCGTTCCTCCTCGGGAAGGGTGCGAGCTTCAGCCGAAAATAGTGCGAGGAAACCCCCTCCCCATCCTTGAAGTCGAGCTCGCCGGCCACCTGCGTGCCGTCGAAGAACTGCTGAAGAAGTTCGGCGATTGGCCCGGACTGGAGGCAGTCGGATTCGTTCCAGTCGAGAGCCTCGCAAGAGGAATGCTCGACCGTTTGAAGAAAACGGCTGTTGTACGCGGCGACCTTGAGGCAGCCCTCGCCGTTGCGTTCGATGATCGCCGCTGCGATCGGAAGTGCGTCGAGCAAGCCAGTGTCGTCCGCAGTCGCAATGTGCGGTTTCGCGCCCGGTTTGTCCCTCTGCCGCTGCCTTCCGGCACTCGGCAGCCGGGTAGCTGCAGCCTGCATGCCAACGTCTATGCGACAGAGGGGTTAATTCGGAGTATCTTTTTGGCTCTCCCCCGGATTGTTAACCAAGGTTTATTAACGCCTCCGGCGAGGCAGTTGGGCGTCGCGGCAAGGCCCGCGCGGGCGCATGCGGAGACCCGGCGAAACGCAGCGATTGCAGCGGTCCCACGCGTGCGCGCGCGCATGCCGGCCATCTATCCACGCTCCTCATCGCTGACCCGCTCGCCGCTCCCGGTTTCGCCCAGCCAACCATCGAGGTAGTCGATCGGCTCGAACTTGCATTCTTCCTCCGGCACGTCCTCGAAGCCGGCCATCAGCTCCGGCAGGCTGTTGCGCGCGACTTCGCGCGGGTCGCCCGTGGCTAAGGCCAAAGCCCTGGCCGACGGCGAGCCGAACTGCAGCGGGTCGAGGCGCGAGAGGAACCAGGTGAGCAGATAATCCGAAGGCACGCGCCGCTCCATCACCAGCTCTCCGTCCTTGTAGAAGCGCTCGACGCGGCCGTTGATCGCACGATCGAGCCCGATGGCGGCGAGGCGCGTCTGGCACAGGCGGAGCGCCGCATCCCAGGCGCGGGCAAAGCTTTCCGCACCGGCCTTGTTCCTGAGCCGGTACGCGGAGCTGGAGGCAACGCCGACTGAAGCGCACGCATCGCCGACGTTGCCGGTGAGCGCGAGGCGCTCGATGAACTTGCGCTGGCGCTCCGCAGTCCAGCCGGCGTGGCGCTTGCGGGTGGGGGCGGGTTCGAAGTCCGGCACATTGGGTGCGGGGACGATGTCGACGACCTCTTCGACGACCTTGAGCTTCGAGGCCATTTGCGACTCCTTTTCGGTTCGAGTGAGTCGCACATGATGAACCAAATGGGTATGTGTAGGAAAGTGTTTGGCTCAGGCGGACACGCCCGAATCCACTGCCCGCGTGCTAGTGTCTGCTTTCACCCATTGCGGACGTCAGCTCGAGGATTATCGTAACCCCCGGGAGGGAGCCAGTTCAGATGTGATCAGTCTACTCGTCGAATTGTCTCGCTCAGCGTTGCTACGCCGGCGCCGAACTTATGCACGGCGAGGCGGTTTAAAACTGTCCTCCCGTCGCTTTGCTGCACAAGCTGCTGCTCGACGATAAACCCATGGCGCATCGTATAGCGGATGTCCGCACGAGGACCGGCAACCGTGGCGCGAACCTCACCCACGGCGTCGGTCAAGGTTCCGGTATATTGATTATGCGCGATGCGCCGGATCGTCCATCGACGAACGGTTGGCCGTTTGTTGCCCTCGCGGATCGTCTGGTCGAGGATAAGCGTGCCCTTCTCCATGCGTCCCACGCTGTCGACGCTGACTGAACTTGGGGCGCTGAATAACTTCTTAAGCTCACCGTTACCGTGGGTGCGTCCGCTGAAGAAGGCGATCGGATCAAATTCTGCGCCTCCTGCGCCCGGCAGGACGACGCGGCTGGCGCACCCAGAGCTGGCGAGCATCATCAGCGAAGCGATAATTCGGGCAGAGGTCTTAGCCATGTGAGGCTAACCATCGAATGTCCGCTTTCGACCAAAGCGGACATTGCGCCGGTCGCTGCTATAAGGCCCTAAACTGGCGAGGCGGCAGTTGGCGAACATATTCCTCAGCTACGATCACGACGACGCAGCGCGCGCAGCACCGATCGTCACCGCATTCGAAAAGGCCGGTCACAACGTTTGGTGGGACCGGCACATCCACGGCGGCGCTCAATACAACACAGAGATCGAGAATGCCGTTGCCGCCGCCGACGCTTTGGTCGTCCTCTGGTCCGAGCGTTCGGTGCAGTCCGCCTGGGTTCGTGACGAGGCGGCCGAGGGCCGCGAGCGCGGCAAGCTGGTGCCGGTATCGCTGGACGGCACGAGACCTCCGATGGGCTTCCGCCAGTTCCAGACGATCGATCTGTCGAGCGCCAAGGGCCGCAGACGAGCCGCGAAGGTCCAGGAAATTCTTGTCGCTGTCGAGAATGTCAGCGGAGCTCCGGCGGCGCCTTTGCCGCGGCCGACGGACCATAAGGCCGCCGCAAGAACTTTTCGTTGGGGCCGGCGCCGCTCGATAAGTTTGCTTCTGCTGGGACTCGCTACCGTGTCGGTTGGGCTCGTGTCCTGGCACTTTTTGTCGCCCGCTAGTGCCGTCCCCATCGCAGCAATTCATGCAGCGGATGCAAGGCCCGACTCCCGAACGTTGGCGCGGAACCTGTTTGTGAGGCTCGGTGCAGCACAATCCGGACGTGCGCAGTCCTTCCAGCTCGTGGATGAAAATGCGCGCAAGGCCCCAGATCTCATCCTCGAGGTTTCGGTCACGACTTCGGCCGCCGATCCGTCCGCGAGTCTTGTGCTGCTTCGCGCGAAGGATCGTCAGCTGCTCTTCTCCCAGGATCTCACGGTCCAGGGCAAAGCGGACAATCTCCAGACGTGGGTTGCCATCGCGGCGGCAAGCGCGATCGGGTGCGCGACCGCTGCGCTGGATACTCGGCCCTCGCTGCCGCTGGATGTTCTGAAGCGATATTTGGGGGCCTGCACAAGTTTTGCCTCGCTTTACGGTATGGAGGATGTTTCGATTCTCATTCCGCAATTGGAGCAAGTGGTTCAGCGTGAACCACATTTCCTTCCCGCTCGGAAGCAGCTGCTCCTCGCGGGAGCGTTCGTGCGTTCGATCCCAACGGAAGTGGCGAAGCCCTCGTCCCAATGGCTTCGGGCGCAGATCGCGACGGCTCGGCGGATTGAGCCATCAATGCCCGAGCTTCGCCTCGCCGAGCTGGAACTGCTTCCGCTGACGGATTTCGCAGAAAGGATACGCTTGGTTGACGGCCTGCGTGAGGCGCATCCGGACGATATGTTCGTTCTGGGTGCACGAGCAGAGCAGCTGATGCTCGTCGGCCGGAATAACGAAGCCGTGGTGGACGCCGAGCGAACGGCAAGGCTCGACCCGCTCGCGTCTTACAGTCGCAGCGAATATATTCGCGCGCTGGCTTTTTCAGGACGGCTCTCGAGAGCGTTTGAGGAATTGAGCGCGTTTCAGCCGTTTTCGCCCGTCGCCATGAACCTGACCGATACGACGTTCCGCTTGAACATGCGCTACGGCGACCCGCAGCCCGCTCTCAAGATCCTGCGAACGTACGGGACCAGCAAGGCACATGAGGCATTTCTGCTCGCACGGCTCGGGCCGACGCAGGAAAATATCGAGCGTGCGATCGCACTGGCCCGCGTCGTCGCAACCGAACGCGGCTTTTACGCTACGCCATCGGAGGTGTTGGAAGCCTTCGGACGGGACGACGAGGCCTTTCAGATGCTAATGCAAGTGCCGCCAGAGCGCGTCGATCAATTCATGCTTCAGACGCTGTTCCGACCGACGCTCAAGAATTTGCGGCAAAAGCCGCGTTTCCTGCGCGTCGCTCAGCATTTCGGACTGCTCGATTACTGGCGCAGATCGGGAAATTGGCCCGACTTCTGCAATGAACCAGGCCTTCCGTACGACTGCAAGAAAGAGGCAGCCAGGCTCGCAGCCGCCGATACCTAGCCCAAGCGAACGTCCGCTTTCCACCCATTGCGGACACTGCGTTTGCAATCGGTATGATCGCCTATCTTTTGGCTGTTCCCCGAATTGTACCCGGATCAATTAACGCCTCAGCCGAACCGGTTACTGCGCGGAAATCCGATTGGCGGCATGCGACCGGCGGCACCGCGGGCGGCGCGCCAGGGTGTCAGATCGGATTCGGTGCGCACACGGCCGCTTTCTCCGCCCAAGGCCCAACTGAGGCCTTCGCTAAGCTGGAATGCGAGCGCATCCGACAATCCGCCGTCGCGGTAACGCTGCAGAGTCACCCCCTGCCCGCGCGCGAGCTCAGGCAGCTCGGCAAGCGGGAAGACCAGCATCTTGCGATTCTCGCCGATGACCGCGACGGCGTCGGCGCCTTCGGGGATGGACCGCACGACGGTCACGTGCGCGCCGGGCCGCAGATTGACCAGCTGCTTGCCCTTGCGCGTCTCTCCGAGGATTGCTTCGCCGCTCGTCACGAAGCCGCGTCCGTCGGACGAAGCAACGAGCAGCTTCGCCTCAGGGCGGACGACCAGTAGCTGGACGATCTCGACTTCGGCTTCGAGGTCGATGAACAGCCGGACCGGCTCGCCGAAACCGCGCGCACTTGGAAGCTTGTCGCCGGCCAGTGTGTAGACGCGGCCGTTCGACGCGAACAAAGCCAGCCGGTCCGTCGTCTGCGCGTGGAAATGGATCAAGGGACCGTCTCCCTCGCGCCATTTCAGATCGGCAACCTGTTCGAGCGCGAGATGCCCCTTCATCGCCCGGATCCAGCCGCGCTGGGACAGGATCACGGTGATCGGCTCGCGCTCGATCATTTGCGTCCAGTCGATCTCCCGCGCCGGAGCCGCCGCCTCGATCTGCGTGCGGCGATCGTCACCGAATTTCTCTTTGACCGACGCAAGGTCGCGCTTCAGCCGAGTACGTTGGCGCGCAGGGCTCTCGATCAGTTTCGCCAGCTCCTCGCGCTCCTTGGCGAGCGCCGTCCGCTCCCGGCCAAGCTCCATTTCCTCGAGCTTGCGCAATGAACGCAGCCGCATGTTGAGGATCGCCTCGGCCTGCCGGTCCGACAGCGAGAACTCGGCCATCAGCACGGGCTTGGGCTCATCCTCCCCGCGGATGATCGCGATCACACGGTCGAGGTTGAGGAAAGCGACGAGAAATCCGTCGAGCAATTCGATCCGCTCATCGATCTTGCCGATCCGCACCTGCGACCGCCGCACCAGCACATCGATCTGGAATGCCAGCCATGCGAGCAGCACTTCCTTGAGGCTCATCACTCCTGGCGTGCGGGTGGCGTCCAGGACGTTGAGGTTCAAAGGGAAGCGGATCTCCAGGTCGGTCAGCCGATAGAGGCTCTCGAGCAGCAGCTCGGCATCGACGGTCCTTGCCCGAGGCTCCAGGATCAGCCGCACTTGCTCGTCGCTCTCGTCCCTCACGTCGGCGAGGATCGGCAGCTTCTTGTCGGCGATGAGCTGCGCGACCTGCTCGATCAGCTTCGCCTTTGGCACGCCGTACGGAATTTCGCTGACCAGCAGGTGCCAGCCGCCGCCCTTCTCGCGCTCGACTTCGACCTTCGCGCGCAGCCTGAAAGAGCCGCGGCCGCTGACATAGGCGCGGGTGATCGTGTCCTCATCGTCGACGAGCAGCCCACCCGTCGGAAAGTCCGGCCCTTTGACGATGCGGCAAAGTTCGCGATCGTCGGTCCTCGGTTCTTCGATCAGCTTGACCGCCGCATCGATCAGCTCGCCGACATTGTGCGGAGGGATCGACGTCGCCATACCCACCGCGATCCCGCTCGCGCCGTTGGCGAGCAGATTCGGGAAGAGGCCCGGAAAGACCTCGGGCTCTTCCTCCTCGCCGTTGTAGGTCGGCCGGAAATCGACGGTCCCTTCGTCGAGGCCCGCCATCAGCTGCATCGCGACCGGAGTCAGCCGGGCTTCGGTGTAGCGGTAGGCGGCCGCGTTATCGCCGTCGATGTTCCCGAAATTACCCTGCCCGTCGACCAAGGGATAGCGAAGGGCGAAGTCCTGAGCGAGGCGGACCATCGCGTCATACACGCTCTGGTCGCCGTGCGGGTGGTATTTGCCGATGACGTCGCCGACGACGCGCGCCGATTTCTTGTAGGCGCCGGCCGGGTCCAGCCGCAGCAGCCGCATCGCCCACAGCAAGCGACGGTGGACCGGTTTCAGGCCGTCGCGGACGTCGGGAAGCGAGCGCGCGGTGATCGTCGATAGAGCGTAGACGAGGTAGCGCTCGGACAAAGCAGCATCGAACGGGGTTTCGATGACGGACGAAATGTCGGGATCAGCCATTCCCGCTGCGTAGCAAGCCTGCCCCGAGCGCGTCGAGAGGCCGATCGCCGGCCTTCGACCGCGTCCGCACTATAATGATGTCAGGCGCTACGGCGTCGGGTCGACCGTGATCGGGTCCCAGCTGCTCGCGTCCGACCCGCTGGTCACACCCGCGTCAATGAGGTCGTCGCCGCCTGTGTCCGACAGCTCCGAGACGTCGAGCACGACATCCAGGTCTTCCCGATCATCTCCATCAGCCGCTTTTGCGAGACCGTTGAGCCACGGAACGACGATCTTTTGGGCCGTCGGTGGTGGTGGTGGTGGTGGTGGGTGATCCGGCGGCGGCGGCGATGGTGGCGGCGGCGGATCGTGTGGGTGTGGAGGAGGAGGAGGAGGCGGTGGCGGCGGAGCCGGATGCGGCGGCGGCGGTGGTGGCGCCGGATGCGAATCCGGATGGGGCGGAGGAGGTGGCGGCGGTGGTGGCGGTGGAAGCGGGTCGTGGAACGTCAACCCGCCAATCGGCGCTCCGGATATCGCAGCGCCGGACACCAATGCAACCTGTCCCGTCCGGAGGGTGGCTGCGTCGGCTGCGGTTAGAAGACCAATGGACGGGCTCGTCGCGAGCGCCAAGCACACACAGGTGCGCGAGACCGCGCTCGTGCGCTTGGCGCGGGCATTGGTTTCTTGTTCAACTTCCGATTGCCGCATTACGATCCCCACTCCCCGGAGACGCGAACTGGCCGTTGGACGGCAGAAAACTCGCCAGCCGAACAGGGAATCCGCGCAGAGCGCAAGTAGATTCGCTAACCTTTTGTTAGTTAATGCGAATTCTATCAGCAGTAAACGCTAGTGAGGAGCCAAATTCCCGCGACTCGGCAATAACTTGGGGGTTGCGGGAAGGGCTCCTATTCGGCGGACGCGACCGCGGGCTCCGTCGATGTATTTGCCAGAATGTCTAGCGAAGCTTGCATCTCCGGAAGCAGCCATTCGCGGAAACGCTTCACCTTCGGGACCATTCGCCGCTCTTTGGGATAGACCAACCAATAGGCCCAGCCGCGCGCGGAAACGCGATCCGGGAAAGGCACGGTCAGCCGCCCGGCGCCCACGTCGCCCTTCCAGAGCAGAGGCGTCAGCAATGCGAATCCGAGACCGGCCATCGCGGCATGACCTTCATTCGCCTGATTCTCCAGCCGAACTCCGGGGCGCCGAAGCACAGCCTCGTCCGTCGGCACTCCATTGTCGGCGAACCATTGCTGCCACCAATCGTCGGTCGGACTGATCAAATTCTGGCTCGGGATGTCGTGCGGCTCGAGCTTGCGGCCGAGCTTGCGTTCCGCCTCGGCCGAGCACTCAGGGCTCGCCATCGGCGTGAAGCTCGATTCGAACAGCCGGTGCTGCTCGAGCCCTTCCCAGTCGCCACGCCCGGCGCGGATTGCGACATCGGCGTCGCCGGACCGCAAGTCGACGAGCTCGTTGCTCGTCGTCATCCGCACGGCGAGATCCATGTGCTGCATCTGAAAACTGCCGAGGGTCCAGGCCAGCCAGGTGTTGGCGAAGGTGTGCGTCGTCGTCACCGTCAGCAGGGATTCGTCTTCCTCGCGATGGCTGGCAAAGGCGGCCTCGATCCCATCGAACGCGCTCGACAAGGCTGGCAACAGTCGCGCGCCGAGCGGAGTGAGCCGCGCGCGTCCTTTCTCGCGCACAAACAACGGCGCTCCGAGCCGCTCTTCCAAACTCTTCACCTGATACGAGACGGCCGCTTGAGTCATTCCGAGCTCAGCCGCCGCGGCGGTGAAATTCTCGGTCCGCGCGGCCGCCTCGAACGCGCGGATCGCGGCAAGTGGAGGAAGGCGTCTCATCGCCTCTCCTCATAAGCCCAGTTTATGGATTCTGTCGAGCGTTTGATTGGCGAAACGAACGGGTAAAACCTATCTCCAAATCAAGTCGCCGGCGGGGACTGATCCCCCCTCACAGCCCATCCTCGCCGGCGGCCAACAACAGAACAGGAGACTCGCGATGACTTATGGCCTCAGCACCCGTGCGTTCATTGAAGATGGACCTGTTGAGCAAGTCGCCAAGGCCGAAGCGCGCCGCTCCACCGCGCGCTCCTGGCTGGCGCTGAGCGAGGCTTCCCGGCTCGAGGTCATCGAACAGGCGCTTGGCTGCCCCGCCAATGACCTCGTCGACAGCTTCCCGCTCGCACTTTGACGCGAACCAAAACGAAAGAGGAAAGGATGGCCACCATGGTAGATGAGATCTTCGACCGTCATTATCAGGCGGGGCGCAACGAACTGAACGCCGCCATTGCTGGCGGCCTTGGCAGCTTGGCTCGAGCGATCGGCAACGCGTTCAAAGTGCTCAACCAGATCGAATACCAGGCGCCCTGGACCGCAGCACCCAAACGCGCTCGGTGCAACTGAGCCAAAAGCGAGGAGCGCGGACTAGCACGCACCGCGCTCCTCGCTTATAGCGCGCGCTCCTTCCGAATTTCGTTGGAGTAGCGCTTCGCCGATGGCTCGCCGCCGCCAGATCTATGAGGGCAAGGCCAAGATCCTCTACGAGGGTCCGGAACCCGGTACTCTGATTCAGTATTTCAAGGACGACGCGACCGCGTTCAACGCGCAGAAGCGCGGCACGATCAGCGGCAAGGGCGTGATCAACAACCGCATATCCGAGCATATCTTCACGTCGCTCGCGGCGATTGGCGTGCCCACCCATTTCATCCGCCGCCTCAACATGCGCGAGCAGTTGATCCGCCAGGTCGAGATCATCCCGATCGAGGTGGTGGTGCGCAACGTCGCCGCCGGTTCTCTGTCGAAGCGCTTGGGAATCGAGGAAGGCACCCAGCTGCCGCGGACGATCATCGAATATTATTACAAGGACGACGCGCTCGGCG